>CANOBT010000060.1 GCA_947564305.1 uncultured Lachnospiraceae bacterium | reverse complement strand
TTCATTAAACGTTTATTATCTCCGTTTTCAGACATGCTTCCAATACGGTAAAACTTCTTTTTAAAAATTACTGCCCGCCACCCGAGCTATGGTAAAATTTCAATCCAAATTGAAAGAACAGACTTGCAATTATCACCATGCTTAATGCGATAAGCGGTGTAAAATATGCGTAATACGAATACTCTTCCATATCCAGCATGAGGGCTGCCGGAAAAAAGGAGGTAAACGAATACGGAATAATAAAAATCAAAATATTTCTGATAAATGGCTGGTAAATAGTGATCGGATAACGTACAAACTGACGCAGGTTATCCACCATAACGACTGCATTCACTACATCCGTGAACCAAAAAGCCAGCGTCTCCATGATCAATGTGATGGAAAAAATAATAAATGCCCCACTGACAGAACACAAAATAAGCCACAGACATTTCCACCCTCCAAAAGAAATCCCGCCCTGCGCAAATCCGACGATCAGACAAACCACACCACAGATCCCCAAAATAAAACCATGAATGCTGGTGCCATCCATGACAAGCATCAGGATAGGCTTGACCGGGCGGAGCAGTACGCTGTCCAGAGTCCCCATGTTCACATGCCTGCTGATGGACCATACATTATGCAGAAAGAACTCCTCAATTCCTGTCGCAAGCAGGGAACACCCATACAAAATAAGACTCTGCTCAAAAGTAAACCCGCCCATGGAGTCTGTATGTGTGTAGACTGTCATCACCAACAGCAGAGAGGATGCCTGTATCAGCAAATGTGCCAAAATCCCAAGAATAAAATCAAATTTATAGGCTGTACTCTCGCGCATGTTTTTTAACAGCATCGCCCCATATAAAGAAAAGAATTTTCTAACCGCCATTTACTGATATCCTCCGTACCGAGACTTTGTAAACCCACTCATTCAGACACATCAGGACAATCATCCAGATGCACTGTATCAGAAGCTGTACCCCACATTCCCGCATTGTATATTTTTCCAGAAAGATCATAACGGGCGTATACACAATGTTCTGAAAAGGCAGGTATGAAAATATCCATCGAACCGATTCCGGAAATAGCGCGATCGGGATCAACGCTCCGGACAGAAAATCTACGATTGCTTTTTTGGCATTATATATCCCCCAAAAATTCATAGTAAAGAAGGTTAGATAACCTGCCATGGCACTAATAAAAAACATGATCAGGTAGCTGAAGCACACACTTAACAGAAACATAAGTACAGAGCCTATACTTTTGGGGACGATAAAATCCGGAAAGACACAGCCGCATACCACAACAAACAAAATGGCAATCCCGATGTTCATCACACTGTCTCCCAGATTTTCAAAGAATCTGGCCAACGTAAACTGAACCGGATGGATTAATTCCAGCGCAATATCCCCCTGTTTTATCTTTTGGGAAATCATTCTTTCCGGTGCATTCCGAAAAGAAAAGATTATGAGCAGACTCTGACTCACCAAAAGATAGGTAAACATATCTGCCCTTTCAAATCCATTAATGGAAACGCGGTTTTTAAATACCTGCGTCCAGATCGCATATTGGATCGCAATCTGCAGCAGGGTGGAAATAATTCCCGAAACAAAAGAAAACCGGTACTGTACGGACGCTCTCATGCGTATCCATAAAAGCCCCAGGTATTTATCTGCTTTTTTTCTCATTGATTATAGATCTCCTCAATAATATCTTCTATGGGTGTCTCTTCGATTCTGACATCCTCCACCGGATACTGTGCCATAACAAGTGAAATCATTTCGCCCGCCGAAACGGATGCCGGCACCTTCAGGATCAGTTCTTCTGCACGCTGCTGCCATTCGATCCGCTGATTGTCCATCCTAAAACCGGTGAATGCCACCCTGCTGTCCTTTAAAGTAAAAACAACATTCCTGCTGCGGCGGTACTGTTGCTGTAATCCTGCCATATCTCCGTCATAGACCATTTTTCCATGATTGATCACCATCACCCTGTCTGCCAGCTGCTCTACATCCGCCATGTCATGAGTCGTCAGAATGATCGTAGTCTTACGTTTTCTGTTCGTTTCTTTTATGCACTCCCTTATCCTCTTTTTAGACGTGATATCCAAGCCGATCGTCGGCTCGTCTAGGTAAATAATTTTCGGATTATGTAAGAAAGCCGCCGCCAGATCGCAGCGCATCCTTTGTCCCAGGGAAAGCTGTCTTACCGGCCTGTCCAAAAAGTCTTCCATATCTAATAAATCCGTAAAATAGGCAATATTATCCTCATATGTTCCCGTTTCAATTTCATACATTTTCTTAAGCAGAAGAAATGATTCTTTCACGGGCAGATCCCACCATAGCTGTGTCCTCTGTCCGAACACCACCCCTATGTTTTTTGCATTCTGCTGCCGCTTTTTACAAGGTGTCAGACCGCACACGGATATCTCACCGTTAGAAGGTGTCAATATCCCTGTCAGCATTTTTATCGTAGTTGACTTTCCTGCACCATTAGGTCCCAAAAATCCTACCATTTCTCCTTCTTCTATTTTAAAATCCAGTCCCTTGACTGCTTCGACTGTTTTTTTCTCTCTGCTAAAAAGACTCTTCACCATTCCAGTCACTCCAGAACCTTTTGATACATTCACATAAAAATCTTTATGCAGATCATTTACAACAATTTGACTCATTGATTTCTCCTTTATATTGCTCAAATATACCGCTTTGCTGTTCTTTCCATAAATGGAACATATGATTTACGAAACACCTAACAATGCTGTCATCCTTTTGCTCTTCTATTTCCATTAACATTTCATTCCCTTTTAAATAATCGAACGATTTGTCTCTGCTTTGGAACGACTGATAATAAAAGAACACATCTAAATTTGGATATTTAATACAAAAATATGTCATATTCCGCTTGAAAGTTTCCCATTTTTTAGAATTCGTCAAATGCTTTTGATGGTAATTTATTGCCTCCTTGCAAAAGAAAAAGCTAAATCCCGCTTCCTTTAACTGGTATGCAAAATCAATATCCTCCACTCCCCATCCGACATAATTTTCATCAAAAAAGATTTTTTCTGCTCCCTCACGACAAAATGCAATGTTAGCAGTAGTCGCCATTGCCCATCCCAAACGAAAGCCCTTCATCTCATTACCAAGCTTGTCTGTAACAAACATATAATTATCATAGGGGACTTTAAGAAACATATTTTTCATTGTATCAGAAAAATTATTCAGAATATCATTCTCATCTATCAGAACTTCGCCGCATTCAATCTTATCCTCTTTTTTGCAGCATAGTTTTCTGCGTGCAACCGCTTCTACAGAATCCTGTAAATTGATGAATCTTTGATATACTGTCAAAATTTCTTCTTTATAACCTATAAGAACCGATTTTTTACGACCTTTTAGAGTTTTTTCTATTGTTAAAATGTATTCTTCACATGGTATCCTATCGTCATCTGCAAAAACGATCATATCGCCCTTTGCATGTGCTAAGCCCACGTTCCTTGCTTTTGCAGCATTACCTTTTGTTTGATACAAATAAGTAATATTTAGAAATTCCTTATTTTCTTCGTAAACGTTTCGTGTATTGTCAGTGGAACCATCATCAACCAATACAATTTCAAAATTTTTACTTGTTTGATTTCTATAAGCCAACAAGGTAAAGTTCAAATACATGGATTTATTATGTGTAGGCATAATTACTGATATCATATTTTCTCCTCCTTGATCCTTTTCTTAAAATCCGTTTTTCATTTCCGCGCATATACTGCACTGTTATTTTTATTATCGGAAACTGTACATAAAATCTTATACTTTCACCCCGAGGTAAAGATTTTTCCCTGAAGTACAGATTTTTTATGATTTTTCTCTAAATTGGTTCTAAATTATACCAAAAGACCCGATTCCAGTACCTTTCCCGCCTGTGCTTACTGGTCGCTGTTCTTTATCCTTACTTCCTTTTCTACGCCGCCCTCAATGCGTATGGAGAGCATCTCATTATAATCTGTGACCCGGTACTCTTCTATGTAATTGTCTAAAAGTGGTTTCAAGATGCCTATGAGGTTATCCCTGTTCGTCCTCACAGACTGCTATCTGAAGCATTGTCTCATGCCTCCTTTGCTGTTTTATCAGTTTTCAAACAGGGAATTATCTATCACTTAAATAACTAACTTCCATTCACCATTTGTTCGACCACGTAAAATCATTTTTATCTCCTTCTCAATTCATCAAAATTTATTGATTGTATAAAATTAGTTTGATGTGGATAAATTGTATTTTTTGATAATGGTAACTTCAAATTTTCCAAGTAAAATTCAGATAAAATATTTTCATCTATTTCGTAATTCTCAGAACACAGTTTACAAATCCACCATTTATTTATATGATGATGCGGATACATTGACATGTATTTCATTGCATCATCTATATAGCCCAATGCCTGCTCATATTTTTTCTGCGCATAATAAGCTTATACAAATACTGCATATGTACCTTCTCGTCTCCACAAAAATTCCTTCTTGTTTTCTATACAACCTTGAAATAAAGAAAAGAGCATATTGTCCATTACCATAATACTGAAATGAAGGTATAAAAAAACCATTTGAATCTTTATCCTCATCCGTTACCTTTTTTATTCTAATCAAATCTCTCTCATACATACGTTCATCACAATCTAGTGCCAATATCCATTCGGAATGAGCATACTCTAAATACTTATTTCTTGCTAGATCAAACAAATCATCCGAAAAATAATACAGTAGCGCCTAACTCTTTTGCAATTTGAACTGTACGATCTTCGCTTCCATTATCAACTACAATAACTTCGTTTGCATGACGTAATGCTGGTCTTATGCAATCTGCAATCCGTTTTTCCTCGTTTTTTGCTAATACACATACTGCTAAAGACATGTTTTTATCTTTTCTCCTCTACTCTAAATAATCTTCTGTTTCTTTGATTAGTCCCATATAGGATACTGGTTCTTTGTGATTTAAACAGTAATTTTGAAAGTATTTAAGCGAATGTTCACCTTTTTATTGTTCTTGAACAAAAAACTGTCTATATAAACAAAATTATGTTATGTTCTGCCAAAAGAATTTTCAATCCCTTTTATGCAATGTACAACTTTGCGTCCCCACGTAGAATGAAAGAAACGAACTTATAATTTAATCTATTATTTTCACACACAATAAAACACACTATAAAATACCACTTATATCTTGCCAGCTATAACTTTCATATGCTACAATACCTTTGTTATTATTAGCATTTAGTTCCTTTTGGACAAAATACAGATCAAATTCCTGGCAACAGGTTATTTAAGCTACAGATTCTGTGGCTTTTATTTTGAACAGAAAGGAGCACTTAAATAAATGCAAAACACACTAAATTACAAAGATACACTGATTAAGGAAGCCGGCCTGCTTTCCCTGAGCAAAAGCGACTGCGACCTCTTTATTCTCGCTCAGGCAAATACATTAACCTACCAGCAGTTATCAGCCACTGGACTTCATGGCATTTCCACCACTGGAGGGCGACTGAGCCTGAAAAAGCTCACAGAACAGGGATACATAACGGGTAAGACCCTGCCAAATACCAATCGTGTAAGGTATTTCATCCTGACTGCAAAAGGGAAAACGCGCCTGGAAAAGATTTTTAGCAGTACTTTTTTAAGCACAAAGCAGATTGACCTTGAGCGCAGACCCCCGACAAGCCAGCAGCAACTCCCACACCGCATCCACACCAACGATTTATACTTTGCGTATCTCTCCTGCCCATACCTTGAAATTCTCCCCGTATGGCAATTGGAGGCACGCTATCAGGCAGCATCGGAAAAACAACAGACACCCCGATGTGACGGTCTGCTTGAAACAGGATACGGCAATTACTACATAGAGCTGGATAACCGTACGCAGGGAGATGCTGCATTAGAAAATAAGCTGTCACAATATATGGATTCTGATCTGTTTCTTGGCAAGAATGTAATGAAAAATGCCCTTGTTTTTACATTAAACACGGAAGTAAAATTGCCGCCGGTAAAGAAATCGCCCTATTCCGTATACCGGATCTTGCTAAAGGCCATCCGCATATGGCAGGCTCTGGAGAAGGAACAGGATAAAGCAATACATTTTTCAGCATTCTGCGACATTATGGAGAATGGCAGCTATCCTTATTTATGCCTGCTGTCAGGAAACGACAAAATGATTTTAAGGAATCTGTGCAGGCAATATCCCGATATCTCATTAAACGATGCCGTCCTTATGAAAAAAGAATTCCTATATGATACATCCCTTCAGGATGAGCGCGTTTCCAATCAGGACGCGCTTTTTTTGAAACGTCTGAAACAGAAATTTTACAGCATACTGGATAACCGCCACTACGCCACTCTGCATTACCGTATTAGACAGGGTATGCGTTTGTATGCCATTCCTAACCACAGGCTGGCAGATAACATACCTTTTCTTTTTCAGCAAGAATATCGTCTACAGCTATGGTTTCCACAAATCCTGTTCCATATGGGACTGCAGAACTTAGAGGCATGGAAATACAATCCCTCCCAGTACCTGTCTGATACAGGGGAGCTTCGGTTCTTTTTTTATAACACTTTTGAAAATACGGATTCTTCCCAATCCGTAATCATATTCGAGGATATTGTGCACGACCTTGGCGGACGCGAACGTGTCCGCTTTTTTTTGCGGAAACACCGGAAAGCACTGGACTGCCTGCTCATATTGCTGGTTTCAGACCGAAAGGATGCAGTCCAGTTTATGTCTGAGCTGTCCAATATCCTTCAGAAGCCGGAAAATGCCTGTGTGCATATCTGTTTTTTGGACAAAAAGGCAGACCTGTATCAGACACCTGCCATGCAGAGCGCATATTTTAAAAAAGAAAACCTTTGGCTGCCCGCCATGATTGATTTTGACGACTTTACCGGGCAGTTATCTCTTACAGAAAGGAGTGATCTATATTGAGTAAAACGTCTTTCCTTACAAGTTACTTTCAAAGTATCAGAGAACAGGCCGCGGAAAATTTAAAGGGAAACCGCGCTATGCTGCCCGTTAATGCCGGATACCTGATCTTATTCCTGCATATGCTGCATTTTATTTTCAGATTTCTCGTTTCCCTTTACCGACTTGATTACAGCTTTATCCCCCTGCACCCTGTATACCTTGTATTCTGGATAGTCGCTCCAATACTGCTTTATCTCTATGGCACAAAGTATTCTTTTTATAACTTCCATCAGATAAAGCTGCTCTGCCTGGGAAGCATACTATCCTCCGTTTTCCTGATTTTGCTCTCACTGATTTACTGCGGATTGTCCCGTATTTTTCTCCCGGCAATCCTGCGCCTTCCCGTGGATGAGGCTTTTACAAAAAATATGGTATTACTGCTTGGACGTATAGTAACGCAGCTGCCCCTTATCCCTATCGGCCTCCTCTTATCAAAGGGAGTCTTTTTTGCACTCCGGGATCCTGCGTGCCGCAAAAAAGTACTGGCATATAAGATAACACATTCCATAGAACCGGAATCCCAGAAAAAAAATGAGATTTCGTATAACATGAATATTGTCCGTGACATAAACACCGGAAAAAACATTACTATATATGCAAAAGACCGTTTCCTGCACACGCTGATTGACGGGACCTCCGGTACAGGAAAAACGTCCTCCACAATTCTTCCAGCTATCCGTGACGACTTAAATATGCGGTGCAAAGCAGAGGATATGCAGAAATTCCATGTAAAGCAGCTGGAATCCGCCGGTCTTATCGCATACTCCCCTCCCGCCAATACACGAAGTTTTTCCGTCAACGACTGCATTCCTATTGTAAAACAGCCGGAAAGTATATCACCTGCAGACATTGACCACAAACTTAAGGATATACAGGCGGAGCTGGAAAATATCCGCCTTAATTATCCCATATGCGGACTTACCGTTCTTGCTCCGGACGATTCCTTAACGGACGATGTATGCCGCCTGTGCGATGTGCGCGGCATTCCATACAACCGGATAGATGCAGTCCGCGATACAGACGGAAAGCACAAAAAGAACACTATCGGACTAAACCCGTTTTACATCCCTACCCATATGGAAGATGAGGCAAAAAACCAGATGATCGTAAAGAGAGCCGTCATTTTTTCCGATGTCATGCAGGCAATAACGGACTTAAAGGGAAAAGCAGACTCTTACTTTACCGGTCTGAACCGCCAGATGATTGCCAATCTTGCCATTCTGGTGATGGCAACCGTACCCATATTGCGAAAACGCCAGGCCACGCCTACAGACTTACAGGCAATCATCAATAATTTTAATTTACTTACGGAGTACGTTGATAAACTGGAAGAACTGGACCAGAGCACAAAACAGTACGCCTTTATTATCCAATACATACGTGAAGATCTGCTCGGAAAAGGCAGGGATAAAATGGAGGATCAAAGCCGCGGTACCCGTAACATTATCAATGAGTTCCTGCTGATGCCTGCCAACAGGGAGATTTTCTGTTCGCAGAACAGCATTGATTTTGACCGGGCATTAGCCAATGGCGAAGTTACGGTATGTAACTACAACCTTGCCAGCGGCGACACCGATGCCGTTGCATTCGGACTGTTCTTTCTGCTTTCCTTCAACAATGCAGTGTTATCCCGCCCGGGAACGGAATTTACGCGCGTCCCTCACTTTTTCTATGTAGACGAGCTTCCCGTGCTGATCCATCCTTCACTAGAAAAAAACTTCTCATTATTCCGTAAGTTCCGGGTCGCAATGACTGTTGCAATCCAGACATTGGATCAGATGGAAAAGAACGAAATCACCAAATATTTGAAAGGCGTCATTCTTGGGTGCGCCCATATCATTGTATTCGGGCGGTCTTCCCTTTCTGATATGGAAATTTTCTCTGCTTTGGCAGGCGTGCATGATGTGGCAGAAGTACAGCAGTCAACAACAGAAACTGCCATCACTGACAGTTCTCCGCATTATTCATTTTCCAGCCGGGAAATGATAACACAGAAGAATTTCCTTGAGGAAATTGATATCAGAATGAAGGATTTTCAGGAAGTTACCTTCTTTACAACCAGAAACGGGCGTCCTCTTCCCGCTTTACAGGGAATTGTGGAATTCCTAAAACCCACAGACTGGGAGAACATAAAGAGAAACAACATCGCCTTTTATCCGGTTACTGTCAATACGGACAGCCCTATTCCGGATGATTTGGATATTCCTGATGACATCATACCCTCCCAGGAGCAGGAAACAAACTACAGCTTCCTTCCTGGAACGCCATTAAGCTATTTTCAGAGCGCAGTCAAAAAGCCCATATCGAACAACTCAGGGAATACAGACCAAACACCCCCAAATTCACTGCCTGACGGCAGCGAAAATATTGATGATATTCTATAAAATATAAGGAGGACTTATGAACTATAAAGAAATAGCAGAAACGGAACCTTTTACTGCAAAAACCCCTTTCCATATGAACCCCGGGTGGGAACTTTTGCTCGAAAACAGCAATAAAAACTGCAGCCACTCTGAAATCGAACTTTTGCTGCAAAAGCGGATTATCAATCTTATCGACATTGAAATAATGAAGATTTTGGCCCACTATCCATACACAAACAGCAATAATATAGCATTCCTGCTTAACCACACGCTGCATCAGGGCTATCAGAAACCATCCTACCTAAGCAACCTGAATAAACTAAAAAAAGCCGGAATTATTCTTCGATATGCCTTTACAGACACCGCGAAACAAACAGACGGAGTATTGGCTACTGCCTCTCCGCTCCGTCTGTACTGTTTATCCCAGGCAGCGTATACATATATGGCCTCCATCACCCCGGACTGCCATCAGGCAGCTACTGCATCCATTTCCACTGTCCGCAAGCTGGAGCTTGCATCATTAAACCAGTTCCTGATACGGTTCCAGCAGCAATATAGCACCTATATCGCCTCATTGCAATACTTAAAAAGCACAAAAATCGGCTCTACCCCTTTTACCATTGATGCCGTCCTTTGCTGCAATGCAACACATCCTGTTTTCAAGGGGAATGAGCATATATGGCTTTTTGTGTTCTCCTGCAGGGAGTATGGAAACTGGATAAAAAACAACCTTACCCGGCTTAAAATGCTGCACATCTGGATCCAAAGGCACTCTGATGAATACCTTGCGCCATTCGTTATCTACCTGACAGAAAACCTGTCAATGGCGCTGACGTTATACTCTCACATACAGAACGTGCCACTATTAGAAAGCTTTCCCGTATATTTTTGTCCGGACAGCCTGCTGATCTCTTCCCCTCCTCTCGATTCAATATATTCATGCGAACTAGAAGAGGACGGACATTTAACGGCAATACGGCATTCTATCTCATTTTAAACAATAGCCTCTTTCATAATTTTTGAAAGAGGCTAAATCTTCTTATAATCTTTAAAAACACATGCCTTATACCATAACTTCACTCATAATACTTTGAATTGTATTACAGACTTCCTCAAAAGAAATATCACTGGCATAATCAAAATTATTTTGGTATTTTTTCCAAAGACTCTGCATTTGATGACTAGCTCTGATTTCTTCGATAATATCCATAAAATTCTGCATCACATGACCGCTTCCTCGCTTTTTAGTCGTCCGTTCCAATGCCTGTCTTAAAATATCTTTATCACATTCTGTACCACGCAGAACATAAATAATATGTATATCATAAAAATCTCTTGGGCGCGTATTGGCAATACTGCGTGACAGCACGGTTTCAATCTTTTCTGCCAGAACCGTCTCCAGATTATAAGCCAGAATACTAAGCGTCCGATCATCAAATAGCAGCTTAAATGTATACTCAATTTCTCTAGGAGTAATAATATCTCCCGTCGTAACATCAACCGTAAGAGGTACGCTGATTGGAGAATAGATTGCTTTAAGGGAAACACGTATCCCTGGATAATCATCTGTTTCTCGTATGTCCGAAATATTCTCTATCGAAAATTTTACATCATCTTCTACTTCAACCATACATATCTCTGCAAAAATCGTCCGAATGGATTCATGGGTTAGCGTAAAACCTTTTATTGTCGTATCCAAATCCATAGTTGTCCGTGTATCCAGTCCAACGATTGCGGAAATCAAGAAACCGCCTTTCAATATAAAATTCTTTTTGTATGGGGAAAGGGAAATTCTTTCCAGCAAGCGTTCCAACATATAATTCTGCATGACAAGTTGGGCCGAGATATTTTTCTCAGCCGCCTTTTTCTTAATGAACGCTTTAAGCTGCATCGGATTTTTGGTTATCACAACAATACCTCCATATAACGCAGTATCTTGGGTCCCACACGTAACTGTTCGGCATACTTCATCAGTTTATGAATATTTTTTTCCTTAGAAGCTGCGTATCGCTTCATTGCTTCATTTACAACTTGAATATCGCTGCCACTTCCACGCACAATATCGCACAACGTCCTTTCAAGATCATATATCATGATGGGATTTCCGCTTGGTGATTTTATTTCAATAATTCCAAATGAATAATTATCTGGTATAACGCGTCTGATTATGATACTTTCCTGCTTCAGAGAAGGGGCATTATATCCTTTAGGAAACGTCATTGTATATTTCGCCGGCGTCCTATCTGAATATCCGAGTAAATACAATGATGTATCATGGGAATAAATCCCTCGTCCATATTTACATTGAAGCAGATAAAAGTCATCTTCCCATGTATCACTTCGTATATAGAGCCCCCGCCCATAACGATATAAATCTCCCGTCTCTACAAGCTCTTGCAACACACTTCGATGTACCCCACATTCTGTCACCTGTTTTGCAGTAATTGTTCCGCTTGGGGAATTTTCTAATAATAAATTTATTGTATCCTTAGCCTGCACAGCAATCACTCCTTTGACTTTTCACACATCAAATTATACAAAAATAATGTGTGTTTGTCAATCTCATTAAAACTATAAAACAATATAAGTATGAATACCGTGCACAATCGGCAAATTGCCTATCCCTTCTTTTGACTTTCCTCCAATTTTTGCCTTAATTTCTCTATCTCCTTCTCATATTTCTCCCTAAGAACTTCCTGTTTTTCATCGAACTGCGCTTTTATATCAGCTTTTTCCTTCTCATGCTTTCTTTCAATATCCAGCAATTCCACCTTATGCTGATATTCTGAATCTTTTATCTGACTTTCAAGCTCCTGCACTTTTATATTAAGCTCCTTAATCTGGACATCTCTCTCCTGCATCTGCTTCGGGTATTCCTGATACTCACTTATTTTTGCCTGAAGTTCTGATACATTCTGGCTCAAAATATCATTCAGTCTTTCCTTATCAGACAATATAGAGGCATGCTGATCCGCCTTTTCCTGCATTTCCTGTCTTAGTCTTTCTGTTTCCATCTGTTCATTATGCAGGCTGGTCTCAATCGCCTTTTTCTCTTTTTCCGCCCCATTATACAATTCTTCATATGTCTGCTTATGCTTCCTGGCACCCTCTAAGGCTTCCTGCAGCTCGGTGATCATAGCATCCTTGGAGTCCAGAAGTTTCTGTACATCCACCCTTGCTCTGTCATCCGCTGTCGACAGTGCTTTTAGCACATCGGCAAATTTTGCCGACAAACACCTTTGATATTTTTCAAATACATTCATATCTTCTGAAAACTGCGGATTTGCTTCCTGTATCTTTTCTCTTTCAAAGGCTGCCAACAATGCATTCAGTGCAGCATCCTGATTTGAAAACGCCTTCGCTGCCTCCCGAAACCTATCCGCAGTTTCCTGCTCTATGCGAAACGGCGTTGGAGCCTTTGCTTTTTTCTCAGTACCTGACATGCCTATATCCTCCTAGACTCTTTTTCTTTTATTATACACCATTCTTGCTCTTTTTCAATATGTAATACATTACATAGTTTTTTAGTAAAAAATTTTTTATCTGTATCACAAAAATGTGTAATACATTATAGTGTATTACATTATTTTTTCTTGTATATTCACTGTTTTTTAATTTTTATGCGTAATACATTATATTGATTTTTTGAAATATTTGTTATATAATTTAATCAAAGAAAAGTATTACAAAGGCGGTGATTATATGGCAGCTCCCCAATTCCTATACGCCGAATATTTAAGGCTATTAGAACGTGTAATTCTCAATAAGTCCGGGTTTTACCACTGCAAACCGGAGACCCTATGTGTACTGCGCCAAATTCTATACACAGAATATCCGTATCAAGAAGATGACATAGAGTACCTAATGGACATGACAAACTACTACATACGCAAATCAGGATACATTGGCAGAAAATCACGTTTCCCAATCAGCAAGTATCTTGACGCAATCAGCAAGGATGAGTTCTATATAAGCTCATTTGCAACGCCCGAACAGTTCCCTATGCCGTTACAAAAAAAGGATACCGAAGTCTCATAACTCCGGTATCCTTTTACCAATTCTACTAATTTTTTTATTTTATTTTCCAACCTTTATCAACCACTCTTCAAGCATTCCCCTGAATTCCTCTACACGGTCTGCAGGAATCTCTACAGTCAGCTTCTTAATACCCTGTGCTTCCGCATTAAATACGTTTGCGATAGCATCCCGGTTCATATTCTTTTTTAGTGCATTCACCTTTGCCTCTGTTATCCGATCCTTGAAATTTTCATATATCCACTGCTGGGTGTCTCCATCAAAGTATGTAAACTTTAATATCGCTTTTCTCTTCAGTTTCCCATCATAGTACAGTTCCTGTAATGGTGCATAGACGTTCTCACTGATCGACAGGTTTTCATAAATTGCCGTTTTCTTGATACCCAGCTCCTTTGCAAGCTGATCTATCCTTTCGCCTTTGCTGTACCGCCTTCTTTTGTAAACATCCATTCTCGATTTGATAATTTCTATTTTCACTTTCTGCGGAAGTTTTGAAAAGTCCCGGTAAAGGTTTGTATCATCTATAATTCCTCTAGCCTGTTCCTCACTCAGTTCGTCCGCCGCATATACGATGCAGGCCGGATAGCGATACTTTTCCTCCTCAAACCCCGGTTCCTCACGGCATTCCTGTATGATTTCACAGCTGATATCACGCCTGTTATGTCCGGCCAGTATCATATATTTACCGTCTGATCTTTCCCACAAAATAGGAGGATCCTCGATACCTTTTTCATAAATCGACATCTTTAGTTCAAGATATTTCTCTACCTGGTTATCTTTCAATCTCGGATATTTATTCCATTCTTCCGGAGCATCCACCATTTTATAAACGTCAACATGAGTTAACTTCTTTTTTCCCTTTTCCGCAATCTCACCCAGGCCTATTTTTTCCATCGTCTTTGAAACATCCTGTGTAGCGGATTGTGCATTTGCGGATACCTGCCTTAAGAATGCGGCATTATCTACACTACCTTTTTTGCCAGCCATTTACTTCACCACCTTATCTGATTTTTCCTTAACCTTCTCCAGCAATTCATCTGCAACTTCTATCATCTGTTTGTTTGCTGCACAGCTTCTATTGTAAACCCCTAGCGGATAATGTTCACGCTGCGAATTATCAATATTGGCATCGTTTTTTATGAAACTCTTGAAGGCAAGCCCCGGTGCTATCTCCTCCACCAGCTCGAGGGATTCGGGCAAAGATCTCTTTTTACGCATATCCACTTTATTGTACAGAAACCCCAAAATTTTCAGTTTGGGATTATTCTTGCGCACTTCCTCCACCTGGGCCAAAACCGGTGGAACGGCTTTCACTGCAAAAATAGCAGGTTCCAGAGGAGACAATACAAAATCAGCCTCTGCCAGCGCTGCAACGTTCATAAGCCCCGCCGTTTTATCCATATCTACAAATATAAAATCATAGTAGTTGTCCTTCCGTATGGTTCTCAGACATTTTTCCCATATACGGCCTCTTATGTTTTGATCCAGTACACCAAGCTGCCCTTCCAGTCCTTCGCACTTAGCCGAACCCGGTATAATATCTAAATTCACATACTCGGTATGCCTTATATATCCCGGTTCCATAAAGTCGTCATGCATGGAGAAAGCCTCATAGAAGCTGACATCGGGCTGTTCGAGATAATTGGGATAAAGGACACTCGACATGTCCGATTGGCTGTCAATGTCGATGCCAAGCACGTTATAACCTCTCCGCGAAAGCTCATACGACATATTCATTGCTGTTGTAGATTTTCCCGTCCCTCCCTTATGTGTCCATACAACAATTATAACCGGCGATTCGAACCTCATCATCTTCTTGTCTAATTTTGCTGCCTTTGTGTCATCATAGATATTCTGAAGGCTTTCCGGATCCAACTGCGTCGTATCCATAGCCATCAGGTTCTCCAGCTGCCACTGATTCAGCCCCAATGCCCTATGCCAGTCTTTCATATCCCACTTCTTCTGTTTTAGCAGAGCCTCCATTTTTTCTTTCCAAGTTTTCTCTGACATAATGTCTCCTTCCTGCTGAGTGCTGTATCATTTTCTCCTATGTCGCTTTTTTCTTTCCCATGTCATTTTTTATGATACTAGATTTTTTTCAATTAATCAAGTTTTCTCTAATTATTTTTTCCGCCCGGCGGAAAAATCAATATCCTAATCATAAATTCTCCCCAAAAATTCCGCCCGGCGGAATTTTTCAACCAAAAAAGATATGTTTGTCCCATATCGAAAAAATCTGCACACTTTCATGAATTATTGTACTCATTTTTCCGCCCGGCGGAATTTTAAATAAAAACCATTTATTGCACACGATAAAATAATTGTATTATACTTTCACTATTGACTATTTTATTTTTTAACCAGGGGCATTATCAGGCTTTTGCCTGTTCGTGCCTTTTTCTGCGCACATATGCCGCACGTGAATCACAGGTTGATTCTAATCAGGACAGGCAAATTGCATTGTCCAACGACTGCTTATCGGCAATCGTGAAAGGAGGATGAAATGTCAAATTTTCGAAACGTCTCCAAAAGAGAACCTTGCCCAATCTGCGGAAAACCCGACTGGTGCTCCATTCAGGAAGCAAGTCCGTCCACGCAGCTCTACTACTGCCGAAGAATTCTTTCAGGCATAGACATTATAAGTCCGGTAAACAACAGGGAATACGTCTATATCAAACAAACAACTGACGGTTCCTGTCTGTATAAAGACCGCGAACTATATGATGCCGACCGTGACGAGTGGCTGCTTCAGAACAGCGGATACAATCAGCGGCACCCGCGAAAGGAACGTCCGAAGCAGATTCCTTCGGATCAGTCCAAAAACCGCATGGCTGATGACACTTTATCAGTTCCGGCAAAGCCAAACCATGAACTCGACCTTATATACCGCTCTTTTTTAAAGCATCTGCACTTAAACAAGATGCATGTACGATATCTGGCAAAGGAAGGCTGGCCGATAGAACTGATACAGCGTTCCATGCTGCGCTCCCTTCCGGTAAACAACAGTTCCCATTACAACGCATATGACAGGGAACGTATTGCACTGGAACTGATCCATGAATTCAGCTCCTTAAAAGGCGTACCCGGTTTTTATCAAAAGCAAGACGGAAAATGGACTTTTTCCGGCACATCCGGCATTTTAATTCCGCTATACGATCACAACCACTGCCTATACAGACTCAGGATACGCCTGGATCATCCACAGGTTGATGATTCAGGAAAGGAAAAGAACAAGTACAATAATTTTTCTTCTTACTTTGAAACCAAAACGACAACCGGCGCATTGGCAAACGCATATATAAACGGCTGCCGTTCAGGAAGCCATATCGGATTGTACGACAATCCAGCACATGATGATTACACGGTCTGCTATATTACGGAAGGAGAAAAAAAGGCTATCTATGCCAACCACATTCTCCGCATTCCCGTGATATCAATTCCCGGGGTAAACTCATTTAGCAAATTGTTGGAGCAATCTGAAAACGGTTTTACTGTACTGGATTACCTAAAATCGCGCGGCTGCCGGATACTGATTATTGCATATGATTCTGACAAGTATATTAATCAGTCTGTCCTGATGTATGAAGACAAAATCATAGAATTCCTGTCTTTGCAGGACTTCCATATAGGAGTCGCTTTTTGGAATCCGGGCTTTGGTAAAGGGTTGGACGATATACTTTCAATCAATATCCGTCCGAATTACGAATTGGTCAAGGAAAATACAGGTGTATAGTTTTGCTATATGCCTGTATTATTTTTTAAAAATTCCGCCGGGCGGAATTTTCCATGTGAACCTCTCAATTTTTCCGCCGGGCGGAATTTTTGACTTTTTTCTTGTCATGCCGCCTTTGATTTGTTATACTGTATAAAACATTTTTTATTTATGGTTCTGCAGCACGCAGTCCGTTTACTTAATTCCTAGCAGTAGGTCTTATTCACTATTATGAGGACATCTTTGATGTCCTTTTTTATTTTGCCGTGTATATTCAGCGGCTATCTTTAATAAAAGGAGGATTTAAAATGAAGAAAAAACAAAGTCAGCCAATTACTGACGAAATACTTTATCAAATGGGTGTATACTTTCCACCAGGAATGCCGGCTTCAGAATCATTCTCAGGGAATACTGATTTTCTCAAAGGCAACCGTATAATCAGCCTTAAAAGGGAAAGCACTTATAAAGCTATGCTCCCAAAATTGAACATGCACAGTTTCCTGAACCTGCCTTTCCCTATGGTTGATTATTACTCTGCATCACACTATGACAACATCATTAAGGTCATAGGAAAATTCATTCAGGCAAAACTATGCAAAATTAAGAACGAGGATTCTCTGGCTGTTCAGGGAATCCCTTTTTTATCTAATCTTGCAGGAATATATAAGGATAAATTATCCTTTTCTTTCCCCAATCCTGAAGAACATGGTGGCGCAGAAATTGCAGCGGCAACGCTGAAAACAAGCCATATATTAAGGGTAGAGTTAATAGGATCTGAAAAAATTGAATTCTACGGAGGCATCGGCTCCACTTCAAAAAGGAAAATGGGATTTTATCATATGAGGAGTAACCCGAATTACAACATAGGAATTAGTAATGTCATTGATTTTTTGGCACATATGTCTGTATGTAATTGTCTTTACTCAATTATTTCGGAAGATATCTCCCCATTAATATCAAATATTTTTTCAAAGGAGCTGAATGAGCTTAATGTTGACATCAACGATCACACACTCTCTACTCCATTAATCCGATTTCTTAATGATAAGGAAGCCGTACCGTTGGAGTTCCTGTTCAGAAGAATTAACAGGCAGGACGGACACCTTCCGTCTTATTACTACAGCCCCGATTATACTCTTTACTCTAAGCTGGTTTACCTGTTTTATCAGGTTGCTGATGTATTCCAGGATGTGCAAAATGAATTCCAGCACAGGGAATCCCTTCACAAGAAGATTGCAACAGCATACATCACCAAAAAGAATATACCTATATCTATCCAGAAGGCAATGGATAGCTCCGGCTTCCATAACTATTTTGGGTATGTAGAATTCGATGAAGATGTAGACTTAGATGCAGTCAGAAAAATAGAAGAGGAGTACAAGGCAATCAACAAGCAGTATTTTTCCGGTTCCAGCTTCATGGAAGTAACATTGCGTTTCCGGAAACTTGGGAAACACAAGGCAAGCGGTCTGTACTATCCGAGTATACGCAATCTATGCGTGGACATACAGACCCCGTCTTCGTTCATACACGAACATTTCCATATGCTGGATGAGCAGCTTGGCGATTTATCCCTTGAGGTAGACTTTGATGCCATTGTAAAGGCATATAAGGCAGAATTCTTAAGGGGAATGCAGAATCTTGATCCTGCAGTAACAAAAAAACTGAAAGGTTCCAGCAAGTATAATTTAAAGTATTTTTTCCGCCGGGCGGAAATTTTTGCAAGATGCGGAGAGATATACTTCAACCGGATTCTTAAGGTAAAAAGCTCTTTATTAGAGCCCACCCTTACATATGCCTATCCTGAATCAGAGGAACTGAACAGGCTTATTGAGAAATATTATAAGCAGCTTCTAAACGAGCTGTCGAGCAGCGCTGTCATAAAAAGGGCAGTTTAACAAAAGGAGGAACCTATGCCAAAGAACATCTATATTTCAGGAATATCTGATTTTTTTACCAAGACAATTGAAACGTCTTTTTATGTAAGAAATATTGCTGAAAAACAAACAAGTGAGAGTAAAAAAAGATATTTAGAAGTCTTGCTTCAGGATTCTACCGGCACAATTTTTGGCACAATATGGGAAGAATACATGGAAGCGGAATATGAAAGCTATGTGGGAAAAGTGGTACAGATTAACGGAATGGTAGTTCAGAACCAGGATGCATCTTATCAATTGATAATAACCCATATGGCGCTTTTGGATGAATACCTGTATTCAGATTACGTTAATGGCATATCTGAGAAGGACACAAAAAGCTACTTGGAATTACTCCATAAATACATCGGAGCCGTCAAGTCACAAAATTACCGTAATCTCTTACATCATATCTTTACAAGTATTCCTGATTTTGAAATACTCCCTGCAACCTTGAAAGGGCATCACAACTTTAACGGAGGGCTTTTGGTATACAGTGTGAGCGTCACATGTCTTGCAAAATACATGGCTTATTCACTGGAAAAATACAATTTAAACCCATCTTATTCCTTGCCCTACAACAGCGATCTTGTTATTGCCGGAGGGCTGCTTCACGCAATCGGAACCGTCAACATGTTAAAGCCGTTTCCGGAAATGAAACGCATCCCGGAATCAATCCCGTTGAACCTGCATGAACTTACGATACAGTATCTATGCCGGATGCTCTCGCAAAATAACGGATTTAATCTGACAGAAGAGGAAGAAAGCCTTTTGATGCATACAATCGGCTGCGTATATGAGAGTACCGACAGGAAACCAATGATTCGTGAGGCTATTATTTTAAAAAATGCCATTCAGCTTCAGGGCGATGTTTCCAGGCTTGAATACTTTTTATTCAGCAATCAGGACAAGTGCGGTTCAGTATTTGATCCCGCGCTTAATAATTATATATACATACAAAAGGAGCATACGGATAATGGATAAAACTTTTATAGGAAATGATGAAGCATTCCTTAACCTTAATTCTTATGCCATGTCCCAGAATCCCGGTCCCCTCATATTACTGGGGAAACGGGGGCTTGGTAAGCGGCAGGCAGCAATGGATGTCATTGCACAGCTTATGGGATGTGGCAGTGATGAACTGTATAAAAACCCCGACTTTTTCCTTCTTGACAGGCAACAGGATACCATAAAGGTAGAGGATGTACTTGCTCTCCTTGATAAGAGTTCCCTTGCCGCGTTAAAAGGAAAAAAGTTTTTTTTGGTGTGCAATGCGGAAAACATGAACGTCCAGGCACAAAATAAGCTGTTGAAATTACTGGAAGACAAGAGCCACACAAATGTCCTTATTTTTCTCTGTAACCAGGATGCTTTGCTTGAAACAATAAAAAGCCGCTGCAATATTATTTCATTCGATCCCTTATCCGTAGAAGAGATATCACCATACTTCTTGGAAAAGGGTATCGCTCGGGAAGAATTACTGTTTGCTGCTTATCTGTGTGACTTTTGCCCCCATGCCATTGAAAATATGGGTGATTGCTATCCCGCATTACTGGAAACTTGCAAAAACCTTATGCTGGCCCGGAAAAAAGAAGAATTATTTCAAATACTCCATCTGATCCGGGAGAAAGACCCTGAAAATTTCTACGAAGTACATTCGGCACATTATTGGGTGGCGCTGCAGATGTTTTATTACCTGTTTGAACAGCTGTTGCTGCAAAAACTGATGATTTCAAAGGCGGAAAACAGCATGGACTTTAAGAGCCTTAGCGAGCTTTATTCCTTACCGCATATTTATCAGATCTGTTCCCGACTGTCAGCCCATCAGAAGCAATGGCAAAACAGCAGCTATTCCAAAAACGATTTTTTCGATCTGATACGCTGTATGGTAAAAGAGCCATAGCATCCTGTGTCGGATGAACCACAATAAAAGGAGGAACCTAATGCTATATAATTTATACCGCCCGAAAGACTTTACCGAGGTCAAGGGGCAGGAGGACGTGCTTATTACATTAAAAAAGCAGTCTTTCTCCCAGAAATTCGGCCATGCGTATCTCTTCGCCGGTCATAGAGGCACCGGCAAAACGACAATAGCGCGAATTCTTTCAAAGGCTGTAAACTGTGAACACCCGACAGAAGACGGTCCCTGCGGGCAATGCCCTAACTGCCTTGCATACGGCACAAGCCTTGATGTGCTGGAACTGGATGCCGCCTCGAACAACGGAGTTGACAAAATAAAGGAAATGCTGGCACAGACAAAATACCGTCCCGTCCAGCTTAAGAGAAAAGTATTTATCATAGACGAGGTTCACAACCTGTCAACAGCAGCCTTCGACACGCTGTTAAAACCATTGGAGGAACCCCCGTCGTACTGTGTATTTGTCCTCTGTACAACGGAACTGCATAAAATACCGGTTACAATACGGAGCCGGTGCGAAGAATATGTTTTCCATCCAATCGCGCCGGAACCTATGAGGGAGCGTTTAAAAGAAGTGCTGAAAGAACAGAATGCAGTTTGCGAAGAAGACGCGCTGAACCTCATTATACGGAATGCCAATGGAGGGTTACGTGATGCTTTGGGCATATTGGAGCAGCTCTTGACAAGCACCGATAACAATATCACGACCGAGGCTGCAAAAAAAAGACTAGGTTCATTGGACAGCGACCGCATTTTAACAGCATTGTCTGCAATATCTGCTTATGACACCCAATCCGCCCTCAACTGTCTGGATGAATTGACAGGGCAGGGTAAATCGCCCGCCTTGATAACAGAATCCATATTGTCCGCTTTAATGGATATCATTACCATCAAAACCACTGGACAGCCAGAGTCCGTGCTGCACAGCAAAGACTATGTGCAATCTGCCTTAGAAATTGGCAACGGCATGACCTTTGAACGTCTTTACTGGCTGTGTGAACAGTGCTGCGATTTGCGGGGCTCCATAAGGGGCAGCGCAAATCCCATCATGGATATCAAGCTCGCCCTTATAAAAATGAGCAACCATGAGCTTACAGACAGCGATCCTGCAGTTATGTCAGCAACCATCCGGAAACTGGAGCAGGAACTGGCAGAACTTAAATCTACGGTCAGAAAACTAATGAGCGCCCAACCTGCAGACAATTCCCGTTCACGGGCAGCGCCTCAAGCCGGAGGACAGTTCCACACGGCGGATCAGTATGACGTACCTTTTGAAACATCTTCCGGAATCCAGCGGTTTACAGACGAGGAATTATATTCTGTATATGCTGAAAACTACCGGAAAGAAGGGGATCGGGAAGGAGGGATGCAATCAGACAGACCGGAAGAGCCGGACGGAGAGGAGATTGGAAGCTCCGGCTCCACGCCAGCTTCCGATCTGTTTAAAATACGACCCTAAATATCTCCCTGCAATCTATAAACCAAATATAATAGAGGAATGGTATCTGAAGCATTGCCTTGAACGGCATCTGGATAGCCCTTTGTTTTCCGCGGCGATAAACTGCTGCAGAAAAACAGGGGCTTTTTCTTACGAAACAACGCTTTATCCTGTATTTCTGATACTAAAAAAATACTTATCTGTATACACGGAGCTTTCCATGATACAGGTCATTTACCTTGGCAATTCTGTTACTCTGTATTCCTGACAGAATTGCAAAAACACAAACCAGTACTGCAGGTGCCATAAGTGGCATCTGCCTTTTTAAAAGGAGGAACATATGAATCAAATATCATTTGCACATCTGCATTCCCATACGCCTTACAGTCTGCTGGACGGATCAAACAAAATTTCCGAATACATAAAACGCGTTAAAGAGCTTGGAATGAAAAGCGCAGCCATCACGGATCACGGGGTAATGTATGGAGTTGTGGATTTCTACAAATGCGCAAAGGAAGCCGGGATTCATCCGGTCATCGGGTGCGAAGTATATGTCGCCCAGGATTCCATGTCAAACAAAAACGACCGCGGTTATTATCACCTTGTACTGCTTGCCGAAAATAATGAAGGCTATCAGAGCCTTATCAAGCTGGTATCGCTCGGCTTTACAGACGGTTTTTATTACCGCCCCAGAATCGATTTTAAGGCGCTTTCTGCCCATCATAAGGGTTTAATCGCGCTGAGCGGCTGCCTCGCCGGAGAAGTGCCCAAAAAGCTCTCACAGGGCAATTACAAAGGAGCCTGTGAAACCGCAATGCTCTACCAGTCGCTTTTTGGCAGGGATAATTATTTCTTAGAACTGCAGGACCACGGAATTCCCGAACAAAAGAAAGTCAATCAGCTGCTGGTGCGGATGCATGAAGAGCTGGATATTCCTCTTGTCGCCACAAATGATGTACATTATACAAGGAAAGAGGATGCCGAGGCACACGATGTCCTTTTGTGCATACAGACAAAAAAACTGCTGACAGACAAAGACCGCTTGCGTTACGAAGGAGACCAGTTCTATGTAAAGTCACCTGAAGAAATGTACCAGCTCTTTCCTGAAATGCCGGAAGCTTTGGAAAACACGGAAAAAATAGCGAACCGTTGTCAGGTTGAATTTACTTTTAACCATTATCACTTGCCGCAGTTTGAAACGCCAAAGGGATATGATTCGTGGGAATATTTAAACAAACTGTGCAGAGACGGACTGATGGAGCGCTACCCCGATTGTTATAAAGAACATGAGGACAGACTTTCTTATGAGCTTAACACAATAAAAAAGATGGGATTCGTCGATTATTTCCTGATTACATGGGATTTTATCAATTATGCCAAAGAAAACGGCATACCGGTCGGTCCCGGACGCGGCTCCGCTGCTGGCAGCCTTGTTGCTTACTGTTTGAAAATTACGGAGGTTGATCCCAAGAAATACAACCTGCTTTTTGAACGTTTCCTTAATCCGGAGCGTGTAACGATGCCTGATATTGATATCGACTTCTGCTATGAACGGCGCCACGAAGTTATTGACTATGTTGTGTCAAAATATGGCAAGGATCAGGTTGCACAAATTGTTACCTTCGGTACTCTTGCCGCTAAAGGCGTAATACGGGATGTTGGACGTGTACTCGGGATACCGGCTTCAACGGTTTCCCAGATTAGCCAGCTTATTCCAACGGATGCAAAAACCACGCTTGACAGCGCCCTTACAGATGTGCCGGAACTTAAGAAAAAATATGAAAGCAGCGATGCCATACGGAAGCTGATTGATATCTCAAAATGCCTTGAAGGACTGCCGCGGCATACATCTACGCATGCAGCGGGTGTTGTTATCTGCCCGAAAGAAGTTTCATCTTTCGTACCTGTCTGCCTCTCCAGTGAAGGAGCATTGACAACGCAGTTTGTCATGACCACTTTGGAAGAACTCGGTCTGTTAAAAATGGACTTTCTGGGCCTGCGGACATTGACAGTCATACAAAAGGCAAGGGACGCAATAAAACAGAATTATAATGCCGAGGTTACGTTTGATTACCAGGATCCCTCTGTTTTCCAGTATATCAGCACAGGACAGACAGACGGTATTTTTCAGCTGGAAAGCAGTGGCATGAAAAGCTTTATGCGCCAATTAAAGCCACAAAATCTGGAAGACCTGATTGCCGGAATATCGCTTTACCGTCCGGGACCTATGGATTTTATCCCCAAATATATCAGCGGAAAAGCAGATCCGGCAAGCATCACCTACGAGATTCCTCAATTAAAGGAAATTCTCGACCCTACTTACGGGTGCATCATTTATCAGGAACAGGTAATGCAGATTGTAAGGGCGCTGGCCGGCTATAATTACGGCCGGGCCGACCTGGTAAGGCGCGCAATGTCAAAGAAAAAAAGCAAGGTCATGGAGGATGAAAGGAAGGTATTCCTTTCCGGCAATGAGCATGTTAAAGGCTGCATCAGCAACGGTATCCCGGAAGATGCAGCAAACAGAATTTTTGACCAGATGATTGATTTTGCCAAATACGCCTTCAATAAGTCCCATGCAACGACTTATGCCGTAGTTGCATACCAGACGGCTTACCTGAAATATTATTACCCGGCAGAGTTTCTTGCCGCACTGATGAGTTCCGTAAGGAGTGATACAGGAAAGACTGCAGAGTACCTTCTTTTAAGCCGGCAGCTGTCAATTCCCATAACAAAGCCCGATGTCAATTGCGGAAATTTGGATTTTACGGTTCGGCAAAATGCAATTATTTACTCTCTGGCATCTATCCGTGATGTAGGCGATAACTGCGTTTCAGACCTTTGTGGGGAACGTTCAAAAAAATCGTTCCAGGACATGAAAGATTTTATTTCACGCATGAATTGCTACAGTACCTTCAACAAAAGAACCATAGAGGCATTGATCAAATCCGGGGCTATGGATTGCTTTGGACACACAAGAAAGTATATGATGGAACAGTATCCCGAAATTTTAAACAGGATCAGCTATGAAAAAAAGAATGGAATGGCAGGCCAGACCCCGTTATTCAGCCTGTTTGCAGCAAAAAAAACCGTACAGGAAGAAGAGTTTCCGCTCTTAACACTGCTTGCGGACGAAAAAGAGGTTCTCGGCATTTACCTGAGCGGGCATCCTTTGGATGAACTTTACCTGCAATGGATGTCCGGTGTAACGGCTAAAAGCACCGATTTTCAGCAGACGGAAGAGAGCTGTGTTCTGAAAGACGGGAAAACGGTCACAGTAGGCGGGATAATATCCTCAATAACTGAAAAACAGACTCGTCAGAAAAAGAAAATGGCAATTATTACACTGGAGGATCTGGTTGGCAGTATAGAGGTGGTTGTCTTTCCGCAAAAGTACGATGATTACTGCGAAAAGATGAAAGAAGGGGAAAAAGTTTTTTTTACCGGAACTGTAAAGAATGAGGATGATAAGAATGCAACACTTATCTTTGAAAAAATGACACCGATAAATGCTTCCATTTCCGAAATATGGCTTCAGTTTTCTAATATTCAGGAGTACGAAAAACTTAACCATAAACTGGAGCAGCTTTATCCAAGGTATATCGGTGATGTTCAGATAAAGATTTACCTGAGAAATACAAGGCAGGTGAAATGTCTGGATACAACCCGTCTTTTGGTTAATGAGGAATCATGGAATTCTTTATGCGATTTATTGGGGCAGGAAAATGTAAGACTTAGATAATTTAATAGTATGTACGGGGGTTGGTTGACAGCTCCCGTATTTTTTTGTTGTATTTAATACAAAACGAATATATAATATAGTTGTCTTTGGTTTTCTTTCATCATATGGATAGATAAAAATGGATGGAAGAGGCTGTCATCTTATTCATTCTTTATCATATATTAGAACAGATATTATACAGATATTAAAACAGTAATTGGTAAAAGGATGTTCCAAAACCCCAGTAAAATCAATGAATACCGGAAATATATAGGGAAACGGTTAGAAAAAAGTGGAAGAAAATCCACAACCAGGGGGTTAAAACATCATATTTGTAGATGAATTATTTTTGAAATGGATGAAAACTTAGCAATAAAGGATGAAAAGAAATGTAATGTGGATGAAAACTTTTGAAGAGTGGAAAACTTTTTTCCGGTTAGACAGATAAAAATATGGAAAAATATGGAAAATAATGATGAAAAAACAGAGAAAATATAGAAAAAAGGAAAAAAGGGCACAACAAAAAAGCCCTCTATGAAGCGAAAATATTAAATACGGACATATTGCGGATATAATGGCGGGTCAGGGCTCCAAAAGATTCCACTGGCCTGCGCTTTGCTATGTAGTCATTATATACACACGAGATTGCCTGTTTTACCATGTTCATGTTATACTGGATGCACATGGATGCCAGATCACGGTAATCATCATTAGTCAGGATCAATGACGGGTACCGGTGGAATGAACCAATGGAGAACATGGTTAAAAGAGCCTGCGTGCGTTCAGGATCAGCGTAAGACTCTTTATCATTTGCAAGTTCCAGCACATCATTGAGAGAATCAACATGATTTTTAACTTCCTGCTCGCTTTCCAAAAGCATAGCCTTACGCATATTCTTCTTAGCGTATTCCTGCTTCATACTGAAAGTTACAGAACTGTCTGAGAAAGAATACTGGAAAATGGCATTGCCCTGTTCCAATGCTTTGCGGATTACATTGCGTTTACAATATGATGGGAGAAAACCGCGTAATTTGTCAAATGTAGAGGTAACATCTGTTAAATTTGGATTTGCAGCATCATAAGCAGAGGCGTTATCCACTTCAAGGATCCCCTTTATTGTAAGGCGGAGCGTATTTAGATGATCGACAGCCAGCAGTTCGGAGAGCATATTGCTTGACAGACTGAGATATCCCCGTCCACCCTCGCTTGCCGGCTTATGATAATTTTTATATTCCGGTATGTATACATTGATATGGTTATCAGAAATACCGGAATTGCAAAAGTAGCAATATTCATAGGAACTTAGGATTTCGTTACTGGAACGGATCGTAGCAGGAGTGCAGTCGAGAAGCTCAGCAAGTTCCTTTACACTTACGTTCTTTATGAAACCAAGTGTATCAGGCTGTAGGAAATGATATGTAATAAAAAGCTTGATGGCGTTCACCTTAAGTGTCGGCTGGTAGCCATAACGGTTTTTCTCATTGATATACTTGGTATGTGTAGTGTAAGTACTTTCCCACACAGCCTGGGAGCATGTCCGGCACTGCTCATTCAGCGCATCGCAGACCTCTGTAACTCCTAATGCGGAAAAACGGCACTTTAATTTGCATACTTCACAATTATGGCATCCGGACTTCTCTTCGTTCAGTTTATCTTCAGATTTTTCATAGACTTCTTTATAATTTTTCTGAAGTCCGATTGCTTTTGTAATAACCGCTTTACCAATGCGTGCATAGCTGTTCAGTTCCAAAGTAGCGCTCCTTTCCATATCCATATCAAAATAGATATTGTATTTATCCATATTACAAAACACATAATATGGTATCCTCAAGTTGCATTATAGAATGTTTTGGCAGAAATGTAAATCATGGCGAAAAGGCGAAAAAAAGAGTATCAATTTTTGAAAAAGCATGATATTACAGCAGTTTATGAAGGATATTTAATTGGCGAATAAAAAGGCATCATTTTCCGAAAATAAAGAAATCGAGGGGGTTCCCGAAAGAAATATAGGACAAAAAAATTTTTTTGATCTTTTTTGGTCGAATAAAAAGGTATCAAAAGGTTAAATATTCTCAAATTTAAGGTTTTAACATAAAAAAGGCGAATGAAGAGGTATCAAAAATACAATAAAATGAGACGAAGAGTAATTTTTGGCGTAAAAATTTTTTTATTATCATCTTGTTTCTGAAAAAAACGGCGAAATTACTGGTTTCATTTTATTTTTTTATGTGATTTGGCGAAGAAAACAACATAAAAAACGCTACATGGCGAAAAAAAAAGTATCATATTACGATTTCTAATACAGGAAAATATGTTATAAAGCTATTTGATGAATACAAAAAAATGATGCTTGAGAAAAAGGCGAAAAAAAAGGTATCATTTTCTCTTAAATAATAGACTTCCACTCATTATTAATAAAAAGGCGAAAAAAAAGGTATCATTTTTGCAAGAATTGGATATAAAGTTATATTGTCAGGACATCAGCCTAAACAATTATTGAAAAAAATAGTAAAAAAAGCGAAGAAAAAGGAATCAAAAATTGTCGATTAGGTACTTGTGTAATGAATAATAAATAAAAGGCGAAAAAAGTGGTATCAAAAAAAGTTCTGTATAATAAATATTGCAGTTGACCGAGTGGGTTAATGCGGCGGAGACAATGAAAAGAGCGAAAAAAAAGGTATCATTTTGTAAAAAAAAGTACAAAAATGGAAAAAGAGGTAAAATCGGCGAAATAATTAGCATCAAAAATATGTATTCTGCATTATGCTTTTGCCAAACTCCATATTGACTATAATGGTCGGCATTTTATTGTTAAAAACAGGCGAAGAAAAAGGTATCATTTTGTAGGAAAAGAGCAAAAAAACGAATAAAAAGTAAAAAGGCGAAGAAAAGGGTATCATTTTTAAGAAGTTATGTATAATTGCATAAAATATAATGGTTCAATACCCTTGGAACATCTTTGCCCGGTAGCGAAAATGCTAATGGAATAGAAGATGTTTCATGCTATCATACAGCCACAAGTATGTAACTGAATATATAAGCATGTATACGAAGTTCATTAGAAAGAAAAACAATAAGAGAAAAGCGGGACAGAGAAACTCATGGAAACGTTGAGGACGGCGACCTGATGGGGGCTATCCGGATCTGTGTGGGGTACACGGTGCTGCTGTTTCGTCCTCTTCAAGACCGGAAGCCTCTCGAAATCCATATGGAGCGCTCAATAAAATATTGTTGCAAAATATGCTGTTGAATTTTACATCAAATCAGAGTATACTAAGGGCAGGAAAGGAGAATGTGATTATGCCAAATATCAAACCAATCTCTGATTTGAGGAATTACAGTGATGTACTCCGTGATGTATCTGTGGGCGCACCAGTCTTTCTTACCAAAAACGGACGCGGACGTTATGCAATCATTGACATGCAGGACTATGAAAAAACATGGGCAACCTTAAAACTCATGGGTGAGCTTGCAAAAGGGAAAAAATCAGGAGAGGAAAAGGGATGGCTTTCGCCCTCGGATGTGAGAGCACATTTCCGGGCGAAGGCAAATGAAGAATAGCATCCACTACTCTCCGGAAGCCCAGAACGACATGGACGAGATTTGGGAGTATATTGTCTTTGAATTATGCAATCCGCAAGCCGCTGAAAATACCGTAAACAAAATCATGGACGCCGTTGACGAACTGGAGAATTTTACAGAAATTGGCGCTTTGCTGTCCTCTGTGACAGATATAGAAAGTGACTACCGATTTCTCATCAGTGGAAATTACATGGTTTTTTACCGTGTGAACGGGCAGGATGTGTATATTGACCGTGTTCTCTACGGCAGACGGGATTATCTTCGGATTCTCTTTCCTGATCTGCCGCAGAATGACAACGAAGGATAAGACAAAATATGGTAACGATGGAACCGCTGGCTGACGCAGGCGGTTTTTTATTGCTTCGGACCAACCTGGTCTGAAGTAATAAAAGAAGAAAAGATGAAATTGTATTTTACAGAAATGCGTAATCAATTATTGGAAGAAAATTGTAAGGCAATTAATGATATTTATATGAGTAAGACAATTTAATGGGATGAATATACACATAATTTTGCTGTTTCTGTCTATACTTTATGCTAGGATGAAGCATAGACAGAATCCCGTTTCACGCAAAGAAGTGCATGTAATGTATAATGTTGTCACCCGTTAAGATATGGAGCAGAAAATGGTGTCTCTTGTACCTGACAGATATAAGAGAAAAGAGAGTCTATCAATGATAGCTCCCTTTAATAAATACAGATTTATCCCCAAATATCTTCTAATTCCAGTTGCGTACCACTTCCCGTCTCATAATTTTTAGGGATAAGGTCCGATTTCTCATCATCTGTAAGGTTATAAAAATATAGGGTAAAAGCCCCTTTGCTCTGCTGGTATTCATATTTTGCAAGTGCAATTTTTTTCTCTACAAA
>CANOBT010000059.1 GCA_947564305.1 uncultured Lachnospiraceae bacterium | reverse complement strand
AAATCGTAATGATTTCATAAGCTGTCATGTTACGCACCTCCCTTCTTCTCACCGGCAAGCCGGTTATGTAAGTTCGGGAGGCTACCACCCTGTCATGGACACTTTCCTACATGGTAATACCATGCAAAAACAGATTAGCACTTTTTTCCACTCAATTCAACAGAAATATTTCCGTCCCACTTCATAAATTTTTTATACACATTTCATTGTATAAATCCACACTTTTTAGTATAATAGAAAGGTATATTTCATTAAATTCAAGAAGAAGGAGGGGTTTCATGCACAAAGATACTGACAACATTTTTTTCGAAAACAGCCCTAAGATTCAGGAACTGGCCCGCAAGTGCGAAGAAAATAATGCTATCGACAAAGAGCTTTACACGAAATACGAGGTGAAGCGCGGACTGCGTGACTTAAATGGGAAGGGTGTGCTGGCAGGCTTAACGAATATTTCCGATGTGTGTGCCAAGAAGGTCGTGAACGGGGAAGAGGTACCTTGTGCAGGGAAGCTCTACTACCGCGGATATAATATTAAGGATATCGTAAAAGGCTTTCTGGATGCGAAGCATTTTGGATTTGAGGAGACGGCGTACCTGCTGTTGTTCGGTGAACTGCCGAATGCACAGGAACTGAAGGATTTCCAGGTGATGCTCGCAGAGCGCAGGATGCTCCCGCCGAACTTTTTCCGGGATGTCCTGATGAAGGCGCCGAGCCGCGACATGATGAACAATATTTCACGCTGTATTCTGCAGTTGTATTCCTATGACTCGAAAGCCGATGACACATCTATACCGAATGTACTCCGGCAGTGCCTGAATCTGATCAGCCAGTTCCCGATGCTGATGGTTTATGGGTATCATGCATATAATTACCGCAGGGGCGAAGATTTATTTATCTACGCACCGAATCCGGCTCTTTCTACCGCAGAGAATATCCTGATGATGCTCAGGGAGGACCGCAAGTATACCAAGCTGGAAGCAAAAATCCTGGATATGGCGTTAGTGCTCCATATGGATCACGGCGGCGGTAACAATTCTACATTTACGACTCACGTGGTAACTTCATCAGGGACAGATACATACTCTACCATAGCGGCGGCGATGTCTTCATTGAAAGGACCGAAGCATGGCGGAGCGAATATCAAAGTAACCCAGATGTTTGAGGACATGAAGAAGACGCTGACAGACTGGACCGATGAGGAGCAGATACGTCAGTATCTGGAAGATCTGCTGGATAAGAAAGCATTTGACCAGAAGGGCCTGATTTATGGAATGGGACATGCAATCTATTCCATATCTGACCCGCGTGCAGATATTTTTAAGCGGTTTGTAAAGCAGCTTGCAAGAGAAAAGGGACATCAGGACGAATACGCTTTATATGAAAAGGTAGAGCATATGGCGCCGAAGATTATCGGAGAGAAGCGCCGTATGTACAAGGGCGTTAATGCCAATGTAGACTTCTACAGCGGTTTGGTTTACAGTATGCTGGATTTGCCGCCGGCATTGTATACGCCGATTTTCGCGGCAGCACGTATCGTTGGATGGAGTGCACACAGGCTGGAAGAGCTGAAAAATGTGGACAAGATCATCCGTCCTGCATACAGACCGCTTGCACCGTACCGTGAATATGTAAAATTAGAAGACAGATAGAATATCCGTCCGTTTTGATTCTGGACGGGAGTTTTCGTTTATAGATCTCAAGACAGCTCATTGCCAATGCGAAAGGAATATTCAGGGACATGAAAAACGAATTTTATTTTCCGTCAAAGGATGGAAATACGGAGATTCATACGATAGAGTGGAAGCCAGAAGGGGAAGTAAAGGCGGTGCTCCAGATGTGCCATGGCATGGTGGAATATATTGACCGCTACGATGAATTCGCGCAGTATCTGTGTGAGCGGGGTTTTTATGTTGTTGGAAATGACCATCTGGGACATGGAAAGTCCGTACAGAGCAAGACGGAGTACGGTTTTTTCCATGAAAAATATGGAAATGCCTGTGTCGTGGCGGATATGCATACACTGCGGACGCGCACGGCGAAAAAATATCCGGATGTGCCTTATTTTATGCTCGGTCACAGCATGGGTTCCATCATGCTGCGGCAGTATATCCAGATGTATGGCAGCGGGCTTACTGGTGCTCTGTTGCTTGGAGTTGTGGCGGAACAACCTCCCGTGATGCTTCATTTTGGACGTTTTTTGTGCCGGACGATTGCATTGGCGAGAGGGTGGCATTATCGAAGCAAGCTGGTGGACCAGGTGGTGACCGGTTCTTTTAACAAGAAGTACAAGCCTGCACGGACTCGTGCGGACTGGGTGACCAGTGATGTGGAAAAGTTGGATGCTTATGTGGCAGATCCGCTCTGCTCCTTTGTGTTTACGGTGAATGCCTATTACCATATGCTGGGCGGTATGCTGAAGATGCAGAAAAAGGAGAGCGTGTTTATGATTCCGAAGACTCTGCCCATCGTGTTTGCCGCAGGGACGGATGATCCGGTAGGCGGATATGGGAAAGGCGTACGGAAGATTTATGAGAAGTATAAGGCGGCAGGAATCCGCGATGTAACCCTGCGCCTGTATTCGGGGGACCGGCATGAACTGCTCAATGAGACGGACCGGGAACAGGTGATAAAAGACCTGCATCATTGGATGGAGGAGCGGCTTCCTTCATAAATAAGAGGAAAACGATATCAAAAATCCCCTCAGAATTTCTGAGGGGATTTTTGGCGGCCATTGTGCTGCGGTTATTGTGCCGGCTGCGGAACAGCGGATGCATCTGGTGTTCCTGCGTTTTCCGGTGCCGCGGCAGCATCCGCAGCGCCGGCATCGGCAGATGTATCGCCTTCGGCGGCAGGCGTAGTTTCAATGTATTTTTCATTTACAAATTTTGCAATGACCAGACGACGGTTATTGGGCCTGTCCCCAATACAGGTGGACAGGACAATCAGGCGGTCATCCGTTGTTACATTCATGTCTTCGGCAAACTGATTCTGTGCTTCCTGGATGCCCATGGACTCCTTGATAAAAGCCGGAACAGAATTCGGGTCCTTCAAATCGTGGGCATTGGAGATGAGTGAATCATCATGTACCACTTCTGCAATAATCTGATACTGGAGCTGCCTGTCCGGCAAATAGATAAACAGGTCGCGGTATGTATCAAAGAAACCTCTGTCAATATAATTTTTTAAATCTCCGAAATAAGAACCGTCCAGCATGTCATGTCCATAAATGACGGTGATTGGGTCGGAAAAATCTTTTGCATTTATCATTCGTGAATAAATTGAACCAGGAAGTGCAGCCACCCCTTCGAAGGTCACGTTCAGGTAATAATCTTCTTCCTGTGTTGAGCTTTGCATAACAGGATAGTTTACCTGAGTGCCGGGAACTTCAATAAAAGCGTAGGCATCCGGATTGATTGCCCATAATCCCTGGAAATCTATTTTCTGTGCTACGGTCTCCACGGCAGGAGGTTCTTCCACCGGAGGTGTTTCTACCTGCTTTACTGCGACAGGTTCAGGCTTTTTTTCCTTTTCAGCAGCTTTCTCATTACTCTTTTTGAAGCCAAGGGCGATGACCACTCCAATCGTACAAAGTGCTGCTACAAGGACAACGACAAGGATTGCTATTAAAATTGTCTGGACTTTCTTTTTTCTTTCTCTGCGCATAATATCATACTCCCTTCTACGTTGATATCTTATCATCAACCTTACGAAAACGCAAATAAAACTTCGGAGGTATTTGAGGTGATTGTTTGTTCAAACTTACAAACGGGGGATGATGTGAAGGGATGCCTGCGGTCAGGGGGAGAAGCTGACAAGCCCGCCGCGATGACTGCCGCGGGCCTGTAATGGATGCTTCATATACTTCTGCTTATCCTGCGGATATGAATCCGCGGTCAGGAAATCCGTATCGTTGTCCCGGCATAAATGAGATTCGGATCGCTGATTCCGTTCAAGGCGGCAAGTGCGTTGACTGTGGTGCCGAACCTTTGGGCAATCTCGCTTAAAGTATCTCCGGGTCGGATGGTGTAATATCTGGACGTACTGCCGGAATCTTCCGGGATTCGTATGGTCTGCCCTGCATAAATACGGTCTGGGTTAGAAATACCGTTTAATGCTGCCAGAGTTTGATATGTGGTGCCGTATCGCTCTGCGATTTCACTCAGGGTATCTCCGGGCTGTATCACATAGGTAATGTAGTCGGCTGCCGGCGGAGGCGTTGGGGCAGGAGTGTCGTTTAGATGATTGTATCCGCCCTCGCGGATGATGGCCGCATAGTCAGTAAAGCTGAGGTCTAAATCGACATTTCCGCTGATTCCGGGAACACTCCCGGTGTTAGTATACTGCCAGATTCCACAGTCAATTCCGTCATACCGTTTGTCATAGTGGGCATACCAGAGTGCGTACCGCCTTGCCATTTCCCACGGAAGGTATGCATTTAGAAAATCCTGGTTGCTGTAATACATGGCAAAATAGCCCCGCTCCTCGATGCGGTTGCAGAAAGCTTTTACGATTGCTTCCGCCAGATCAGGCGTGATCGTGACACCGTTCTGGGCGGCATAGTTGACAGAAGCCTGTTCAATATCATAGCAGACAGGATATTCTATGCGGTAGGAAGAAATTGCGTTGATACATCCGTCCGCCTCCTGCACGGCTGTTTCCGGGCTGACGGCGTAACAGAACCAGTAGGCTCCTGCGGGCATTCCGATGCGGTTGCATTCGGTGATATTTTGACGAAACTTCTGGTCCAATGTGTTAAATCCATATCCGGCCCGTATCATGGCAAATTGACGGCCGGAATTTTTTACCTGTGTCCAGTTGATATTTCCCTGAAATTCACTGACATCAAGTCCTTGTATACTCATATAAAACTCCTTTTTCGGAATATAGATGCAGTTAAAAAAATACTGTAAAACAGCCTGATATTTTACCTGGCTGTAAAAAGCTGCATTTATTCCGTAATTTAGGCTCTTCCATATAATATATGAAATGTTTTCACAAGGGTGACCCTTTCAGAAGACAGAATATTCCAGAAACGGGATGTAAATGAAAATGATTCAAAATTATTCAAAATACGCTAAACTACTTGACAAAACCTTGATTCCACGGTATCATTGCTGAAAAAAGAAGACAGAGCATGCTCTGTTTATTTGGGAGGAAAGATAAGATGAAAAATTGGAAAAAAATTATGTCTGTTGGAATTGTTACGGCAATGACAATGGGTCTGCTTGCCGGATGCGGCGGTGGCGGCAATGACAGTAATAGCAGCGCAGGAAGCAGTAATGACAGCGGAAGCAGCGCTGAGAGCGACAGCGGCAGTGATGCAGGAAGCGGTGACGCTGTACTGAAGATTGGCGGTATCGGACCTACTACAGGCGGTGCGGCTATTTACGGTGAGGCTGTGGAGAACGGCGCAGAGCTGGCTGTGAAGGAGATTAATGAGGACGGCGGTATCAACGGTATCCAGATTGAATTTAATTTCCAGGATGATGAGAATGACGCAGAGAAAGCAGTCAATGCTTATAATACTTTGAAAGACTGGGGAATGCAGGCGCTGCTTGGTACAGTAACATCTGCTCCTTGTGTGGCAGTCGGTGAAGTGGCACAGGGTGACAACATGTTCCTCCTGACTCCGTCAGGAACAGCCGTAGAGTGCGTACAGTATGACAATGCATTCCGTGTATGTTTCTCAGACCCGATGCAGGGACTGGAATCTGCAAAGTACATCGGTGAAAATAAACTGGCTACAAAGGTTGCAGTGATTTATGACAGCTCTGATGTATATTCCACAGGTATTTATCAGTCATTTGCAGCAGAGGCGAAGAATCAGGGACTGGAAATCGTAGCAGCAGAGGCGTTTACATCAGAGAGCAAGACAGACTTCTCCGTACAGCTCCAGAAGGCAAAGGATGCCGGGGCAGAACTGGTATTCCTGCCATTCTATTATTCTGAGGCAGCTCTGGTGCTTCAGCAGGCAGCAGGAATCAACTATGCACCAATCTTCTTTGGATGCGACGGTATGGACGGTATCCTTGGAGTAGATGGATTTGATGCAGATATGGCACAGGATTTGATGTTCCTGAGTCCGTTTACACCGACCTCCGATGACGAAGCAATCCAGAAATTTGTAACAGATTTCAAGAGCGCTTACGGCGGGACACCGAACCAGTTTGCGGCAGATGCATACGACGGAATCTATGCAATCAAGGCTGCAATGGAAAAAGCAGGCGTTACGGCAGATATGAGCGCATCTGATATCTGTGATGCTTTGAAGACTGCTATGACCGAGATTGAGATTGACGGTGTGACTGCAAAATCCCTGACATGGGAAGCTGACGGCGAGCCGAGCAAAGCTCCTATGGTTGTGAAGATTGCAGACGGAGACTATGCGGTAGTAGAGTAAAAAGCAGAATGACACAGGCCCTATACAAGGCGCTGAAATGTATGTAAGGAACTGACTTAAACAGCTCCTGAGACTAGATGGAGGGTTATCTTTCGGGATAGCCTTCTATTTGTATCTTTAACGTAGATGAAATTGAGAGACAGGTGGGCGGATATATGAGTTTTATATCGTATTTAATTAATGGTATCAGCCTGGGAAGCGTATATGCAATCATTGCGCTGGGCTATACGATGGTTTATGGTATCGCGAAGATGCTGAATTTTGCGCATGGCGATGTCATCATGATTGGTGCTTATGTGGTGTTGACTGCCATGACCGGCGCAGGGCTGCCCCCTGCAGCGGCAGTGCTGGCAGCGGTTATTTTCTGTACGGTGCTCGGAATGTTGATTGAGCGCGTGGCTTATAAGCCGCTGCGTAATGCGGCTTCTCCGCTGGCAGTTCTGATTACGGCGATTGGCGTCAGCTATTTGCTGCAGAATTTAGCACTGCTGATTTTTGGAGCGAATACAAAATCCTTTACTTCAGTTGTTCCGATTCCTCCGGTCGTGCTTGCGAATGGGAATCTGACGATTTCTGGGGAAACGATCATGACAATCGGGGCATGTATTGTCATCATGATCGGACTGACATTATTTATCAAGAAATCAAAGGCAGGTCAGGCAATGCTGGCGGTGTCCGAGGATAAGGGGGCTGCTCAGCTTATGGGAATCAATGTAAATGGGACCATTGCGCTGACATTTGCCATCGGCTCCGCGCTTGCGGCAATCGCAGGTGTTCTGCTTTGCTCGGCTTATCCTACCCTGACCCCATATACCGGCGCTATGCCTGGTATCAAAGCATTTGTGGCGGCAGTATTTGGCGGAATCGGCTCTATTCCGGGGGCAATGATCGGGGGCATTCTGTTGGGCGTTATCGAAATATTCGGAAAAGCATACATTTCTTCACAGATGGCAGATGCTATTGTGTTTGGTGTGTTGATCGTGGTTCTCCTTGTGAAACCTGCCGGAATTCTCGGCAAGAACATTCAAGAGAAAGTGTAGGTGGACAGGATGAAGAAGATGAATAAAACGACAAGAAGTAATCTGATCACATATTTGATGGTAATTGCACTTTATATTATTGTACAGGCAATGGTGATGTCCGGTAACCTTTCCAGCCTGATGCAGGGGCTGTTGGTTCCTCTCTGCGCCTATGTGATTCTGGCTGTTTCTCTGAATCTGACTGTTGGAATCTTAGGCGAGCTGAGTCTGGGACATGCGGGATTTATGTGCGTGGGGGCGTTCTTCAGCGCGTTCTTTTCCAAATGCACGGCAGAGGCGATTCCGATAGCCGGACTGCGCTATTTTATTGCATTGCTGATTGGTGCGGCGGCGGCAGGAGTCTGCGGTATCTTGATTGGAATTCCGGTACTCCGCCTGAAAGGGGATTATCTGGCAATCGTTACACTGGCATTTGGTGAAATTATCAAAAATATCATGAACATCCTGTTTGTGGGCAGGGATGCCAATGGATTCCATTTTTCCACAAAGGATGTGATGGCTCTGAATATGGAGCCGGACGGCGTGGTCATCATCAACGGCCCGCAGGGAATCACAGGAACGCCGAAGGATTCTACATTTACGGTTGGGGTGATTTTGATTCTGTTGACGCTGTTTATTGTATTGAACCTGATTCATTCCAGGAGCGGCCGCGCGATTATGTCCATCCGTGATAACCGGATTGCAGCGGAATCCATCGGTATCAATGTGACGAAATACAAACTGATGGCATTCTCAATCTCGGCGGCTTTGGCGGGCGTGGCGGGAGTCATCTACGCACACAATCTGGCGACCCTGACCGCACAGCCGAAAAACTTCGGATACAATATGTCCATCATGATTCTGGTATTTGTCGTACTTGGCGGGATTGGAAATATCCGGGGTTCCATTATTGCGGCGATTGTTCTGACACTGCTTCCGGAATTGCTGCGGAGCCTGAGCGATTACCGTATGCTCATTTACGCGGTTGTATTGATTGTGATGATGCTCTTTAACTGGAGTCCCAAAGCAATCGAGTGGAGAGAACGTTACGCGGAGAAATTCCGTTCAAAGAAAAAAGCAAAGGCAGAGGAGGTTTAGGCGTTATGGCATTATTGGAAGTAAAAAATCTTGGAATCTCCTTTGGCGGGCTGCGTGCGGTGAATGAATTTCATCTGTGCATCGAGAAGGGCTGCCTGTATGGTTTGATCGGACCGAACGGCGCGGGCAAGACGACGGTTTTCAATCTGCTTACAGGAGTGTACAGACCCAGTGAGGGGATTATTACTCTGGACGGGGAAAATATTGTCGGAAAGAAAACCATTGAGATTAACAAAGCGGGTATCGCAAGGACTTTCCAGAATATCCGTTTGTTTAAAGATTTGACGGTGTTGGATAATGTAAAGGCAGGTTTGCACAATCATTATCAATACTCGACCATTGAGGGAATCCTTCGTCTTCCGAAGTATTATAGGGTGGAGAAGGAAATGGATGAAAAGGCGATGGAACTTTTGAAGGTCTTTGATCTGGATGGGGAAGCAAAGACACTTGCTTCCAACCTTCCTTATGGTAAGCAGAGAAAGCTGGAGATTACAAGGGCGCTTGCGACAGAACCCAAGCTCTTGCTTCTGGATGAGCCCGCGGCGGGAATGAATCCGAATGAGACAAAAGAGCTGATGGAGACAATCCGCTTTGTACGCGATAATTTCCATATGACAATCCTTCTGATCGAGCATGATATGAAACTGGTGTCCGGAATCTGCGAAGAACTGACGGTATTGAATTTCGGTGAGGTGCTGGCAGAGGGGAACACGAGTGATGTTCTGAATAATCCGGAAGTTATTAAGGCATATCTGGGAGAATAGGGGGTGAGGTCATGGCAATGCTTGAAATAAAAGATATTGAAGTGTTTTACGGTGTAATCCAGGCAATCAAAGGCATTTCCTTTGAGGTGAATGAAGGTGAGGTTATCGCCTTGATCGGAGCCAACGGTGCGGGAAAAACGACGATTCTGCATACGATTACAGGTCTCCTGTCCCCAAAAAAGGGTTCCGTAATCTTTGAGGGAAAGGATATCACAAAGGTTCCGGCTCACAAGATTGTTTCTCTGGGAATGGCACATGTGCCGGAGGGGCGGCGTGTGTTTGCTGAACTGTCGGTATATCAGAACCTGAGGATGGGGGCTTATACGAGAAAAGACAAGGCGGAGATTGCGCAGACTCTGGAGATGGTTTACAAGCGTTTTCCACGTCTGGAAGAGAGAAAGAATCAGCTCGCCGGAACGTTAAGCGGCGGTGAGCAGCAGATGCTTGCAATGGGGCGTGCTTTGATGTCGCACCCGAAGATTATTGTGATGGACGAACCATCTATGGGACTTTCGCCGATTCTTGTAAATGAGATTTTCGACATTATCCAGGAGGTGAGCGCCGGAGGGACAACGGTACTTCTCGTGGAGCAGAATGCGAAAAAGGCGCTTTCCATCGCAGACCGTGCCTATGTATTGGAGACCGGCAGGATTGTGCTGGAGGGGAATGCGAAGGAACTGATGAATGATGATTCCATTAAGAAGGCATATCTTGGAGAGTAAAGGAAAAGGGGATTGCTTTCAAGCGAGAGGAGGAGTGCGGATATGGAAAATATTGTAGTTACAATCGCAAGACAGTATGGAAGCGGCGGAAAAACCGTGGGGGAAATGTATGCGAAGGAATTGGGGATTCCGTGTTATGGGATGAATCTTTTGAAGATGGCTTCGGAGGAGAGTGGCATCAACGAACAGCTTTTTATGCAGTCCGATGAGAAGCTGAAGAACAGCCCGCTTCTTCGTATGACAACAGATGTTTATGACGGAAAAGTAATTCCGCCCGGGCATAAGGATTTCGTATCTGCGAAAAATCTGTTCAACTATCAGGCGGAGATTATCAAGCGCCTTGCCAAAACAGAAGCCTGCGTCATTATCGGTCGTGCGGCAGATTTTGTGCTGAAGGATTATCCCAATGTGGTGAGTGTTTTTGTCCATGCATCACCGGAATTTAACCTGGCACGTGCTATGGAGCGCAACAGTATGACGACGGCAGAGATGGAGAAATTCATTGCTGCAACGGATAAATATCGTTCGGAATATTATCGGCATTATACCGGCCGTGAATGGACGGATGCAAGAAATTATGACTTGTGCCTGAACAGCGGAAAGTTGGGATTTGAGAAGTGCGTTGAGGAGATTAAGGCGTACATTAAGGTAAGGTTTGAATAGGGAAGAACGTGTTGGATAAAGAGAAAGTATTTTGATGAAGAGAAAATACGGGTAAGGAAAAAGGCATCTGCTTAATGCGGATGTCTTTTTCTTTGCGGCGTTTACCATGGGTGCAGTCTATTATTTTAAAATATTCCAGGCTCGGAGAGACATCATATCGTAATTTAAAAATAACTTCCTAAATTTCGTCACTTTTCTTCCCTTATTATTTAGAAAAATCTATAGAAATAATTAAGATTTGACTGGTACAGTATTTATAGTAAAAAATCAATCTTTTGAAGGTACGGATATGAGGAGGAAATGACTATGAAATACATTACATTTACGGTGCCCTGCTACAATTCGCAGGATTATATGGAGCGTTGTATTGACTCACTGCTCATTGGTGGAGAGGATGTGGAGGTCCTGATTATTGATGATGGTTCCTCAGACAATACGGGGGCAATCGCGGACCGCTATGAAAAAATATATCCTAACATTGTAAAAGCAGTCCACCAGGAGAACGGCGGACATGGTGCAGGTGTGAATAAGGGAATGGAGCTGGCACAGGGAAAATATTTTAAGGTGGTAGATTCGGACGACTGGCTGGATGAAAATGCATACCGCAGACTCTTATCAAAAATAAAGGAAGAAAATAATGGACCGGACTTGATTATTTGTAATTATATTTATGACCATCTTGAGGAAGGAACTTCACGTACCATGCATTATCGGAATGTATTCCCGGCAGACACAGTATGTACATGGAATGAGATTCATCATTTCAGCCCATCCCAGTACTTGATTATGCACGCACTGGTATACCGGACGGAGGTGTTGCGGGAATCAGGAATCCGGCTGCCGGAACATACCTTCTATGTAGATAATCTTTTTGCGTATCAGCCGCTTCCTTATGTGAAGAGCTTATATTATATGGATATTGATTTGTATCATTATTTTCTGGGAAGAGATGACCAGTCGGTCAACGAAAAAGTACTGATACGCAGGATTGACCAGCAGATTAAGGTGACGGAGCTTGTGGCACAGTGCATGGATCTGCAGGCAGTGGCGGAGGAAACCTCACCGAAACTGGCAGCTTATATGAAAAGAAATATTTCGATTATGATGGCGATTTCTTCGATTCATTTGCTGCTGATCCGCTCTGAAGAGGCGGAAAGGAAGAGAAAACTTTTGTGGCAGGGGATCAAATCAAATAACCGCAGACTGTATTATCAGTTGAAATACGGAACGGTCAGCGGGCTTACATATTTACCTGGGAAGGTTGGAGGAATGGTTACTATCGGGGGATATCGGATTGCGAAGAAGGTATATCAGTTCCAGTAAGTAAACATAGGGTTTGGATTATTTGTTACTACGCAATAGGGAAACGAAACATAAAAAATTACAGTGAGGGGAATGCAGGTTGGCACGAATATACATAGCGTTAGTAGACACACCAGGGATTTTTGCATATTTCATCAGACGCTTTTTAAAACAAAAATACATCCATGTAGTGCTTGCATTGGACGCAGAATTGGAGGAGGCGTACAGTGTGGGAAGGCGGAATCCGCTGATTCCGCTGCTGGCCGGATTTGAGAGGGAGGACAAAAGAAAAATCTTTCGTGCATTTCCAACGGCGGATTACATGATCTGTGAGGTGGAATGTACACGGCAGCAAAAAGAGGAGATTCGTAAAAGGCTGGAGCAGGATATGGAACAGCGGCACAGATACCACTATGCAGTGTTGGGACTGCCCTTTATCCTGTTGGGAAAAGCATTTTACCAGTCGAATCACTATACCTGTTCTTCCTATATTGCGAGGGTTTTGGAGGAACAGGGAATCCAGATTGCTCCAAAGCATTTTTCACTGGTGACACCAAAGGATTTTTATGAATATGAGGATAAACGGGTTTTGTTTGAGGGAGCGTTGGAAGAACTTGTAAATATGGACGCTCATTGGCAGCTTAGGAAACCGGAGGCAGCGTATGAGTACTGAGAGAATTGCAAGTGCTAAAAAAATAATGAGTATTGAGAAAATGAGGAGTGCTGATAAAACTATGAGTACTGGGAAAAAGCACAAATGCCTTCGGAATATTGGAAATGCGGCTTTGTTCCTGCTGATTATGTTCCTGACCTTTTATACGGTGATGCATGGGCAGGATTGGGGAGAGATTCGTGCGGCATTGATGCAGTTATCATTTCCATGCCTGATCTTTATGATTTTGGCAGCTTTGTTTTTTGTGTGTGCGGAAGGAGGGATGATCTGGTATCTGCTGCGTGCGGTAAACCCTCAAAGCAGCGGTTTATTGCAATGTATTTCCTATTCGTTTATCGGATTCTTCTATTCTGGAATCACCCCTTCTTCTACAGGAGGACAGCCGGTACAGCTCTATTATATGAAAAAAGACGGCAATTCTCTGGCAGACAGCTCGGTCGTGCTGATGACGGTAGGACTGCTCTTCAAGTTTGTATTGGCTGTTGTGGGAGTGCTGCTGCTCATTTTCTGGCGTGCACCGTTGAAGATGTATTTACAAGGATATTTTAAGCTATATCTGTTGGGACTTGTGCTTCACGTTATTTTGATTGTGGCACTATTGGCGCTCATGGCGGCTCCGGAAAGGATGCGGGGGCTGATTTTACGGGTGGAACATTTGTTGACTCGAATCAAGGTTTTGAAGACGTCCGGAGAGCGGAAAGAAAAAATAAACGGATTTATCGACGGATATCGGGATGCGGTGCATTTTCTGGCAGGACAAAAGGGTCGTGTATGTGTGGCGGCAGTCGTCACACTTTTGCAGAGGTGCAGCGTATTTCTTTTGACAGGCTTGGTGTATTTTGGATTTTCTCAGCAGGGAACCAATCTATTTACAATCCTGCTTTTGCAGGCGTCCGTATCTGTCGCGGTAGATATGCTTCCGCTGCCGGGGGCGCAGGGAATCACGGAATTGATGTACTGTCATGTATTTTATCAGGTGTTTTCCAAAGGGTATCTGATGCCGTCCTTGTATGTGACGAGGGGAATCAGCTTCTATTTTTTGTTGGTGGTGAGCCTCCTGGTTGTGGCGGGGAATTATGTGTATCGGAGGAGATGAGTAACAAATATTGTGGGGAAAATATTCGGGAAGTGTGATTGACAGAAAGTAAGTCCATTGATACAATAAAAAAGTCCTTTACAGGACAGGAAGCACTGCATAGCGTCAGGCGGTTGGCTAATCCCTCGAAAGGGGGTGAAGCATATGCGTATTACATTACATATCGGGAAATACACGATTACGATAATTGTAAAAAGCAACAACCGCCACTCTGCTCAGTGACGGTTGTTTAAGTTACTATCAAATGACCTACACAAAAGCCAACCGCTTGTTGCAGTGCTTTCTTATGTCTATTATATGCGACGATAAGGAAAATGTCAACTTTGATATTAAAATAATTATTGTAAAATAATTACTCCTCTTCTACGAACTCCTCTTTTCCAAGTCCGCAGACCGGGCATACCCAATCTTCCGGCAGGTCTTCAAAAGCAGTACCGGCTTCGATTCCGTTGTCCGGGTCTCCAACTTCTGGATCATAAACATATCCGCAAGGTTCACATACATAACGTTTCATATTCTTTGCCTCCTGAATTGATATTTATAATGAAACAGTATAACTCATAAATGAAGAGTTATGCAAGACTTAAAATGTAAATAAAGATATAACAGGTTGTTTATAGTTACAGTTCGCGGCCGGTCAGGCCGTGAACTGCAACTGTTTGTAAAAGTTATTGTAGATAAGGTTCTGGAAACGTGATACAATATTTAACGTTGGATAAAGAATCGATTTTGAAAGATAAGATGAACACAAATCTGCTATTTTTAAGGAGGTACATTATGGCAAGGACAATTAAAAGGAGACCACTTTACGGAGCTGCCACACAGGAGATTGCGGCTTACGAGGCACCTCATCGCACAATATCAAGAAAAGCAGCGGCAGAGGGAATCGTATTGCTGAAAAATGACAGGCAGACTCTTCCTCTGGCAGCAGGAAGCAAAGTAGCGCTGTATGGGGCAGGGGCAACCCACATGGTCAAGGGCGGTACAGGTTCAGGGGATGTCAATGAAAGAGATGTGGTTACTATCTACCAGGGGCTTTTAAACGCCGGATATACTGTAACCAGTAAAGATTGGATTGATACATATAATCAGATTTATACGGATGCGAGGCTTGCATGGAGGGATGGCATTAAGAAAAAGATGGAGTCGGATGAGAGCGGCAGTGCATTGGACTTTTTTACGGCTTATTCGACCACTCCGTTCTTTATTCCGAATGGACCGGATGTGACCAAAACGGATGCGGAGACTGCCATCTATGTGCTGAGCCGTGTGGCGGGCGAGGGTTCGGACCGTTTTAATAAGCCGGGTGATTATTATTTGACAGAGCAGGAAGAGAAGAATGTTGATGATATCTGTAAATTATATGAGAAGGTCGTGCTTGTCATCAATACAGGCGGACCTGTGGACATTTCTTTTATAGAGAAATATGAAAATATCGACAGTATCCTGCAGCTTGGACAGCCGGGCATGGAGGGCGGAAATGCTCTTGCAGATGTGATTAGCGGCGAGGTGACACCGAGCGGAAAGCTGACAGACACATGGGCGGTGAAATATGAGGATTATCCAAATGCCATGACTTTTTCTCATCTCAATGGAGATGTTTATAAGGAGAGATATGAAGAGGGAATCTATGTGGGCTATCGTTATTTTGATTCCTTCCAGGTTCCTGTAAAATATGGATTTGGATACGGACTTTCTTATACCCAGTTCCAGATTGAGACTACAAAGGTTACAGCCAGGACCGATGTGGAGGTGGAAGTCCAGGTGACTAACATCGGCACAGCATACAGCGGGAAAGAGGTTGTACAAGTATATGTGTCGGCTCCGGTGGGAATACTGGAAAAGGAATACCGCAAGCTGTGTGCGTTTGCGAAGACTTCTGAATTGGCGCCGGGCGAGAGTGAGACATTAAAAATCAGTTTCCCGGCATATCAGTTTGCTTCTTATGATGACAAGGCAGCAGAGTGGATTTTGGAAAATGGAATTTATGGATTGTGGGTTGGCAATGCCCTTTCAAACAGCAGACTGGAAGCCATGATGACTCTTCAGGAGAAGAAAGTGATTTCCAAGGTAAAGAATATCTGTCCTCTTCAGGAGGAGCTGCAGGAGCTTTCTATTTCCAAAGAAAAGCGGGAAACACGCTGTATGACCGATATCGAGGCTGCTCGTGCACAGAAGGTTGTGGAAATTGAGATGGATTTATCAGCAGTTGAAACGCAGGTGATTGACTACGAGGCGCCTTATGAGCCGGATGATGACGAAGCAGCCCAGATTGTAGATGGTCTGGATGTGGAGCAGTTGATTTGTCTGGCAACCGGTGACCCGGCGAAAGGCCAGGGGAGCAATCTGGGGTCCGCGGGGATTTCCGTGCCAGGCTCCGCAGGCGAGACAAGTACCGCAGCGTATGAGCAGGGAGTTGCAAATATTGTATTGGCGGACGGGCCGGCCGGCTTGAGATTGATGCAGAAGTATACAGTGAAGGACGGAAAAATCCAGATGCCGCCTTTTGAGGCCAGCATGGAGCATGGATTCTTTGCAGAAGACTATGTGGCAGAGGGAACACCGTATTATCAGTATTGCACTGCGATTCCGGTGGGAACTCTTCTGGCACAGAGCTGGGATGAGAAGCTGATTGAAGAAGTAGGTGCGATGATTGCTGAGGAAATGGATTTGTTCGGTGTGACGCTTTGGCTGGCGCCGGGTATGAATATTCATAGAAATCCATTGTGCGGACGGAATTTTGAGTATTATTCCGAAGACCCGCTGGTAAGCGGCAAAATCGCGGCAGCCATGACAAGAGGAGTGCAGAGTGTACCAGGATGTGGGACAACGATTAAACATTTTGCATGTAATAATCAGGAAGATAACCGGATGGGCTCTGACAGTATTCTTTCAGAGCGTACATTGCGTGAAATTTATCTGAAAGGCTTTGAGATTGCCATTAAGGAATCCAAGCCAATGTCAATCATGACCAGCTATAATCTAATCAATGGAATCCATGCTGCGAACTGCTATGATACTTGTACGACGGCGGCACGGCAGGAATGGGGATTCGACGGTGTGATCATGACGGACTGGACCACCACAGAAAAAGGTCCGGACTGTACCGCATCCGGCTGTATGCGCGCGGGCAATGATATTGTCATGCCGGGGCAGTTCTCAGACCATGATAATATGAGAAATGAACTGGAGCAAGGGACGCTTACGGAAAAAGAACTGCGCAAATGTATTACCAGGCTGGTAAGGGTGGTCCTGCGTTCCGGCTGCTATGAGGAGTAATATGGTAAAAAGAAAACTGGACTTACTGAACGGGAAACCAGGGCAATCAATGTTCTTCTTTGCATTGCCTATGATCATCGGAAATTTGTTTCAGCAATTTTATAATCTGGCGGATTCAGTTATCGTCGGAAACCTTGTGGGGGAGGACGCTCTTGCGGCTGTAGGGGCGTCCTACTCCTTCACTACGGTATTTATTATGGTGGCGATTGGAAGCGGAATTGGGGCCTCGGTCCTTGCAAGCCAATATTTGGGCGCAAAGAAATATGGGGAAATGAAAACTGCCATTTATACATTTCTCATTGCGTTTGGTGTCTTAAGTATCTTGTTAGCGTTGTTTGGATTTTTATTTAATCCATCAATTCTGCGGGCGTTGAAGACGCCGGACAATATATTTGATGACGCGGTGCTGTACCTGCAGATTTATTTTGCAGGGCTTCCTTTTATGTTTATGTATAATATCCTGTCGGCCAATTTTAATGCTCTGGGAAAATCGGAAATCCCGCTGATGCTTCTGATTTTTTCTTCACTTTTAAATATTGGACTGGATTTGTGGATGGTGGCAGGGCTGCATCTGGGAGTGGCCGGAGTTGCGATTGCTACCGTGATTGCGCAGGGAGTGTCGTGTGTGATTTCTTTCGGAATCTTGTTACGGATTTTGGGGACATATACGGTGTCTGATGGGGATAGTCAAAGAGAATATGATGCTTCTGCATCTGATGAGATGAACGGGTTCCATTCCGTAGAGAAGGCCAAAGAAAAAATAAAAAAATTCGATGGTTTCATGTTTATGAATGGCATCAAGATTGCAGTCCCTTCCATCATACAGCAGTCAATCGTGAGTATCGGTATGCTTCTGACGCAGTCGGCGGTGAACCAGTTCGGGTCTTCGGCGGTTGCAGGATATTCCGCCGGAATGCGCTTGGAATCGGTGTGTATCGTTCCAATGATTGCCACCGGAAATGCAATGTCTACCTTTACCGCGCAGAACTTAGGGGCGCAGAATCCGCAGCGGGTACGGGAAGGCTACCATGCGGCGTTTCGGATTATTATTGGGTTTGGTGCAGGACTGATTTTGATTTCTCAGCTATTTTACGGACCGATTGTTTCTATGTTCGTGAAAGAGACGGGTTCGCCTGTGGCATTTGCAACAGGGACGGCATACTTCCGGTTTGTCGGCTGGTTCTTTGCATTTTTGGGATTTAAAGCGATTACAGACGGAGTCCTGCGGGGAGCAGGGGATGTGAAAGTGTATATGTTGGCAAACCTGGTGAACTTAGGAATCCGTGTGTCAGTAGCGCAGCTTGGTTCACCTGTATTTGGAATCCAGGTGATTTGGTATGCAGTGCCTATGGGATGGGCCGTGAACTTTGCGATTTCTTACCTCTGGTATCGGACAGGGAATTGGAAGAAAAAGAATCTCATTGCAGCTTAGAAGTGAAGATTGTCAGCGGGACCAATATTTTTAGTCGATAAAAATTCTGATAGAATAAGGAGTACAACATGAATCATAAATTGAAATATAATTTGCTGTTGATGCTGGCCGCCTTAATCTGGGGGAGCGCATTTGTGGCACAGAGTGTCGGAATGGACTATCTGGGGCCATTTACGTTTAATTCCATAAGGAGTTTCATGGGAAGTGTGGTGCTGCTTCCGGTCATCTGGTTTATGGACAGACAGAAACAGGCAGGAGCTGAGAAGGTGGATGAAGGGGAGGCTGGGCTAGATAATCCGGAAGAAAAGGGCGCGGCAGCCGTAAAGGATACTCAGAGCAGGAAGACCCTCATAACCGGCGGCCTGTGCTGCGGCGTGATTTTGACATTCTCCACCTCTTTGCAGCAGATTGGCTTGATATATACATCGGCAGGGAAAGCAGGATTTATCACGGCGCTTTATATTTTAATCGTGCCTCTTCTCGGGCTGTTCCTCGGAAAGAAAGTAGGAGGGAAAACCTGGATTGGTGTTGCCCTGGCAGTGTTGGGAATGTATTTATTATGTATTAAGGAGGGCTTTTCAATCTCCTATGGGGATTTCATGGTGCTTTTGTGTGCATTTGTCTTCTCTCTACATATTTTGACTGTGGACTATTTTTCTCCTAAGGTGGATGGAGTCAGACTGTCTTGTATCCAGTTTTTTGTCTGCGGCTGTCTGTGTGCGATTCCGATGCTGCTGTTTGAGCACCCGGAAATACACTATATCTTCCAGGCGTGGCTGCCATTGGTCTATGCAGGCGTTCTTTCCAGCGGTGTGGCGTACACTTTACAGATTATCACGCAGAAACATCTGAATCCGACGGTGGCATCACTGCTGATGAGTTTGGAATCGGTATTTGCGGTATTGACCGGATGGCTGATTCTCAATGAACGGCTTTCTCCAAAAGAACTGTTGGGATGTGTACTGGTATTTGCGGCGATTATTTTGGCGCAGTTGCCGGAAAAGAAGAAAGCGGTGTAGGTTGAGCCGGCAGGATGAAAAGAATATCCCCATAAGAATCTGTTTGGATGAACGAGATTCTTATGGGGATAAATGATTAATAGAAACTATGCGGCAAGGACGAATCCGTGACCTGCCGTTTAAAATCGTAACAGTTACAAATCTTGTAACTTCTCTACAATCTCCGAAAATCCCATCATATGGGAAGCTTTCACGAGAATCGTATCGCCTGGCTTGAGTATTGTTTTCATATCGGCAAAGAAATCTGCTTTTGTGTCATAATGTAATACACTGGGGGATTTTGCAGCCCCATCCGCAATTTCCTTTGCCATATCTCCAATACAGACAATCAGTTGGATTCCGCATTTGGCGGCATATTGCCCTACCTGATGGTGCATTTCTTTTGAACCGGTTCCCAGTTCACCCATATCTCCAAGTACGGCAACCGTTCGGGTATCCGCCTGCGCGAGTACATCCAGAGAGGCTTTCATAGAGCCGGGATTGGCATTGTAGCAGTCATCTATGATGGTAAATTTCTGGGTCTCGATCAGATGATTGCGTCCGTCCAGAGGAACCAGGGCTTCGATACCTGCCTTAATCTCCTCTGCTGTCAGTCCCAGCATGAACCCTGCGGCAGTCCCTGCCAGGGCATTGAGGACCATATGGCTTCCGGGAATGGAAATGTGTGCCGAAAATTGGGCTTTTGGCGTAACAAATTCTACGGTTGTTCCATGCAGCCCTTTATTTTCCACCTTACCTGCATGGAATTGGCAGTTTTCACCAAGCCCGAAATAAACAGGATGAATTCCGTTTTCAGGAGTATAGGTATTTAACTTATCATCATCACCATTGAACAGAATGCGTCCCTGCGGATTCATAAACTGCAGCATTTCCGTCTTGGCTTTCAGGATGCCGTCTCTGGATTTTAACTGCTCCAGATGAGAGTATCCAATATTGGTAAAAATGCAGATATCTGGTCTTGCGACCTTGGCAAGACGAGTCATCTCTCCAAAATCACTGATTCCCATTTCCAGGACTGCGATTTCATGTTCCTCACGAATGTTGAATACTGTCAGAGGCAGTCCAATCTCATTATTGAAATTACCTGCGGTTTTTAGTACACGGTATTTCTGAGAGAGCACAGAGGCTACCATCTCTTTTGTGCTGGTCTTCCCGACACTGCCGGTTATCCCTACGACTTTAATATCCAAGGAGCGGCGATAATGCTCTGCCAGGTCTTTCAGCGCCTGCTTGCAGGAATCTACAAGGATATACGAATAAGGGGCATCCCCTAAGTCTTTTTCTGACAAGGCACATAATGCGCCGTTTTTTATTGTCTGCGGAATAAAATCATGGCCGTCCGAACGGGCGCCTTTGATGGCAATAAATAAGCTGTCTTTTTCGATTTTTCTGCTGTCAATGGTGACAGAGGAGACTTCTTTCGTCAAGTTATCGCTGTCTCCGTGGTAGGTTCCCTGACATGCGGAAGTGATTTCCGCCAAACTCATATGTTTCATAGCATGTGGACCTTTCTTAATAATAGAATTTATGTATCATTTTAACGGCTATATTTTTAAAAGTTGTAAAAAATTATAATTGGAAAAAGTTTGAAATGAGCAGATAAGAAATAGCGGTTGAAATTATCTGACCCTTGTGTTATATTAGACACAAGGAAAAGCACCCATTCCAAAGATGGATGCCTCCCGGATAGGGGAATGTGTCCTTGCGGACACCGCCTATCCTGTGTGCAGACAGGATAGGCATTTTTTATTTCTTACTGTCTCTCTTATCGAGAAAGGTCAGAAACGCAACAATCAGACTACCGAAAGATATTAAGAGGCTAAGAATGCCAATAAATATCAAAATAATTTCTGCAGCAGTCATATTACGCACCTCCCTTCCTATGTACTCCTGACAAATCAGGTTTTCATAATCCGGGAGGCAGCCGTCCCTGTCATGGGTCCTTTTCCGGTGGCTTTCGCCACATTCATAATCATATCATCAATACTTGACGATTTCAATCAGTTCCCGTTGCTTTTTGTCACATATTCTGTAGGATAAATTACTGTTCACGGCCTAATCGGCTGCGAACTATAACATGATACTTAATCTATAACTCCGTACCGCTCTTCCAACGACTTCCTGATAATCCACTCACACAAATCCCCATACTCAATTCCCGCGGCTTTAGCCTCTTTTGGAAGCAGACTTGCAGGGGTCATGCCAGGCAGAGTATTCACTTCCAGACAGTACAGATTCCCTTCCTCATCCAACAGAAAATCCGCACGGCTGTACACATTCAGCTTTAATACATGGAATGCGCGTACTGTCAGTGCTTTCATGCGTTCGGAAATCTCTTCGCTGATGTCCGCAGGACAGATTTCTTCTGTGGCTCCCGCCTGATATTTGTTCGCGTAGTCAAAAAAACCGCTTTTGGGAATGATTTCAATTGGCGGAAGCGCCTTGCCATCCAGGATTCCGCAGGCAAATTCACGTCCCTTGATGTATTCTTCAATCACGACTTCATCCTCAGTCTTAAAAGAGGCGGCGAGAGCATTCTCATATTCTTCCTGCGTATGCGTGATATAGACGCCGATACTGGAGCCGCCGGAGCAAGGCTTTACCACAACGGGAAGGGATAATCCCAAATCCTCCAGTGATTTTTTGTTTTTATTCTTATGGATGCATACCCCTTTGGGAGTACTTACTCCTGTTTCCTGAAAAATATGCTTTGTAATCCCTTTATCCATAGCAACGGCACAACCCAGAGAGTCCGGACCCGTGTAGCGGATGCCCAGCAGATCAAAGGCTGCCTGCAGCTTTCCGTTTTCCCCCTCTCCGCCATGCAGCCCTAAGAAGGTGATATCTGCCATGCGGCACAATTCAATGACGTTTGGCCCAAGGAAACAGTCGGACTGGTCAGGGCGGGAAGCCTTGATAGCAGCCAAATCAGGCGCTTCGGTATGGATGGTATCTACGATATCCAGGCCATGGCCGGGCAGGGTAAATACCTCGTCAAGCCGTTCTTTGTCATAGGGGAACCCCATGAAAACATCCATGAGAAATACATCGTGCCCTTTTTCCAGCAGAGTGCGGCAGATTCCGGCACTGGAAACAAGGGAAACATCACGTTCCGGGCTTAAGCCCCCGGCCAGTACTATGATTTTCATAAAAATAAACCTCTCTTACTTATTCATTTCATTCAGCAATCGTTCTTTCGTGTCATATAGCTTCTGTGATAAATCCACATATACCCGGTGAGGGAAGAACAAACGCTTTGTCTCATCCCACAGCGTATCTTTCTCCTGACGGCAGAATGCGGCAATTTCCATAACAGAGGGAGATTCATACACACATTCGCCGTTGATGAATACAGGCTTCAAAATCTCTCTCATCTCATAGCTTCCACCCGGCAGACGCGTCTTTTTCCAAGTGGCATTGGGGTCAAACAGAAGAAGGTCTTCGTTTTCATCAAAAGTTTCATCGGCAAAGCAGATTAAGTCCGCACGGATTTTTCCATTCTTTTTATCATATACACGATAAATCGTTTTGTTGCCAGGATTAGTGATTTTTTCTGTGTTTTCTGAAATCTTAATCTTTGGAACAAATTCTCCTTCGGAATTCTGGATGGCCGCCAGCTTGTACACACCGCCAAAAGACGGGCAGTCCTTGGAGGTGATCAGGTGAGTTCCCACGCCCCAGGAGGTGATTTTTGCTCCCTGCATCTTCAGATCATGGATGAGCATTTCATCCAAATCATTGGAAGCAGCGATAACCGCGTCAGGGAATCCGGCATCATCCAGCATCTTGCGTGCTTCCTTGGACAGATACGCCAAATCACCGCTGTCCAGGCGGATACCATAAGACTTGGGATGGATTCCTTCGTCACGCATTTCCTGAAATACACGGATTGCATTGGGAACACCGGATTTCAGCGTATCATAGGTATCTACCAGCAAAGTGCAGGCATCGGGATATAATTTGGCATATTCTTTGAATGCGGTATATTCATCTTTAAAACTCATGATCCAGCTATGGGCATGGGTTCCCATGATCGGAACCTGGAATAGCTGTCCAGCCAGTACGTTAGAGGTGCCTACGCAGCCGCCGATGACAGCCGCCCTTGCGCCATAAAGCCCGGCGTCCGGTCCTTGGGCTCTTCGAAGCCCAAATTCCATAATCCCATCCCCCTGCGCTGCGTATACCACACGTGAAGCCTTGGTGGCGATAAGGGACTGGTGGTTGATGATATTTAAAATAGCAGTTTCTACAAGCTGCGCTTCCATGATTGGCGCGATGACTTTCAGCAAGGGCTCCTTCGGGAAAATGACGGTGCCTTCCGGAATTGCATAGATGCTCCCGCTGAAATGGAAACCGCTGAGATACTGCAAAAAATCTTCGCTGAATATTCCGAGTTTACGGAAGTAATCTACATCTTCATAAGAAAAATTCAGGTTCTTTATGTATTCAATCACCTGCTCAAGCCCTGCCATGATGGAATACCCGCCTTTGTTCGGGTTGTCCCGGAAAAATACGTCAAATACAACCATATCATTTTCCTGTGTCTTGTAATAGCCCTGCATCATGGTCAGTTCATAGAGATCAGTCAGCAGGGTAAGGTTCTGCGTTCTCATAATTCTCTCCTTTGTTTTTTCGCAGCAATCCAGAACAACAGACGGGACTGTTGTTCTGGATTGCTGCATTTTTGCATCATTATACCACACTTTATTTATACTTTACACTATTTCCGCATTTTTATTAATTGTTGTCTGAATGATATTCTGCACATAGGCGCCGATTTTTTTCTTGTCCTCTTTTGGCAGATCATTCGGGTAGATGGGTTTACCATACTCCATCACAACATGCACTTTTTTAATCTTAGGAAACTGATTTTCAAAGATGGCGCTTGTATTATTCATTGAAATCGGAATGATGGCACAGTTGGTGCGGGTTGCAATCTTGAATGCGCCGTCCCTGAACGGCAGCATACTCAGTTCTTCACCTTTGTTCCGGGTTCCTTCCGGGAAAATACAGATGGATATTCCTTCTTTTATATAATCAATGGCCTGGAGGATTGTTTTCAATCCTTCTCTTGGATTCTCACGGTCCAGGAACAGGCAGTATACAAAATGCATCCATGTGCAGAGAAGGGGAATATGTTCCATTTCCTTTTTGGCAACATATCCGGTCAGACGCCTGCACCGGGAATATGTCAGCAGAATATCAAAGAAACTGCGATGGTTTCCTACAAAAAGGACAGGCTCGTCAGGAATATTTTCCTCACCAATGACCGTGGTTTCTACGCCTGTAATTTTTAAAATGACTTTGAAACCCCACTGGACAATCCGAAGGGAGCTGTAATCCCGCATTTCACGGTTAAACTTTCCTATCAGCCATTCTATGAAAAAAACAGGAATGGAGAGAATCAGATACAGAATTAAAAATACGGCGACACAGATAAAACGAATCATTGGTAATAACCTCTTTTCCTTTGGAGAATATGGCATTTTAGAACTGCAGAGGTAGAAATTTACAGTTCTGTACTCTGGGTTTAGACTATCATAAATAGCGGGAAATAGCAAGATGAAATGAAGTGTAAGAGGGATATTGAAAATACGAATATAACCTAAATTTCAGGGGAAATGGGGGGTAATAGTTGAGAGAAGCAGCATGATATGTTATGATAAGTAAAGAACAACCGTGTTGCGGGGTGTGTTGGCCTCATTCTTGGAGAATGGGGGTGATGCTATGAAAAATCAGAATAATTTTGATTTTAAGGATTTGCTGACTTTTGGCATATTCCTTTTGGCGTTGCTTACATTCATTTTTACATTTTGTAAGTAGCTATACATAGAAAAACCACCCTAAAAACTTTGGCTAGTTGCGGGTGGTAATCCTATCCTAAATGGCCAACCCCTTGTGGGCGGTTGTTTCTTCTGTGTCTAATATAGCATATCCGGTGGCGAGATGCAAGAAAAAAATAGACTCATATTTTCCTCCCTTATTCAATATGTTATAGAGAGAATAGGTGTGAGGGGCGTATATGAAGCGGTTAAGTCCGTCCGTCCCAAAGGGACATGTGTTAAGGAATGCCCTTCGGGTATACCTGATGGCATTCCTGCTGCTGCTTGTGCTCACAGGCTGTATATCGCGGCCGCAGAAGACGCAGAAACTGCGGGATTTGGAATTTACGGTGCTGAACAAGGATGATGTGCCGGAGGAATTGAAGGGACAGATTGCAGAAAATCAACATATACCATTTCGGCTGACCTATACCGATCAAGGGAAGCTTTATATAGCAGAGGGGTACGGTGCGCAGTTAAAAACAGGTTACAGTGTGGAGGTGATTGGACTTTATGAGACTGAAAATGCAGTCTATTTCCATACCAATCTGCTTGGGCCGGAAAAGGGAGAAGAGACAAAAGACATTACGACCTTTCCCTATGTGGTAGTAATGTTGGAAGCAATTGATAAAACAGTGGTGTTTGATTAAACCCGGAAATGAAAACAGTGGAATTTCATTTTGACTGGAGGCAATATTTTCAGGAGCAAAAAAAGCAAAATCGGAGGGGCAGTGCATGGAATTGATTCAAAAGCAGATACATTATACTCAGGAGGGCAAGCGGACGTTTGACCAGTTTTATCTGGACGAGGAATTGAATGTTCCGGACACGAAAGATGATGTAAAACAGATTATCCAGGGGACCGGTGCGGCGAAGGTGGAGGAAATCCGCCTGACAGAGAATTATCTGCGGATTTCAGGGAAATTGTACTACCAGATTTTGTACATCACAGACACGGCGGAACCGCAGCCGGCGGCGCTGGAAGGAAAACTGCCGTTTGAGGAAATGGTTTACATGGACGGCGGGGAAATGACGGAGTATTTTATCCAGAATATCCGGGTGGAATTTACTTCTACATTGATCCACTCCCGTAAACTTAGTATCCGTGCCATGGTGGAAATGGAAATTGGCAGGGAGAAGCTGGAGGATGAGGATACCGTCATTGACGTGGAGGCTCCGATTGAAATCTACAAGAAAAAACGCCGGGTTAATCTGTTGGAGCTTCATACCACAAAAAGAGATACATATCGAATCAAGGAGGAAATCACGCTGCCGGGCACTAAGGAGAGCGTCGGACAGCTCCTTCTCAGCAATATCAGCAGCCGCAAACTGGAAATACGCATGGGACAGGATGAACTGCGGCTGAGCGGGGAACTTTTGGTATTCTGCATGTACTTATCAGATGAGGGCAAGACTGACTGGCTGGAAGCAAGTGTTCCATACGAAGGGAGGATTGAGTGCAGCGGTGTCACCGAGGAAATGTATTATCATGTGCAGAACAGCCTGGATGACACGTTGATGGACGTCCGTCTGGATGAAGACGGAGAGATGAGAGTGCTGGGGATTGAAGGAACGTTGGTCCTGCGGATGAACATTTATCAGGAAGAAGAATTAGAACTGCTGGAGGACTTGTATTCTCTGGAGCAGAACTGCCGCTTTGATACAAGGGAGGCGGTTTATGAGGAGCTTTTGATCCAGAATCACTCCAAATGTAAAGTTTCCGAGAGGCTTTCGCTTCCGGAACTGAAGGATGATGTGCTGCAGATCTGCCACAGTGAAGGGAATGTGCAGCTGGAACATCTGGAGCAGACCGAAGAAGGAATTCAGATTGAAGGGATTTTACATCTGTCCTTCCTGTATCTGCGGGCGGATGACGATATGCCGTTTGGAAGCTGGCAGGGAATGGTGCCATTTAGCTGGCTCCTGGAATGTCCGGGGATTACGGAGGATGTACGGTACAACCTGGCATACCATGTAGAACAGCTTTCCGTGAACCTGGCGGGGAGCGAGGCCGTGGAAGTGAAGGCAGTTCTGGCATTTGACACATTCATGCGTAAGCCGGTGTTCATGCAGGTAATCACAAGTGTGGAACCTGAGCCCTTATCTATGGAAGAAATGGAAAAACGTCCGGGGATTGTAGGTTATATTGTTAAAAGCGGAGACGATTTGTGGGACCTTGCGAAAAAATACATGACCACCGAAGAAAGTATCCGGGAGATGAACGGACTTGAATCCGAGAAAGTAAAGGCGGGGGATAAATTGCTGATATTTAAGGAAAATATGAGTATATTATAAGAAAACAGATAAGTCTGCCTGAACTGCTAAAGGCAGGCTTATTTATATTCTGTATTTTTTTCCCAAACAAAATCTATGTTTTTATGAAAATGTGTGATAAAATAATACAAAACAAGGAGAGGAGAAAGATATATGTTAAGGATTGGTATGTTGACAAGCGGCGGCGACTGCCAGGCGCTGAACGCGGCTATGCGCGGAGTAGTGAAAGGCATTTATTCCGCAAGGGATGATGTGGAGATTTATGGATTCCAAGATGGGTACAAGGGTCTTATTTATTCAGATTTTAAGATGCTGACATCCAGAGATTTTTCCGGGATTTTGACGAGGGGCGGCACAATCCTTGGAACTTCCAGACAGCCATTTAAACTGATGCGCGTGCCGGACAATAATGGGTTGGACAAAGTGGCGGCGATGAAGCACACCTATCATAAATTAAGCCTGGACTGCCTGGTAATCCTGGGCGGAAACGGAACTCATAAGACGGCAAATATGCTGCGCGAAGAGGGATTGAATGTAATCACCCTGCCGAAGACCATTGACAATGATCTGTGGGGAACAGAGATGACGTTCGGTTTCCAGAGTGCGGTGGATGTTGCGACAGATACGATTGACCGTATCCATACGACAGCAACTTCCCACAGCCGTGTATTTATTATAGAAGTAATGGGGCACAAGGTAGGGCATGTGACTCTGCATGCCGGAATTGCAGGCGGTGCAGATATTGTTCTGCTTCCGGAGATTCCTTATGATATAGATGAGATTGCAAGTGTAATCCAGGGACGTTCTGCGGCAGGAAAATCATTTACCATATTGGCGGTTGCCGAAGGTGCGATTTCCAAAGAGGATGCAGCGCTGTCCAAGAAAGAATATAAAGAAAAATTAGCAAACAGGAAATATCCTTCTATTGCATATGAACTGGCGGAGCAGATTGAGAACAAGACAGGCAAGGAAGTGCGTATTACCGTTCCAGGCCATACTCAGAGGGGCGGCTCTCCGGTTCCTTATGACCGTGTATTTTCTTCAAGAGTCGGTGCAAAGGCAGCAGATATGATTCTCAACGGACAGTACGGCTATATGGTAGGAATGCGTAAGGGTGAGACGGTGATGGTTCCGCTGGAGGATGTAGCAGGCAAGCTGAAATTCGTAGACCCGGACTGCAGCCTGATTAAAGAAGCAAGAATGGTTGGAATCAGTTTCGGCGATAATCCGAATAAGAAGGCTGAGGATAAGAAGGATAAAGAGAAAAAAGATAAAAAAGATAAGAAAAAAAAGGACAAAGCCAGTAAGGAAAAAAGTAAAGATAAAAGTAAAGACAAAAGTAAGAAGAAAAAAAAGGATAAAGTTGAAAAAGATCAGAAAGAAGAATGATTTCTTATACCAAAATACTTGGAACAAGAGGTGTGATTCATGTCATATACGGCATTATACAGGAAGTTCCGCCCAACTGAATTCGGAGATGTGAAAGGGCAGGATCATATTATTACGACATTACAGAATCAGATTAAGGCAAACCGTATCGGACATGCGTATTTGTTCTGCGGGACACGCGGAACAGGAAAAACGACCGTGGCGAAAATATTTGCCAGAGCGGTCAACTGTGAACATCCGGTGGACGGAAGCCCATGCGGAGAATGTGAGATGTGCCGGTCTATCATGGCCGGCACATCCATGAATGTGATTGAGATTGATGCGGCATCCAATAATGGTGTGGATAATATCCGTGAGATTAAGGAAGAAGTGACATACCGGCCCACAGAAGGGCGGTACAAAGTCTATATTATTGACGAGGTGCATATGCTGTCTTCGGGGGCCTTTAATGCACTTTTGAAAACGTTGGAGGAGCCGCCGGAATATGTCATCTTTATTTTGGCAACCACAGAGGTGCACAAGATTCCGGTTACGATCATGTCCCGATGCCAGCACTATGATTTCAAGCGGATTACGATTGAGACGATTTCTAATCGTATGCTGGATTTGATGGCAGAAGAACAGGTGGAAGTGGAAGAGAAAGCCATACGCTATATTGCTAAGGCGGCGGATGGTTCCATGCGTGATGCCTTGAGTCTGTTGGACCAATGTATTGCATTTTACCTTGGACAAAAATTGACCTACGACAATGTCCTGGAAGTGCTGGGGGCAGTGGATACAGATGTATTCAGCCAGCTTTTGCGCAATGTACTTCGCAGGGATGTACCAAAGGTTTTGAATACCGTGGAGGAGCTGGTTATGCAGGGCCGTGAACTGACCCAGCTTGCGTCGGATTTCACATGGTATCTAAGGAACTTGCTTCTGGTGAAAACTTCTGATATGATAGAGGATGTTTTGGATGTATCTACGGAAAATATGATGCAGCTTAAAGAAGAGGCGGAGATGATTGAGACTGACCTGCTGCTGCGGTATATCCGCATTTTTTCGGAATTGTCAGAGCAGCTCCGATACGCCACGCAAAAGCGAGTGCTTCTGGAGGTTGCGCTGATTAAGCTGTGTACGCCTGCGATGGAAGTGGGGACAGACAGCCTGTTGGACAGGATTCGTGCATTGGAGGAGAAGCTGGAGCAAGGACTGGCGACGGCTTCGCAGGGAAATCAGGGCGGTTATCCGGCAGGGATGAATCCACAGGGAGTTTATGGTGTGAATCCTGGTTCTGCTGTGAAAAAGGAAGTACCTCTTGCCATCCCTGAAGATGTACAGGAAGTGGTGAAAAACTTCCGTTCTATTGCAGAAGACGTGTCCGCTCCTGCAAGTATCTATTTGAAAAAGGCGCGTTTGAGCCTGGGAGGTGATAACCGCCTTCTGATTGTTCTACCGGACAGTCTGGGAGCTTCGGTCGTGGGCAGGGAAGACCACAAAGAAGAGCTGGAATCTTTGATAGAACAGAAGATTGGAAAGAAAGTAGAAGTGGAAGTTCGTCAGGTAGAAGAGGGACGGCGCTTTGAAGATACATTCATTGATATAGAGGATATACAAAAGAAAATTAATATGACAATAACAGTGGAGGATTAGTTATGGCAAAAAGAGGTGGATTTCCAGGCGGAGGAATGCCTGGCAAC
>CANOBT010000058.1 GCA_947564305.1 uncultured Lachnospiraceae bacterium | reverse complement strand
TGATCGACCAACAGCGATACACCAACCGCCTCATCACGATGTACGACTGGATTATCCGGATTCGCTATTATCGGCTGAAAAGCCAACATATCACATGGTTTTCCATTTATAAAATAGTCTGAGGATTTCATTGGCCGAATCAAAAACACGTCGTCATTAAAGTAAACAAAATGCTCTGCAAGTCCCTTAATACGATGCAAATAAATCTCCAAAACATTACTATTAAAAGTTGGCAAAAACTCCTTTGGAATATAATCCTCATGTTTGACAATATGGAGCTTTGGATGTTCCGCATTTAACCAAGCAGGAAGATGCCCCCATGTCACAAAATGGATTTTTCTTACCCAGGGTGCGAACTGCTCTACACCTCGAAACCAGTATCGCAATAGCCCCCAATCCCGATAGCGTACTTCTGAATCATCCTCATCCTGGGAGTGGATATAACTGGCTCTTTGCTTTCTCCATGCTTCATCCTGACCATCCACCCAGGTAATCACGAAATCTATTGGTTGTTTTGTTACCTTTTTCATGTTATATATTATCTCCATATCACTTTTTGTCTACCATTCTATTCCATCTGTCCTATCCCAGCCTTCGATTGCCAGGTCATATAAAGCATATGGATTTTGTTTAAAATAGTAGCAAACAAAATTTTCATCTTCATAATAAGTATTGACTTCAAAGGGATGCAGCTTAGCAAAATTTTGGCACCATAGATAGGCTTTGGATTCCAAAATAGTGCGGCTCTCAAGAATTGTATAGGACAGTGACGGTCTAGCATAAAATAAAATATCCTTCTGAGCCTCTTTTTCGGAAATTTCTGAAGCATTTATTTCAGGGCATCGACTCTCAAAATCGACATACAAGTCTGTATATTTCTCCCCTGCTAACCATTCAGGACCACGGAAATAGTGACTTTGGCCATATTCAAGCGGTTTTTTCTCAACATATACGAATACATACTCTGTAGGAAGTTTATAATCATCCTTGTCAATTTCCTGAAGAAATGTCAGCAATTCTTCATGACGTCCATATTGATTAACGTGATACAATTCATCTGTAGTAGAGACAATCGTATAACTAAACTCAGGAAACTTATTTATAATTGAATCCGTCACCTTTATTGCTTCATTGTACCGTGACAATTCACAGTATAAATACCCATGATAATTTCCATTCATTACCGTAGAGATACAAATCCCTGCCGCTGCCATGATAGAAAATATCTGTAACACACAATCTATTAAAAAAAAACTTAATAAAGTAAAAACCATATCTGTTGGCATAGCTATGATAGAAAGTATTAATAGCTGCTCTGTAGTACAAATTCGTGAATCAGCCAGCAATTGAGGGATTCCAAGCGCAGGGGATGCATAAACGATCATAAATAAAATAGATGCCATAACTATTGGCATATACCCGTTAAAGTATTTCTCCCGAAAGGATTTCTTTGTAATGAAGTTACAAATCATCCTTATCACCTGGTAAATAATCCACAGAATAACAGCCAAACCAGTTAAGCCAACAATCCAATAGGCTCTTTCTTTTTGATATAAAGTAGCGTATCCCTGCCAATATAAAATAGAAATCTTCCCTTTCAATTTTTCGATAAAAGTTCTATTATCATTTTGGGAAGTATTCTTTTGAACAGCTTTATTCTCTTCCGGTTCTTCATCCTGCAGCTCATCACCTTCCATAACACCTACGGCCCAACCTATCGAACCTTGAAAGGGTATTCCTGATGCCAGTGCCCCTACCATTGGTGTGATGCCAATTAGAACTCCACAGATAACAGCCACCACTAATGGAAAAAACCTCTCCATTTTCAGTATCTTTGGCAGGGCAAATACTGCAAATGACACACACAATAAGAACGCCATAATCGTACTATAAAAATGAATAGCAAGTGAGGCAGCAAGTGACATCATAAATAACAACAAATTTTCATTCCAAATAAATTTCTTAAATCTATTTTTTAATATCCGTGTATAGGAACTTTTCAAATAACGTATCAAATACAATGTACATAAAAACTGTGTATATAAGCCAAATTCCTGCGGAATTGTCCACTGTAATCTTGACATACCATATACTTCCTGAATACACATCAAATCCAATGTTAAAAATATGATCAAAACAAAAATCGGCGTATACTTCCAGTGAAAGATTTCCTTTAAAAAGCAGTATATAGATATCATAAAAACTGATACGTGAATTCCTGCTAAAAACAATATACAATCATATATCTTCAAACCAAATAAGACATGTAAACAGTAAATGAAGCAATGCATTGCCTCCGGATAAACTCCGTTATAAAAGATAGTTCCTTCTAGCAGTCCATTAATCCATTGGTGATGGACATACATATCCCCAAATCCATAGTTATAATCTTGAAATACTCCATATGAAAAGTAAATCATTCCATATATAACCACGACCAAAAGCAAAGAATATTCCATCAAATGCAATCGTATGAGATACCAGATTTTTACAAATATCCCTTTGAACCAACCCTTGATTTTCTTTACTCTCTGATATAAAAATAACCGTATTCCACAAGTGCCCATTAACAGACGATATGCCGAAGCAAGCATCTCACTAAACTGCCCCAAATGATACAGAAACATTAATTTCCGTACAATGTTTATTATAAATATACCATAAAATATCCCCACAACAATCCAACGGTTAAGAATATGTAGTAACCCCAAAGTCAAAACAACCGTATTTGCAAGAATTACCTGTACGAGAACACAAAAACTAAAGTGATATATCTTATCCTTCCCTCTTAAATGTTTACTAAAAACCACAGAAGGCCAAACAAACATAAAGAACATATAACCGCAAAACACCTTACCATATTCACATATCCAATATAGCGTCTCCATTTTGCAATCATTCCTCCCTTGTTAATTTTCCAGCATCTTCTGAAATGTCTTAAGCTCGCACTCATACGAAATTACCTTTTTCTTTGCTTCCTCACCAAGCATTTTCCTCTTACTCTCCTCCAAATACAATTCCAGAATATTTTCCGCAATCGCCTGGGGAGTCAGTTCACAGAGAATTCCATCCACTTCATCTACAATCTGCTCTCTATTTCCATTACAATCCGACGCAAGTACTGCACATCCCAATGTCTGCGCCTCCTGAATCGCAATGCTTTTTCCCTCAAATCTTGTAGCATGCACATATAAATCGGCCTGAGCGTAGTAAGGATACGGATTGTCCGTTTGCCCCAACAGTAGAAAATCTTGCTCCAACTGCAGCTCCTGCGCCTTTTTCATCAATGTCTTTTTCTGATCTCCTTCCCCCAGCACATACCACCTGATATCATATCCGCTTTTTTTCAAAAACCACATTGCTTCTATAGCAATATCAAAGCCTTTTTGCAAGGTAAGCCGTCCTACGGAAAGAATACGAAATCCCTCATATTTATCTGTAAATCCACCCTTTTCCTGTGCTTTAAGACGAATGTATTCCTGATCAATGATATTATGGAACACAGCCAGTTTCTCCGCATATTCCGGATAGACCTTTAAGTAATGTTCCTTCGTTTCCTCTGATACCAAAAAAATATTCGAGAATCTTTGAAAGCAATCCTGATCCATTGCCTTCGTATATCCTGCACTTTCATAATCAATATGTATCAAGGCTATTTTTTTGTGTGCTTTCACATGGTCTGCCACATAATACGCAGAGCCACCTTCCATCCACGCCACTGCAAGATCAAAGGAAATATCAAACCGTTCTGCGCCTTCTGATAGGACACGCCAGAGCAGTTTATCTACCTGAATCCTCTTTTTCCTTATCATGCTTATCAGATTTTTCATAACGTAAGCAAACTTCTCAATGCATTTTCCGTTTCTCACAAAAGACAGCAATACCCTTTTCATCAGAATCCATCTGCCTTTTCCTGTCAGAACAGACTGTGTGCTAAACGTAGGATTCAGCAGCCGTACATGAGAAGGAAGTTTTTGAAGCATCTCTCCCTGTCCGGTAAGCACATAGAGATTTATATCATATTCCGGACTATTCAGCCTTCTCAGCAACGCCATCAAAGCGGTTTCTGCTCCCGCCTGACTTAACGTATTAATCACGAACAGAATCTTTTTCTTCATATTTTTCATCCTATCTGTCAGTTCTTCCAACCGCCGCATAGTCCAATAAACATATCATACATTACATATATTAGCAATAATCAATCTAATTAATATACTAGAAAATATACAAAATTACTAAAAAGCTACCACTTTTTCCAAAAATCCTGAAAAACCAACCGTAAGTTAATTTTACAATAGTTGCTCTCCAAATCCACTTTTCTTATCCTAAATTTTCAGATGAAAAAAAGCGGTTATAATCGTAAAATACATCAAAATCGTACATGTATCCATAATCGTCGAAATCAACGGTGCAGCCATGATTGCCGGGTCCATCCCTATTTTTTTCGCCAAAAGCGGCAGGGTGCAGCCGATGCATTTTGCCATAGCTACCACTGCAATCATCGTGACTCCCAGTGCGACAGCCAGCATCACATTCTGGTCGTACATAATATAAATCCGCACTCCGTTGACAATGGCCAGAAGGATTCCTACCACACATGCCACCCGGATTTCCTTGAAAATAACACGAAAAAAATCTTTAAACTCAATCTCTCCCACTGCCAGGCCGCGAATGACCATGGTAGAACTCTGCGAACCACAGTTTCCGCTGGTTCCCATGAGCATAGGGATAAAGGTGATGAGCACCGGCATCACCGACATGGCCTCCTCATAGTGGCCCAGAATCTCCCCGGTCACTGTGGCTGACAACATCAAAAGCATGAGCCACAGAGTTCGGTTTTTGGCATGGCAAAATACAGATGTCCCAAAGTAAGAATCCTCATTGGGGCTGACACCGGCCATGATACTGATATCCTCCGTTGTCTCATCCTGCAGGACATACATCGCATCGTCTACTGTTACAAGCCCAACGAGACAGTTCTCATGGTCAATGATCGGCATCGCAATCAGACCGTATTTCCGAATCGCAGAGGCAACTTCTTCTCTATCATCCAGGGTGTTTGCACAGAGAACATTTTCATCCATGATTTCCTCAATCAACCTGGATTCCCCGGCGGTCAGAAGGTCCTTCACATCCACCACACCGATAAGCCGCTTCTTTTCCGTCACATAACAGGTGTAGATAGTCTCTCTGTTAATCCCTACCTGACGAATCTTCAAAATAGCATCTTCTACTGTCATCTCTTTACGCAGACTGACATAATCCACATTCATAATACTTCCGGCGCTGTCTTCCGGATACTTGAGCAAAGCATTGATCTTTTTCCTTGTATCCTCATCCGTCACCATCAGCAGACGGTCCACTACATTGGCAGGCATCTCTTCCAGTACATCCACCGTATCGTCCACATACATCTCATCCATGACTTCTTCCAGCTCAGAGTCTGTCAGCGTATTGATCAGATATTCACGCATGTCACTGTTCATATCTGTAAATACATCCGCTGCCTCCTCCTTTGCCAAAAGACGAAAGATTAGGATCATCTGCTTCTTGCTGATGTCTTCGAGTACCTCCACAATATCGACAGGGTGCACGGTTTCCAATAATTCTTTTAATTCCTTAAATTTACGCTCCTCAAGCAATGCAAGTATCTGTTCTTTTGTCATTCCATGCACCCTCTTTCCGTTTATTGCTGACCACAGTGACTGCATTTCTATCATTCATTTTTTAACAATAGAATGCATTTTTCTACCTTTTATAGTATAATGGTTCTCAAAAAGATATACAAGGAGTTTCTCATGAAAATTGTCGGTTTAATCACAGAATACAATCCATTTCACAATGGACATCAATACCATATACAGGCCGCAAAGGAGGTCACAGGAGCAGATATTGCGGTCGTGATCATGAGCGGAGACTACGTGCAGCGGGGCACCTCCGCCATCATGCCCAAACGGCTCCGCGCCGAGATGGCGCTGAAATGCGGTGCCGCCGCTGTATTTGAACTTCCTGTCTGCTATGCCACCGGCAGTGCTGAGCTATTCGCCTTTGGAGCCGTTTCCTTTCTGGAGCAGCTGGGGATTGTAGATTCCCTTTGTTTTGGAAGTGAATGCAGTGACCTGGAAGGACTGCAAAGAGTAGCCGATATTCTGTCAGAAGAGCCTGAAGAATACCAAAAACTTTTGAAAAGTTTTTTGAAAGAAGGAATGTCATTTCCTTCTGCACGGGAAGAGGCACTTGCTGCCTATATGAAAGACGAGAACTATTCTTTCCTGCTCCATGACCCGAATAACATCCTCGGTATTGAATATTTGAAAGCATTGAAAAAAATGAACAGCGAAATCCGCCCCTATACTATCCGCCGCAAGGGTTCCCATTATCATGACCAGGATTTGAAATCGTCTTTCGGCTCCGCCTCTGCCATCCGCTCCCTGCTGGCTTATTCCGGCTCCGCATTAAGCGGAATGTCCGGTGCAGCAAGAACATTTGAAAATACATCCTTCGTCAATATCCTTGGAGAGTTGGAAGAGCAGGTGCCTTCTAGCTGTCTGGAGCTTTTGAAAGATTATCACAGAGTAAAATATCCGATTTATCAGAATGATTTTTCTCTGATTCTAAAATACAAACTGCTGAATAAGCGCCCGGATACACTGCCCAGATATATGGATGTTTCGGCAGACCTTGCCAATCGTATCTGCGGACAGCTAAACAACTATTTTAATTATAAGCAGTTCTGTGAACTTTTAAAAACAAGAGAAATCACGCAGACACGCATCAACCGCGCCCTGCTTCACATCATGCTTGGTATCAAGAAGAACGCGGTCAATGAATATCTGGAAAAGGGGCCCCATTTTTATGCACGTCTTCTCGGATTCCGCCGCGACTCTGAAAAGATTGTCTCGGCCATTGCCAAAAAAAGCGCACTGCCGCTGCTTACAAAGCCCTATCAGGACGAAATGCTTGAGCCTGTAGGAAGAAAAATGCTGACTCATGATATTCTGGCCTCCAATCTGTACACATCCGTTGTCACAGGTAAGTATAAAACGGCATTTGAAAACGAATATCATCAAGGCATTTTGAAAATCTGATACAGCCACACTTGACGGACTATTTTTCTCTCTGGTAAAATACATTTGTCAAAAAAAGAACTATTTTCAAGAACAAAAGAGGTGTTTTTATGCATTTTACAACAATTTTTATCTGGTTTGTGCTATATAGCATTCTAGGCTGGATTTATGAAACGATCTATTGCAGTGTAAAGACTTTGAAGTGGGACAACCGTGGGATGCTGATCGGCCCCTACTGCCCCATCTACGGGGTCGGTGCGGTGCTCGATGTCTTAGTCTGCGGCAATCTTCCGAATTATGGCGCCGTATTTTTAACGTGTATGCTGGGTTCCGCAGTTTTGGAATTCTCCACATCCTATGCGACAGAAAAGCTGTTTCATGCGGTCTGGTGGGATTACAGCAATCTGCCTTTTAATATTCAGGGGCGCATCTGTCTGCCCTGCTCGCTCGGCTTTGGCGCGGCTGGTTTGATTGTCCTGTATGGTATTCACCCTTACATGTTGCGGATTACTGATTCCCTTCCACTTTACTGGCAGGAACCTGCTGCCCTGCTATTGATGGCAGTTTTTTCTGCGGATTGCGCATTAACTGCGGATTCTCTGATTGCACTGAATGTCAAGCTGGAGACCACCCTGAATGCCATCGACTCACAGATTTCAGAGAAATACGATATCTTCATTGAGAATACGAAGCAAAATCTTTCTGATGGTCTGGTTACATTGAAGGAAAAAGTTTCCTTAGAAGAATTCCGCGAACGCAGAATGATGGAAGAATTAAAAAATACGCTTTCCACGATGAACTGGACTCAGACCCGTGCACTTCGCTCCTCCGTATCTTTCCGTCATGCAAGATATAGCGAGTTGGGAAGCAAGATGAAACAGCATGCACTCAAATTCCGCAAAAAAGATTCTGATAAAAAAATATGAATTCAATAAGGCAGGAACCTGTTTATGAAACTAACTTCGCACGAAAAAGCAGAAATCAGAAACCTCCTTCGCGGCCTGCATCTGACCAGGGAGGCGGAACTCATGAAACGTTGTATCCAACATGGGCGCATCTCGACCTATGACCATGTGCTCAGTGTGACACGGCTTAGTTTTTATCTGAACCGCCGCTTTCATCTGGGTGCATCAGATTCAGAACTGGTGCGTGGTGCTTTCCTCCATGATTTCTATTTATATGACTGGCATGACAGCCATTCCCATGAGCGACTGCATGGATTCCATCATCCGGCAGTTGCGCTAAAAAATGCTATGAAACGCTATAAACTGTCGCCGGTAGAGCAAAACATCATCAAGAGCCATATGTGGCCCCTGACTTTGTTCTCAGTCCCTAAGTGCCGGGCAGCTTTCATTGTCTGCATCACAGATAAAATCTGCTCCACTTATGAGACGATTGTACGGAAAAAGAGTTTTCCGTGTTACTGAAGTAAAGAAAAAAGAAGTAAAGTCTTCCAATGTTGGTAAGACGTTACTTCTTTTTATATACAATTTTGGGTAAAACTTCCTTACCGCTTTTAGACTTCAACTTTTTTTGTACAAGTCACCGCCATAGAGCCTGCTCCGATATGACAGGCAACACTCAGTGAAAGCGGCGCCTCCATAATCTCGAATCCTGGAAAACGGTTCCGAATCTCTTCTTTCCACTCTGCCGCCTCTTCCTTACTGCAGGTATATGCCATTCCCAGAATCAACTGAGATTCCTTCCCGGCAAACCGTTCCTTCATGTCCTTCTCAATCGCCTGCAGCATGGTCCGTTTGGCCGCTTTCCAACCACGAACCTTTGCAAAAGCATCTAGCTTTTCTCCCTGAATCTGTAATACGGGTTTTAGATTCAATACCGTTCCCAATGCCGCGGCTGCCGGGGTAACCCTTCCGCCTTTTTTCAGATATTTTAAGGTATCCACAGTAATATAGATGGTGGATTCAAATTTTTCTTTTTCCAAAATCTCTTTAATCTCGGCAGCTGATTTTCCTGCATCCCGCAGATACATTGCATCCTTTACAGACTGTTCCTGAGTCACTGAGATTCTCTGGTTATTCACCACCTGTACTCTTCCATTATAATCTTCTGACAGAGAAACCGCTGTCTCGCAGGAACTGCTTAAACCGCTGGACATCGGAATATGCACTAATTCATCATATTCTTCTAAAATCTTGTCCCACAAGTCCAGAACATCACCAGGCGATGGCTGAGATGTTGAAATATCCGCATCCTCCGCAAGACGTTTATAAAATTCCGCCTGTGTCAGTGTGATGTCTTCTAAAAAGAGCTCTCCGTTGATATAGAAAGGCATGGGGAGAACATAAATCCCCATTTCTTTTCCCTTTGCCTGTGTAATTCCACTGTTACTGTCTGTCACAATTGCTATTTTACTCATAACATAATCTCCTGCCCTTTAATTTTTAAAACTATGAATTGGCGCGGGAATCCTTCCCTTCCGATTAATAAATGTCTCACATCCAAATTCATTCACCGGAATAATCGGTGCATATCCCAAGAGTCCGCCGAACTCTGCTGTCTCTCCGACGTCCTTGCCAATTACAGGAATCAGACGTACAGCCGTAGTCTTCTGATTGACCATACCAATAGCCATCTCATCCGCAATAATCCCTGCAATGGTGCTGGCTTTTGTCTTCCCAGGAATGGCAATCATATCCAAACCAACGGAGCAGACACAAGTCATTGCCTCCAGCTTTTCCAATGTCAGGGAACCGATATTCACTGCATCGATCATTCCCTGATCCTCACTCACCGGAATGAATGCTCCGCTCAATCCCCCTACATAGGAAGAAGCCATTACACCGCCCTTCTTCACCTGGTCATTGAGCATCGCCAGCGCTGCCGTTGTACCCGGCGCACCTACTCGTTCCAGACCGATTTCTTCCAAAATCTCTGCCACACTGTCACCGATTGCCGGAGTAGGCGCCAAAGATAAATCAACGATTCCAAAAGGAATCCCCATACGCTTAGATGCCTCTCCTGCCACAAGCTGTCCGACTCTTGTCACCTTAAAAGCCGTCTTCTTGATAGTCTCGCATAGCTCCTCAAATCCTTTGCCCCGAACCTTTTCCAATGCCTTTTTCACAACACCCGGACCACTGACTCCCACATTGATAACCGCATCTGCTTCCGTCACTCCTAGAAATGCCCCTGCCATAAATGGGTTGTCATCCGGCGCATTGCAGAAGATCACTAGCTTGGCACAGCCTAAAGAATCCCGCTCTTTCGTTGCCTCCGCCGTTTCTTTTACAATCTCCCCGCAGAGACGGACCGCATCCATGTTAATGCCTGTCCTGGTGGACCCCACATTGACAGAGCTGCAGATTCGCTCTGTCTGAGCCAATGCCTGGGGAATCGAACGAATCAGATATTCCTCGCTCTTCGTCATTCCTTTGGACACCAGGGCAGAATATCCGCCGATAAAATTCACACCTACCGTCTGCGCTGCCCGGTCCAGTGTTCGAGCTATAGTCACAAAGTCCTCCGGGCTTTTGCATGCTGCTGAACCTACAAGAGAAATCGGAGTAATCGAAATTCTCTTATTCACAATCGGAATTCCAAATTCCTTCTCAATATCCCGTCCTGTGCTGACTAAATCTTTTGCGACTCTGGTAATTTTCTCATAAATCTTCTGGTTCAATGCCTCCAGATTGGAATCGATACAGTCCAGAAGGCTGATTCCCAGCGTAATAGTGCGCACATCCAGATTCTCATGCTCGATCATTTCATTTGTCTCTGATACTTCATACATATTAATCATATCTGTTTTTCCTCGCCTTCCTGTCCGGCTTCACATCTTCACAGTCTGTATCGAAACCTCTTATACTGGTTTCGGATATAGACTGGTGTTTCTGATTACAGCCTGTGCATTTTTTCAAAAATCTCTTCTCTCTGACAGCGGATATTGACCCCAATCTCCTCACCCAGCTTTTCCATATCATCACAGATCTGCGTAAACTGCCTGTCCTTTTCCGTCACATCCACAATCATCATCATATTAAAATATCCCTGCACGATAGTCTGGGAAATATCCAGAATATTGATTTCATTTTCTGCAAGATAGGTACACACCTTTGCAATGATTCCTACGGTATCCTTTCCCAATACAGTTACGATACATTTCTTCATGTCTTCTGCTCTCCTCCTATATTAAACTATCTATCATACAGAAAGCTTGCCGCCGGCAACATTTCTGCATACTAAGGTATTTAAAAGGTATAAATCCTGGATATCTCATCACGCTTTGCAACTGTCATATCCAAGTCTTCCCCCTTATACGCATTGTCCCCCAGAGTCACTTCCAGCTTCACAGTCTCATAAGCCAGACGCCCATAATTATTTTCTTTGCTCAAATGTCCCAGAACAATATGCTTCAAATTATCATGTAGTATATCACAAAGAAGCTTTCCTGACAATTCATTTGACAAATGTCCTTTATCCCCCAGGATTCTCTGCTTCAAATAGTAAGGATATGCCCCTACTTCAAGCATATGTACATCGTGATTTGCCTCCAACAGCACTGCGTCCAGATTTTTAAGCTTTCCGACCACATAATCCGTGTAGATTCCCAGGTCTGTCGCCACTGCCGCTGCTTTTCCTGCACATTCCATGCGATAACCGGTAGGCTCATTGGCATCATGAGAAATGGCAAACGGATCAATGGTAATGTCCCCAAGGACAAATCTTTCATCAATCCGAATCGGATGAAGCAATCCCTCCGGCATCTTCCCCAGACTGGAATAGTTCTTGATGCCGTCAATCGTTCCCGGCGAGGCATAGATGGGAATCTCGTATTTCCTGCTGAATACACCTAATCCCTGAATGTGGTCCGAATGTTCATGAGTCACCAGAATCCCGTTCAATTCCTCTCCCTTAATTTCCAGATCCTTTAATCCTGCGTCAATCCGCTTTTTGCTGATTCCCGCATCCACCAGAAGGTGGGTATTGTCACTTCCTATATAAATGCAATTCCCACTGCTCCCGCTGGCTATACTGCACATTCTCATAATAACAATTCTCCTATCTGTTTCTTCGTATTTTCAAAAGCACTGCTGTTATCAATCACTTCCGTACAAATCCTGCGAAATGCCTGCTCTGACGGCTGCGACCGGATAATGCTCCTCGTCTTCTCTTCTGTATAATACCGGGATGCCATCAAGCGCTGCCGCCGGATAGATTCTTCTGCATAGATATACCACATTTCCGAACAGATGTCCCCATAATCCACATCAGGAAACAATGCAGATTCCAGTACATACAACCAGACTCTCTCTTTCTCTTTCCGCTCAATGTCCTGCCGTACCCACTGTTTCACCTCCGGATGGACAATCTCATTCAAAAGCGCCAGTTTTTCCGAATCAGAAAACACAATTGCCCCCAGTTTCTCCCTGTCCAGTTCTCCGTCCATCCCCAGAATTTCCATTCCAAATGTGTCCACAATCCTGTCAAAACAATTTTCTCCCCTTCTCTGCAATTGTCTTGCCACATCATCCAAAGGGGAAACAACTGCTTCGTAGGCTTCCTGTAGATATTTTAAAACTTCGCTCTTTCCTGAACCGATTCCGCCTGTGATTCCCAGCACCTTCATTCCTTATCACCTATTCTTTTCTCACTTCGCTTCATACCAGTTTTCCCCGGTATGCATATCTACAATCAGCGGAACTTTCAAATCACATGCCTCTTCCATCTGCTGCTTCAATATCTCTTTTACCTGCTCCAATTCATCCTCATAGGCCTCAATCAGCAATTCATCATGTACCTGCAGCAGAAGCTTTGACTTCATTCCTCTGCTTTTCAATTCCTGAGCCACTCCAATCATGGCAATCTTGATAACGTCTGCTGCGGTCCCCTGAATCGGCGCGTTCATCGCTACCCGTTCCCCAAAACTACGCTGCATAAAGTTACTGGATTTCAGTTCCGGCACTGGCCTGCGTCTTCCAAACAAGGTCACGACATATCCATTTTCCTTGGCATGGGCAACCTGTTCATCCAAAAAACGTTTCACACCCGGATAGGTGTCAAAATAGCTCTCAATATACTGTGCCGCTTCTTTTCTTGTAATACTCAAGTCCTGACTCAGTCCAAAAGAACTAATTCCATACACGATTCCGAAGTTGACGGCTTTTGCGTTGCGACGCTGTAAATCCGTCACCTCATCAAAGGGCACATGAAAGACTTGAGACGCCGTAATCCGGTGAATGTCCTGTGCTTCCTGGTACGCCTGAATCAACTGTGCATCCCCAGAGCAGTGTGCCAAAATCCTAAGCTCAATCTGGGAATAATCCGCATCTACGAATACACACCCTTCTTTCGGCACAAATACTTTTCGTATCAGACGCCCCAGTTCCATACGAATCGGAATATTCTGCAAGTTCGGGTCTGTGCTGCTAAGCCGGCCGGTTGCCGTGATCGTCTGATGGAACTTTCCATGAATTCTCCCGTCTGACCCGATAAAATTCGCCAGACCATCCGCATAAGTGGATTTCAGCTTTGCAAGCTGCCGGTACTCCAAAATCTTAGCTACCACCGGATAGTCCGGCGCCAGTTTATCCAATACGTCCGCGGCTGTAGAATACCCGGTTTTTGTCTTCTTGCCATTTGGCATTCCCAGATGGTCAAACAAGACCACTCCAAGCTGTTTCGGAGAATTGATATTAAACGTTTCACCAGCCAGCTCATAGATTTCCTTTTCCAGCTCCAAAATCTTCGCCCCCAACTGGTCCCCGTATACCTTCAAAGCTTCCCCTTCAATCTTAACACCTGCCTGCTCCATCTCATAGAGGATGAACAAAAGCGGCATCTCTATATCCGTAAACAGAGAATACATCCCTGTTTCCTTCAACTTTTTCGTCAGTAATTCCGCTGATGCATATGCCGTATATGCCTCATAACATGCCCTCATAGACGCATCTGCCTTTTCATCAATCAGCAAATGCAATTGCTCCCTTGCCACATCCTCGTATCCATAATCATTTTTCAGAGGGTTTAGAAGATACGCGGCCACCGTCGCGTCAAAACAATGCTCCTGCTTTGCTATCGTAAGATGGGGCAGATATTTTTTCAGATTAAACATCACGAACCGCTCCACGGAATCTGCCACACTGCATAATTTCCCGAACAGATATTCCATATCCAAATCCATATCACAGGGAATCGAGTAAATCTTTTCCGCGTCATAGCAAACCGCAATCCTGCCATATCCGGACGCATGTGCAAACAGCGGTAATACGTTTCCTCCATCCTGAGAAATCGCCACTCCCACAGTATCCGACTTCTCCGCCTCTGAGAAAATACGTTCCAATTCTTCTTTATTCGTAATCTCCTGAAAATAATCCTCCACTGCATTGGAATCGGCCTGCACATCAAACCGGCTGAGCAGATTCTTAAATTGGAGCCGTTGGAAATAATCATATGCATCCTTGGTATATGGATTCCCAAACTTTGCCTGCTCCAAATCAAATCCAATCTCTGCATGGGTATTGATGGTTGCCAGAGTCTTACTCATACACGCCTGGTCCCAGTATTCCTGCAGATTCTTGCTGGCCCTGGGAGGCTTAATCTCCGCCGCATGAGCATAGGCATTTTCGATGGTTCCATACTCCTGGATAATCTTCGTAGCGGTCTTCTCTCCGACTCCTGGAACCCCTGGTATGTTATCTGACGTATCTCCCATGAGTGCTTTCACATCAATGAATTCTGCAGGCGTGACCCCATAAGCTTCCTTCACGTCCGCCGCATAATAATCCGTCACCTCGGTCTTCCCCTGCTTCGTTCTGGGAATCCGAATCTTCACATGCTCTGTGGCGAGCTGCAGCGTGTCTCTGTCACCGGAAATGATGGAAACCTCCATCCCCTGCTCCTCACAAGTCCGTGAGATGGTTCCCAGCAAGTCATCCGCTTCCAATCCTGCCTGCTCCACAATCTCAATCTGCATTGCCTGGAGCACTTCTTTTATCACCGGAACCTGCTGCCGCAGTTCTTCTGCCATCGGCTTTCTTGTCCCCTTATACTCCGCATACATCTCATGCCGGAAGGTGGGCGCATGGACGTCAAATGTCACCGTCAGATATTCCGGCTTCTCCTCATCCAATATCTTAAACATAATATTCAAAAACCCATAAACAGCATTGGTATGCAGCCCCTCCGAATTCGTCAGGTCCGGCACCCCGTAAAATGCCCGGTTCAAAATACTGTGTCCGTCAATCAAAACAATTTTTTCATTCATCGGGTTTTCTCCTTCTAAAATAGCGCATAGCGCCACTGCAATCTCACAACTTTTTCCAAATCACACATGATAGTATACACTAAAAGAAATCTTTTTAAAAGCAGTTTTTTCTTTCCCTTTCCTGCACAAGATGTGGTATAGTAGAAAATGGTTGATTACAGATGGCACGTAAGCTGGTAATCACTTGCGCTGCAAGTAGTTACAAAATATAAGGAGAATTCATATGAATCAAGAAATATTTACACATTTAGATGGAATTATATTTGATGTGGACGGAACCCTGTGGGATTCCACGGAGCAGGCTGCAAAGGTTTGGACCCGTGCAGTACAGGAAAATACAGATTTGGATATTCAGGTGGATGCCTCGGACCTGCGCAGATTATTCGGAAAGACAATGACAGAGATTTCTAACGCACTGTTTCCCTCCTTATCCGAGGAAAAACAAGCCCAGATCATGGATGCCTGCTACGCTTACGAAAATGACTATTTAGAAGCACATCCCGGTGTCCTTTACGATGGTGTAATTGAGACTTTTCACACATTGTCAAAAAAATACAGTCTCTATATTGTAAGCAACTGTCAGTGTGGATATATTGAACTTTTTCTGAGAGCCTCCGGATTAAAAGATTGTGTCAAAGACCACCTCTGTTTTGGGGAAACCTTCGTTTCCAAAGGCCGGACCATCCGTCTGCTGATGGAGAGAAACCATCTGGAACAGGTCGTGTATGTGGGAGATACATTAGGAGATGCGGATGCCTGCAAGGAAGCGCAGATTCCATTCATTTTTGCCGAATATGGATTTGGAGAGGTTCCGGACGCCTCATATCGGATTCAAAACATTTCTCAATTATGCAGGATGTTAGGTGTTTAACAACATATCAATCAATCTGCAAAGCAGATTGGTTACAAATACAAGGAGGTCTCATCATGACTAATCAGATACTAGAACAATTAGCGAAACGAAAATCAGTAAGAGCTTATGAAGATAAAGAAATTACGCAGGAAGAAAAAGCTGCCATCATTACGGCTGCAGCCATGGCTCCCACCGCAGGCAATCAACAATTATATACGATTCTGGATGTGACAGACCAGGACTTAAAAAACCGCCTTGCGGACCTTTGCGACCATCAGCCTTTTATTGCCAAAGGCAAACTGGTGCTCGTATTTTGTGCTGACTGTAAAAAATGGTATGACGCCTTTTCCTTCGCCGGATGCAATCCCCGCAAGCCCGGTGCCGGTGATTTTTTACTGGCAGTCAATGATGCATTGATTGCCGCGCAGAATGCGGTCACTGCTGCCGAAAGCCTTGGGATCGGTTCTTGTTACATTGGCGATGTGATGGAAAATTGTGAACAGATGCGGGACACATTAAACCTCCCCACCTATGTATTTCCTGCCGCGCTTCTGGTATTCGGTTATCCCACCGAACAACAGAAGGCGCGGAAAAAGCCGCAGCGTATCGAAGAAAAATATCTTGTTCAAGAAAATACGTACCAACCTCTTTCCGGCCAGGAGTTATCCGATATGCTCTCCTATAAAGCCGGTGAAAAGGGGTATGATACCTGGGTCCGTGAATTCTGCAATCGGAAATACAACTCTGATTTTTCGAGAGAGATGAGCCGCTCTGTAAGTTTATATCTTAAGGATTTTCTCCAGGGCTTCGAGTAACTTTTCTACATCTATAGGTTTTGCTATATGTCCATTCATCCCACATCTCAGCGCTTCCTGCCGGTCTTCTTCAAAGGCATTGGCAGTCATAGCGAGGATGGGGATGGATGACAGCTCTTGATTCTCCAGTTTCCGAATCTTTTTTGTAGCCTCATAGCCATCTAACACCGGCATCTGCACATCCATAAGTATTAACTGATAATATCCTGGCTCAGATTGCTTCAGCATATCCACGGCAATCTGGCCATTTCCTGCAATCTCAATCTCAAACCCTGCATCCTCCAGAATTGCCTGGGCAATTTCCTGATTCAGTTCATTATCCTCTGCCAGTAAAATACGTCCGGTATCCGATTCCAATGCTCCATTTACAGATCCATTTTCTTCTGACTCTTTCTTATCTTCACAGTGATTCCAGTCTTCCTTTGCCGTCTGTTCCCCACTGTGCATCTCTTGAGATAATTCCTGAGTTTCATTCATATCAGAATTCAGACGGAATCGGAAGGACACACAGAATTCCGTACCGACCCCCTGCTTTGTCTTGACTCCAATGGAACCATTCATCATATCTACAATATTTTTGGTGATTGCCATCCCCAGTCCGGTTCCCTGGATTCCACTTAAAGTGGTATTCTTTTCTCTTTCGAACGGTTCAAAAATACGCGCTGCAAATTCTTCACTCATTCCGATACCCGTGTCCTTGATATGGAATTCATAATCCGAAAATCCCCTGGGCGCCCCTGTTTTTTCTATGACCCTCATATCAATCCTGCCGCCTGCACAGGTATATTTCACAGAATTGCTGAGCAGATTCAAAAGCACCTGATTCAGCCGAAGTTGATCGCAATAAATATCCTCATTCCGAATATTCACAGTATCTATGTACAATTCCAACTGCTTTGCATGAACGTCTGCCTGCACGATATTACGCAGTCCGCAGATAATCTCAGACAGGCTGCACGGCTTCTCTTCCAAATGCATCTTACCGCTTTCAATACGACTCATATCCAAGACGTCATTAATCAGGTTCAGAAGATGGTTTCCTGATGTCATAATCTTTTTCAGATATTCCTCCACCTGATCTTTATGTTCTATATGATTGAGTGCAAGAGTCGTAAAACCAACGATTGCATTCATTGGTGTCCGGATATCATGGGACATATTAGAAAGAAAAATACTTTTTGCCTTGTTTGCCCTGTTTGCCTGTAAAAGCGCATCCTCCAACTGGCTTTTCTGCTCCATTTCCTTCCGGATTTCCTTATCCACACTGCAAAAGCCCAGGACAATCCCATGATCCTCCTCCCATGCACCCGCACAGACGACCTTCATTTGGAAATATTTCATCTCCTCGTTTATAAGAGCACGGTAATTTACATGATACAGCTTATTTTCTTCCAATTCCTTATAGAGATTCTCTCTGGAGGAAGCCTGCCGCAGCATTTCCCGATCCTCCTCATAGACAAACTCTGTGATATATCGTTCCATACTTTCTGTGTAGGAAAGCCCCTCTGCGAAAACCACATCCAGCATCTGGCTGGTATCATCTGCCCGAAGTGTTTTCCCATTCCCTGTATCCAAATCATAAAAACAGACAAAACTATAGTCAATACTCAATGCATGGACCAGTTCCTCCTGCTGTCTTTCTCTCTTCTTTTCCTTTATCTTCTGAGCTGTACAGTCCAAAAGAAAACGTTGATAAAAGAGCTCTCCGTTCTCTTTTAAGAGTTTGACGTTTCCCATAACGTGTAGAATCTCCCCGTCTTTATGCTGTACACGGTATTCCACACTGACACAGTCCCCTTCTTTCTTCAACTGTGTGATGCATTCCCTAAGCTTCTCCTTGTCCTCGTCCATAACTGACGATGCAATCATCTGAAAGCCTTCTGACATTAATTCTTCCTGGGAACTATATCCTAGAATCTTAAGCGCCGCCCTGTTGACACTCAAAATACGTGAGCCGTCAATCGAATGGCACATGATTCCACAGTCCAAAGTGGTAAATATGGTCTCAAGAGTGTGATTTTTCTGAATGATCTCCTGCTCATAGGCACGTTCTTTTGTAATATCAATGGCCACCCCTACGGTTCCCATGACACTTCCATCCAAATCATACAGCGGAGATTTGTATGTCGTTAAAAGTCTTGGTCCCTCCCCGGTCTGGATGGTTTCCTCAGATATACAAGTTCTTTCCTCCGTCATCACCTGACGGTCAGATTCGATACATGCAGGGTCTTCACACTCTACATCCCAGATATAAGCATGATTGCTTCCCTCCACCTGCTGCTTTGTTTTATTCACTGTTTTACAGAAACTGTCATTGACCTTATAGTGGATGCCATTTTTCCCTTTATACCAGATGAGATTCGGAATATGATTGATGGCGGTCTCAAAAAACTGACTGTTCTGCCAAGAATCCTTCTCTCTCTTGCAGGCCTGCTGCCACCGTAGAAAACGGAAGCGAATCTCCTCCTCTGACATAGGCTGTGTCCAGATATCCTGAAGCTCCGGCAAATAATCTGTCAGAAGCAGAATCTGGTTTTTATCTGCAAGCAGAATCAGTTCCGTTTCTTTTTTCTTACCCGAAAGAAGGATACGCAGCGCTTCCCTCTCATCCAGTCCCTGTAAATCGGCCAAAATCACATCCGCCTTAAATGCCAGCCCCGCATCTGGTTTTTCACTTTCTGAAAATTCATGAGTAAAATGTTCCAGCGGAGACATTTCTTTTATCATATCAAATAGTTTACGGTGTCGGCCTGTTAAGTAGAAATGAACATGACAATGGTACATCTCAATATCCTCCTGTGCCATCATTAATTATTCAGTCAAAAACCCTCATCCGAATACTGCTTAAAACAATTCTGAATGGCTGCCAGCTCGATAGAGCATCAATACCAATACCTCATCCATCACTTCATATATCAACAGCCAATCTGGCTCAACATGACACTCTCGGCATCCAACATAATTGCCACTTAATCCATGATCCTGATATTTTTTATCAAGCTGCATCCCTTCAGCAATCATATCAATCACATGAAAAAGCTTATCAATATCTTTCCCCTGTTTTTTGGCCAACTTTAAGTCTTTCTTAAATTGACCTGTGAATTTAACCTCATACCTCATCCAATGCTTCCCTTAAATCGCTTAGGCTAGTATACCCTTTCACGTTTGGATCAGAAGCGATTCTCCTTCCTTCTGCTATAGCTGCCATTGTTATTTCATTCGGTGTATTTAATTTTAGAGAAAATGGTATACCATTTTCCCTAATCGTTTGCTTTAAAAATATATTAACAGCCGTAGTCATGTTCAATCCCAATTCTGCAAAGATACTCTCTGCCGCTTCTTTAACTGCCTTCTCCGTCCGTATATTCAAATTTGTAACTGCTGACATGAATATGCACCTCCATTTATGTATAATTATATGCTAATAGCTTTACACTGTCAACATAGTGTGTGCATATAAACCGTTTTTTACACAATTAGCATCGCATCCCCAAATGAAAAAAAACGATATCGCTCCTCCACAGCTTCTTCGTATGCCTTCATCACATGGTCGCGCCCTGCAAGGGCTGACACAAGCATAATCAGAGTAGACTCCGGCAAATGAAAATTCGTAATCAGGCCATCCAGCATCTTAAAACGATATCCCGGATAAATAAAAATGTCCGTCCAACCGCTTCCTGCCTTGATACGGCCGGTCTCATCCGAAGCTGACTCAATAGTACGGCAGCTTGTAGTCCCCACACAGATGATACGTCCTTTTTCCTTTGCGCGGTTGATTTTATCTGCTGCCTCTTCATTGATCTGATAAAATTCCGAATGCATGTGATGCTCCGTAATCTCATCCACCTTCACAGGCCGGAAGGTCCCAAGCCCCACATGGAGTGTCACCCTTGCAATATCCACACCTTTTTCTTCAATCTCCTGTAATAGCTGCGGCGTAAAATGCAATCCGGCAGTGGGCGCTGCCGCTGAACCATCATGAGCTGCGTATACCGTGTTATACCGCTCCCGCTCTTTTAACTGGTGGGTAATATAAGGCGGTAAGGGCATCTGTCCCAGACGGTCCAGTATTTCCTCAAAAATTCCTTCGTATGAAAACTGGATTAGGCGGTTTCCTTCCTCTACAATCTCCAAAACCTCTCCCACAAGGATTCCATCCCCAAAGCTGATTTTCGTCCCAGGCTTTGCCTTTTTTCCTGGCTTTACAAGGGTCTCCCATACATTGTTTTCTTTTCGTTTCAACAGTAAAATTTCAATTTTTGCGTCTGTCCCCACCTTAGAACCAATGAGCCGCGCCGGGATGACTTTTGTATCATTCACCACCAGGCAATCACCCGCTTTAAGATAATCTGTAATCTCTTTAAATACATGATGGGAAACAGCCCCAGACCGCTTGTCAAGTACAAGCAGCCTGGAGCTGGAACGATCCTCAAGGGGATCTTGCGCAATCAATTCTTCCGGCAATTCATAATAAAAATCCTGTCGTTTCATGATCTGTTAGAATCCTCTTTTTCTTCTATTCCTGAATATGGTTTTCCTTCTTTGTCTGAATTCTCCTGTTTCTCCTCAAACACATTTTCCCGTGAAGGATGTAGGTTTTGCTCCTTCGGCGGCACCATCCGGTATAGGCCTGGCTGATTTGGCATTCCAGTGCTCACCGGTGGCATACTTCCTGGCTGAGTCATAGGTCCCTGCACGGGCGGCATGGGCGGGTAATATACCGGATATATCTTAACTTTTTTAGCATATACCACACGAGTATCACACAACATATCGTGAATTCCACGCTTCTCTTTATCCAGCCCTGCGATAAAATATCCAATTCCCATCGGTAAGCTGCACAAAAATCGTCCCACGGTCTCTCGATACACCACATTCAAAAAATCCAATTCCGTACTGCCATCCGCATTAATTACCCGGAGATTCAAAGCCTTTTTTCCAACCGTCGTCCCCGTATATCGGGTACACAGGATAAAATACAACACCTGTGCCAAGTATAACACAATATCCTTCAAAGTATAATGAAATAAAATATTTCCTCCCAGCACAGTTCCCCGCATAATAGACATAACGCCTGACAATGCCAGCCTGACGAGCAGCAGCATGAAAAACACAAGCACGCTGTCCAGAAAATATGCGGCCAAACGCACCCAAAATCCGGCATAGACAACATCATTACCTACTGGTCTGCGGTTATCGTAATTGTTCTGCATAATACATTGGCACCCCGCTTTCCATAGATGCTGCGGTTTCCTTGAGAATCTGGGCTTCTGATTTCGGAATCATACCCTTCACTTCTGCAAATAACGATGCAAGCACATTTTCTTCTAAAGCAGGCTCATAAAAATCATAGACCTCCAATTCACTGCACATAATATTCTGCATGTCTTCGTAGCTTTCAATCTCATCAATCAGTCCGTTTTCCAAAGCCTGCCAAGCCGTATATGTCCGCCCATCCGCAAGTTTGCGAACATCCTCCTCCGGCATCTTGCGTCCTTCTGCAACCATTTTAACAAATTTACTATAATATTCATCTACCTGGCTCTGATAAACCGCAATCTGCTCATCGGTCATCTTGGTGCTGTCTTTCAACGGGCCGCTGGTAATACTGACATAACGGATTCCCAGCTTTTCATAGAGCCCTGTCATGTCGTAGCCTGCCATGATCACACCAATAGATCCGGTCGTCGTATTGGCATTCGCAAAGATACGGTCTGACGGCATGGAAATCATATATCCTCCGGAAGCTGCATAATGTGCCATATATGTCCAGATCGGATTACCTGTATTTTCCTTATACTCTTTCAGCTTATCATACAACTCTTCCGACTCATACACCGCGCCTCCTGGTGAATCCACATACAGAAGAATTCCTTTATTATAAGAATCATACATCAATTCATCAATGTACTCCATCGTTGATGTATGCTGATAGCCTTCTGCAATCTCAAATATACCGGTTGCCGTCTGTTCCTGGATAGTTCCCACCACATTTACAATCGCAATATAATCATAATTCGGTGTATCATATCCGTAACTCCCATAGCTGCTTGTCAGTGCCTCTGACACTGTTTCCTGCAGCATATTCTGGGATATTGTGTTGGTCAGCACACTGGATACTCCAACTGCAATAAATAAAATTGCTGCTACGATCAGGCCGCCTGTTTGTTTCTTACTCATACGTACCTCCCTGGCTTTTAGAGTACTCCGGCAAGCCCCGGAGCACTCTTTCCTTTTCTCCCGTCAGCAGCGGCTGCAGCATGCTGCGGGGTCTTTTACTTTCGAAGCTCAATTCCCATGCTTTCTAATGCTTTCAGTATCCGGTCCATAGCCTCCGTCACCTCTGCATCCTCCAAGGTCTTGTCCTTCGCACGGAATACAGTAGAATATGCCACGGATTTGAAACCTTCTTTTATCTGCGCACCCTCATACAAGTCAAACAGTGCGTAGCTCTCCAGATATTTTCCACCCTTCGCAGCAATCACTTCTTCAATCTGCCCTGCCAAAATCTGTTTTGGCACGACCATACTGATGTCTCTGGAAACGGCCGGATATTTTGCAATTCCAAAATATTTCCTGTCAAATGTAGCATACTCCATAATCTCCGGCATGTCAATCACTGCAACATATGCTCGTTCACCAATTCCATACGTATCTGCTACTTCCGGATGGATTTCTCCGAGATATCCGACAGTCTTTCCATCATAGACAATATTCGCCTGACGTCCTGGATGGAGATATGGTCTGCCTGCATTCGGGTCGTAGGTTTCTTTGTTCTTCATTCCAATCTTCTCGAAGAACTCCTCCACAACACCTTTCATATGGAAGAAATCACCCTTTCCGTACATTCCAAGGGTAAACTGCATCCGTTCCTCCGGCAGTTCTGTCAATGGAAGACTCTTCGGAAGATAAATATTTCCCAGTTCATAGAGACGTACATCCTTATTTCTTCTATTATAATTTGTTGCCAGAGAAGTCAGCATTCCATTCAGAGAAGTGGTTCTCATAATACTATAATCTTCCCCTAATGGATTCATGATCTCCACAGCCTGGCGCAAAGGGGAATCTGCCGGCAAAAGCAGTTTGTCAAATACCTTCGGACTTTCAAAAGAATAGCACATTCCCTGGCTGAATCCACAAAATTCTGCGATGTCTCTTGCCACCTGCTCAATCCGCAGCTTAAATGTCAGCTTACCTGTCGTTGCCTCTCCATTCGGAAGGGTTGTCGGAATATTATCATATCCATAAAATCTCGCCACTTCCTCTGCAATATCTGCAAGCCTGAATAAATCCTGACGGAAGGTCGGGGCAATGATCTCCTTTGCAGCCTCGTCATATTCCAAATCAACCTTTTTCAGATATCTAAGCATCTCCTGCTCAGAAATATTGGTTCCAAGCATGGCATTAATCTTCTGTGCATCGAACGGAACGCGTACCGGTTCTTTCTTTTTCCCATACACATCCACAGTTCCGCCCACTACTTCTCCGGCTCCCATCTCTTCCACAAGCTGGCAAGCTCTGTCTATGGCTGCCTTTGCATTGTTCGGGTCAAGTCCTTTTTCAAATTTTCCGGATGCATCGGTACGCAGGCCCACACGCTTGCTGGATTTGCGGATATTCACGCCATCAAAACAAGCGGCCTCAAACAGCATGGTCTTTACGTCATCTGTAATCATGGAATTTTCACCGCCCATGATTCCGGCAATTCCGATAGCCTTCTCACCGTCACAGATCATCAATACGTCCTTGTCCATCTGCCGTTCCTGTCCATCCAGAGTCGTAAATTTATCACCGTCTTTCGCATTCTTTACCACAATCTGATGACCGGCAATGGTATCCAAATCATAGGCATGCATAGGCTGTCCGTATTCCTCCATGACATAGTTGGTAATATCCACCAGGTTATTGATCGGGCGGATTCCCACAGACGCCAGTCTTCTCTGCATCCATTTCGGTGACGGACCAATCTTAATGTTCTTTACAACCCTTGCACAATACCGAGGACAAAGCTCCGTATTTTCCACCGAAACTTTCACATAATCATTGACGTCCTCGTCATTTCCTGTCTCTGTCACTACAGGCGGCACGAATTCCTTGTTAAATGTGGCTGCCGCCTCTCTCGCAATTCCAATCACACTGAAACAGTCTACACGGTTGGAGGTCACTTCATATTCAAAAACTACGTCCTCCAACCCCAGAGCCTTCACTGCGCTTTCTCCGATTACAGCATCCTCCGGGAAAATGTAAATCCCATTCTCCGGTGACTCCGGATACATATCCCTGTTAGAGCCCAATTCTTCAATGGAACACATCATTCCATTGCTGGGCACGCCTCGAAGTTTGCCTTTTTTTATCTGAATTCCACCGGGAGTCTTGGAGCCGTCATGTCCTCCTGCCACACGTCCACCGTCAAGAACCACCGGGACCTTTGCCCCTTCAAATACATTCGGCGCCCCTGTCACAATCTGGATTGTCTCGTTTCCAATATTCACCTGGCACACCACCAGTTTATCTGCATCCGGATGCTTCTCAATCTTTTCAATCTGTCCAATCACAATTTTGTCCAGATCTGCATCCATTTCTACATATCCTTCTACTTTTGTACCGGACAGCGTCATCGCGTCCGTATATTCCTGCGCAGTCACATCCAACTCCGGGACATACGCTTTTACCCATGATAATGAAGTATTCAATGTCTCTTCCTCACTTTCTATTATGATAGCCTCCCTGGCTTTTCCTTGTACTTGACTTTATAGCTGTACTTTCTAAGAAACAATGTCCATTTATTTTCTTACACTTCCTTAAAACTGTTTCAAAAAACGGATATCATTCTCATACAACAGTCTCATGTCATCAATCTCATATTTTAACAATGCGATTCTCTCCAATCCCACGCCAAATGCAAATCCGCCGTATTCCTCCGGGTTGATCCCGCACATTTCCAGTACATGGGGATGTACCATACCGCATCCTAAAATCTCAATCCAGCCAGAACCCTTACAGAACCTGCAGCCCTTTCCGCCGCATTTAAAACAGCTCACATCTACCTCTGCGCTTGGCTCTGTAAATGGAAAATGATGAGGACGGAATTTCGTCTTCGTCTCTGGTCCAAACAGCTCTTTTGCAAATACCTCCAGAGTCCCTTTCAGATCTGCAAAGGAAATATTTTTGTCAATAACCAGTCCTTCAATCTGATGGAAGGATGGAGAATGAGTTGCATCCACTTCATCTGAACGGAACACTCTTCCAGGCGCAATCATACGAATCGGCAGTTTTCCTTGTTCCATGACACGTGCCTGCACCGGTGATGTCTGGGTACGCAGCACAATATCTTTATTAATATAGAATGTATCCTGCTCATCCTTTGCCGGATGGTCTGCCGGAATGTTCAGTTTTTCAAAATTATATAAGTCGTATTCTACCTCCGGACCTTCCACCACTTCATAGCCCATCCCCACAAAGATACGCTCTACTTCCTCCAAAGCGATTGTGTTTGGATGCCTGTGTCCCACCTGATTCTTTTTGGACGGCAATGTCACATCAATAACCTCGGTTTTTAATTTCTCCTCCCGGATGGCCTTTTCCATCCTTTGCTTCGTCTCTTCCATGATTGCTTCAATGGCCGCCCTTGTCTCATTCACAAGCTGTCCCACCTTGGGACGTTCCTCCGGAGCTACATTTTTCATTCCTTTGAGCACAGCAGTCAGTTCTCCTTTTTTTCCAAGGAACCGAACACGCACATCGTTGAGCTTCTCCGGCATGTCTGATGCCTGAATTTGCTCAATCGCCTCCTTTTTAATCTGTTCCAATTTTTCTTTCATTCTGATTTCTCCTTCCTGTTTTACTATTCAAAGCACTTTTTATTCTATAGACAAATTCGGAGAAGTTCTCTATAGAACAAAAAAACTCCATCCCCAATGAGGGACGAAGTCAATATCCGTGGTACCACCCTGATTCCCACAATACTCTCTGCTTATCGAACGACTCATGTTCCATAAGATATACCATGGGCACTCTGATTATGTGTGTAACGTACAACCTACGGCATTCTCTACTTTCCTGAATCGGTCCAAAAGCCATCACCACTTCGGAACTGCCTGAAAATAATATGGAACTGACAGCGGATTCACGGGTTCAAGAACACAGCTAACGTGGGAAATTCGATTGTCATCTGAACTAAAGAGAACTTCCAGCCGACGATTCTCTCTCTCTGTTAGAAAATGAGTCTCTACTTTGCACGGTCATTGCTTTTTTCTATTCGTTTTTTTATTTTAACATACGGTTTTTGATTGTCAAGAGTGATTTTATGATGACTTGGCATTCTCCACCCTGTCAGTACTTTCAAAGTTGGAAAGAAGTAACCTGGAGTTGTGCAATATTGCCAAAAACTCATCCATATTTTCTACTTATTGAGGTCGCTTTTTGAAAACACCGAAAGAACTTTCAAAACACTTCACAATCATTGAAAATAAATTCCACCGTGCTATACTGAGCATCAGAAACCAAAAACAACGCTCGAAAGAGCAACGACAGCAGACATTCTAGAAAGGAGTTAAACTATGAGGGAATGTGTGGAACAACTAAAGGGGAAGCTGGTGGTGTCCTGCCAGGCACTACCCCACGAGCCGCTGCATTCTTCCTTTATTATGGGAAGAATGGCATTGGCTGCAAAACAAGGAGGAGCGATGGGAATCCGCGCTAATACAAAAGAAGATATCCGCGAGATACAATCACAAGTGGACCTCCCCATCATCGGAATTGTAAAAAGGGATTATGAGGACAGTCAAGTCTATATCACTCCCACAATGAAAGAGATTGACGAACTGATGGAGGTAAAGCCGGAAATCATTGCCGTGGATGCAACCATCAGCTTACGTCCTGGAAATCTCACACTGGATGCATTCTTTGGACAAATCAAAGAAAAATATCCGGAGCAGCTTTTGATGGCAGACTGCTCGACCATAGAGGAAGCGGTTCATGCGGATGAACTGGGATTCGATTTTATCGGAACCACTATGGTTGGATATACCGAGCAGAGTAAAGGAGACCAAATCGAGGCAAATGATTTTGAAATCATCAAAGAAGTCATTGCCCGTGTAAAGCACAGAGTCATTGCAGAAGGCAACATCAACACCCCAGAAAAAGCGAAAAGAGTCATTGAACTTGGCGCTTACTGTGTAGTGGTTGGCTCCTCGATTACGAGGCCACAGTTGATTACCAAATCTTTTGCAGAAAAATTAATCTGACAATCATCAATCCACAAAAAGAAAAGGAGAAAAACCATGAGAGATCTAAACAAATATAAAGGAGTTATTCCCGCATTTTATGCATGCTATGACCAGGAAGGCAATATCAGTCCCGAAGGCGTACAGGCATTGACAAAATATTTTGTAGAAAAAGGTGTAAAAGGCGTCTATGTAAATGGTTCCTCCGGAGAGTGTATTTACCAGAGTGTAGAAGACAGAAAAATTGTCCTGGAAAATGTAATGAAAGCCTCTGAAGGAAAATTGACCGTCATCAACCATGTTGCATGTAATAACACAAAAGACAGTATGGAGCTTGCAAAGCATGCGGAAAGTCTGGGCGTGGATGCCATTGCCTCCATTCCGCCAATTTATTTCCGTCTGCCAGAGTATGCCATCGCAAAATACTGGAACGATATCAGTTCTGCCGCACCGAATACGGATTTTGTAATTTACAATATCCCTCAGCTTGCAGGCGTGGCACTGACGATGGGCCTATTTGCCGAGATGCGTAAAAATCCAAGAGTCATCGGTGTAAAGAACTCTTCCATGCCAGTACAAGATATCCAGATGTTCAAACAGGCGGCTGGTGAGGATTATATCATCTTCAATGGTCCTGACGAGCAGTTTATCAGCGGCTTTGCAATCGGCGCAGAAGGCGGTATCGGCGGAACTTATGGTGCAATGCCGGAATTGTTCCTGAAAATGGAAGAACTCGTGAAAACAAATGACATGGAGAATGCAAGAAAACTTCAATACACGGTAAACGAAATCATCTATAAAATGTGTTCCGGTCACGGAAATATGTATGGCGTCATCAAGGCAATCCTGAAGATCAATGAAGGACTGGAACTCGGCGGCGTAAGAGAGCCTCTGGCATCCTTGATTGATAGTGATGCTGAAATTGTCAAAAAAGCTGCACAGATGATCCGCGATGCGAAAGAAGCTTATGGGTGTTAATAGTAGGAGGAGAAAAAATGCAGGGATTTACAGTCATAGATTTGATTATTTTAGTCGTATATCTGGCGGCAGTATTATTTGCCGGCCTTCACTTTGCAAAAAAAGACATGAAGGGAAAGGAATATTTTAAAGGAGATGGAACCGTACCGTGGTGGGTGACTTCCGTATCCATATTTGCTACTTTATTGAGTCCCATATCGTTCCTGTCACTTGCAGGTAATTCTTATGCAGGGACATGGCTTATGTGGTTTGCACAGCTTGGTATGCTGCTTGCAATCCCGCTGACCATCAAGTTCTTCCTTCCGATTTACAGTAAATTGGATATTGATACAGCTTACCATTATCTGGAACTGAGATTCGGAAGCAAAGGACTCCGTGTATTAGGAGCGGTCATGTTCATTATTTACCAGGTGGGACGTATGTCCATTATCATGTATCTTCCATGTATGGTACTTGGAAGCCTGACCGGAATCAATGTAAATCTCTTAATCATCATCATGGGAGTAATCGCAATCATTTACTCTTACACAGGCGGATTAAAATCCGTACTTTGGACAGACTTTATTCAAGGTTCCGTACTGCTCATTGGTGTAACCTTCTCACTGGTATTCCTTTTGATACACCTTGACGGAGGAATCGGGGCAATCTTCGGGGCATTTGCAGCAGAACAAAAATTCCTGGCTCCGGATCAGCCGATATTTGATATCAATATTTTAAAAGACAGTGTATTTATTATGATCGTGGGTGCCGGCTTCAATACCATGGGCTCCTATGTATCCAGCCAGGATATCGTACAGCGTTTTACCACCACCACTGATACAAAGAAGTTAAACAAAATGATGCTCACAAACGGGGCGCTTTCCATCTTTATCGCCACTGTATTTTACCTGATTGGAACCGGACTGTATGTATTCTATCAGCAGAATGCGCTTCCACCGGCAGCAGCACAGGATCAGATTTTCGCATCCTATATTGCATTTGAACTTCCGGTAGGTATCACAGGTCTTCTTCTGGCGGCAATCTACGCGGCATCACAGTCCACATTGTCAACAGGACTGAACTCCGTAGCGGCAAGCTGGACACTGGATATCCAGTCACGACTGACAAAGAAAGAACTAAGCTTTGAGACACAGACGAAAATCGGACAGTATGTTTCCCTTATCGTAGGAATCTTCTCTATCATCGTATCTATGGTACTGGCAAACGGCGGTGTGAAATCCGCATACGAATGGTTCAATGGATTTATGGGACTGGTACTTGGCATCCTCATCGGAACCTTCATCCTGGGAGCATTTACCAAAGTTGCAAATACCTTTGGCGCAACATTGGCATTTATTGCTGCATCCCTGGTCATGGTCGGAATCAAATACTTCGTTCCTGCAGAGGCTGTATCCATCTGGTCCTACTCCCTGATTTCCATCGCGGTATCTCTGGTCGTTGGTGTTCCGGCAAGTCTTATCTACAGAAAGGTAAAAGGTGACACTTCCGTACCTGCACCGAACACAACGATTTATAGAGATTAATGAATCATTGAAAAATTTGATTCCCATTT
>CANOBT010000057.1 GCA_947564305.1 uncultured Lachnospiraceae bacterium | reverse complement strand
TTTTGCTTGCACAGGCAAAGTCTGAGGGGATGAAATTTATGACACATGATGGATTGATTCCATATTATAACGAGTCTTTTATTGTCAGTGTTTAAGAGAAATTAGAGAGTGATTCCATGGCACATTATTCCATCATGGAACCACTCTTTTTTATCCGTGCCTGATGACAGGGGCAGTACATCTCAGACGTATAATTTGTATTGCGATTTTGATGGGAATTGCAATATAATAAAAGCAAATAGAGCGATATTTATATTTGTTGAGATTTTGATGTCGAAAGAAGACTATAAGACATTTTTTTATTTTGGATAGTTATAATTTTTCCAGAATATAATAACGGAGGCATCGGTTATATTGGGAGATACAATACAGTTACAAGGTACAGCGGAAATACCAGTTAAACTAAAATGGAGTAATAGTGCAAATATCCTATGCAATTATATGAGAGAGTTGGAATATTTGGAGATAATATTGAAGAATAAAGCTAATATCGAGACATGTGACCTCCAACCTTAGATAATGGAATATCACAAAAGCAGGTCATCGGAAATGCAATTTTGTGTAATCCTTCGATTTTTAGATATCCTAAAGGTTCAATCACATATCGAGGAATGTTGGCTTGAATATTTTTATCGAACCCCAAAACCCTTTCCTGTAAAAAATGTCAGGGTGGGTAATGAAGAAAAACAGATACCGATTGAACAATCAATGCATAACCCATTAGGTGATCCGGTAGAAATAAGTGGATGCTATATGTATCCGGAACCATTTCCAGCTCCCGTTCCTATTACGATCAAAACGATTGAGGGGGATGAAGTTACACTAAATATGAAACGTCAACCATATGAAAGTATGGATGAGATTATGTTTTCTAATATAGATTTTCCGGCGTTAAAAATGACTGTGATTATAAATGAAAAAAGAAGTTAAAAAATCAAAAATAGTATATTCTGTAACGCCAACAAAAGCAAAAAGTGTCTCAGAAGCAGTAGCTTCGCTTAATGCTTTAAAGGGAGTTTCTAACAGAACCGCAATTATAGGTGGATACAGCAAATACCAACGCCGATTCCAGATAAAGACTTCGATGAAGAACAGCTCGAGGTGGCACTGGACTTATGGATTACGCTAAAAAAGCTAGAGGAGATTTTAGAAATAGCATTTAATCCCGAAGCGGAATTGCCGTACGAAGATGTGGTATTTCTGTCAGAGTTAAAAATTTGCCTTTTAGATAATAAGAGAATAAAAAGGGATCATCCGTTTGAACATTTTCATGTTGGGGAATTGAATACAAAAAATTACTCCATAGAGGAAATAGTTGGGAAAGAAAAAGTATCAATGAATTTTTTGGAGGGGCCAATCAGCGCCACGTTATTGGGAACAGAATTTGATTTGTATAGCGAAACAGAAATGCGTGATTTTATCATCACTAATATAGAATGAGATGATGAATCGAAAACTTCTGGTGAAGTATATATTGCTGATGAAGCAATGGGGGATAGTTGGGTTCTTGTACGAAAATATTTGACAGTGAAGGAAGCGCAGGAGAAAATTTTAGTAGGTATGCCTTAGGGTACTGAAGAGCATAATAGTATATTAAACGAAAGCATCGGCCTGAAATAGCCGATGCTTTTGCGTTTAAATTTACTTAAATTTAGTACGGTTTGCTTATTAAAAAATATTGGATCAATTCATGCAACAAAAATACCTTGTGGTAGATTTTAGAATTAAACATGAAAATGATTGTAAAATAAGGTTTTTTTAAGATTTATTGCAGTCAAATCCCGGATTGAATGCGTAGAAGTTCTTCTCATGCAATCTGTCCTGAACGATTCTGAGGGCTTCACCGAACCTCTGGAAGTGCACAACCTCCCTGGCACGCAGGAACTTAATCGGTTCGTACACATCGGGCTCATCCCTCACAAGACGAAGGATATTGTCGTAGGTGGAACGTGCCTTCTGTTCCGCAGCCATATCTTCCATCAGGTCTGTGATGATATCGCCCTTGGATTGGAACTCGCAGGCATTGAAGGGAACACCGCCTGCCGCCTGCGGCCAGATGCCGATGGTGTGATCCACGTAATAATTGCGGAAACCGCTGGCTTCGATCTGCTCCATGGAAAGGTTCTTGGTAAGCTGGTGCACGATGGCGGCTACCATTTCCAGGTGGGCGAGTTCCTCGGTGCCGATGTCCGTAACTTTATTGCATATCACTTTTAGAAACTCAGTATTTAGTAAAATTGGAAATGTCACATCATCAGATTAAATATTTGTCCATTTGAGAGCCGTATAGTATTCTATATGGTTCTTTTTTTACCAGCCTTTTGGCAGGATTAGTGTATCACAAATAAGTGAAACTTTGAATGGAGGTTTCGGAGGAGGTGGTTCAACTTAGAATTTTTAAAGCTATTTTGGTAACTGTTAACCATTATTAATTTTTGGAGGAAATTAATATGTGTAAAATTATTGCGATTGCGAATCAGAAGGGCGGTGTCGGAAAGACAACAACCGCGATCAACTTAGGTATTGGATTAGTAAATAAAGGGAACAGGGTTTTGCTTGTAGACTTGGATCCGCAGGGAAATGCGACACAGGGACTTGGATTTGATGCGGATTCTCTGGAAGTCACAATAACAACAATGTTGCGGAAAATGATCGGTAAGGACTATACATTTAGAAGGGATTTTGGAATCCTGTCTCATGAGGAAGGTATAGAGCTGATGCCGGCAAACATAGAATTGTCGGTTTTAGAGACAGAGCTAATTTCTTTGTTCTTTGGACGGGAGAAGATGCTGAAAAACTATCTTGATATGATCCGAGATGAATACGACTATATGATTATTGATTGTATGCCATCGCTTAATCTCATTACGATCAACGCACTTGTAGCGGCAGATGAAGTTATTATACCGCTCCATGCGCAGTACTACAGCGTGAGAGGGTTGGAGCAGCTCCTGCAGACAATCGGTTCAGTCAGATCTAACGGTTTAAATGAGTCTCTTAGAATATCAGGGATTTTGTACACTTGCGTTAATGACAGGACAACTTCTTTCCGGGATGTACAGGAGATTCTTATGAAAGCATATGGGAGAGATGTAAAGATATATGAGAATTATATTCCACGCAGCGTAAAAGCTGAGGAGGCGCCGTCATATGGACGAAGCATCTATGAGTATGATTCCTCCGGCAGAGTTTCTTGCGCCTACAGTAAGTTCACAGAAGAATTTCTTTTGACTGAGAAAGGGCGGTGAACGATATGGCTGTTAAATCTTTTTCGGTAATGAATTTAGGACAAGCCGGGCTTTTTGATCCAAGGGAGATGGGGTATAGGGATTCTCTGGATATCATCAAAGACGAATCCGTTAAAATTCAGAAGTCATTCGTGAAAATCGGTTGGTATTTAAAACATATCCGTGATGATCAGATGTACACAGAGGATGGTTATGCAAATATATATGAGTGCGCAGCCGATCAGCTTGGCTACTCACAGTCAACGGTATCAAGATTTATCAACATTTGCGAGAAATTCTCGAAGGATAAGGATTCGCCGGAGCTTGATGAAAGGTATGCAGGTTTTGATAAGTCGCAAATGATCGAGATGCTGCCGCTGGAGCAGGAGCAGTTAGAAAAGGTGACGCCGGATATGACAGTGAGGCAGATCCGCGACATCGGCAAAGAAAACAAGAAGAAAAAAATAGGGAATGAGGATAGAACGGACGAGGCGGGAGAAGCTGACTTGCCCGGACAGATAAGTATTGAAGAGGATTTCCCGGAATATATGCCAGATGCGGTTGGATTGAGCTCACCTGATCTGCAGGAGAAAAAATATGCGATGTCGCATAAAGAGACCGAGCCGGATGAGGAACAGGAATTTACTGAGGAACCTGTAGTTAAGGGTACATATAAGGAAATGGTGACATTCCCATGGAAAACAACTCAGCCGGAACTGCCTATATTAAAGAATGCAGATCAGAGAAAGGAATGGCTGAGTAAATATAAAGAGTGGGGACTCTGGTATCGGGATGAAAATATTGATGTGAACTACTATAAGTTCGATTTTGAAGACGGCAGCCGTCTGGTTGTAGAGGAACATCCGCAGAGACATTCCTATTATAGCAGGGAAGTGCGTGATGAAGCCTACTATCATTTACTTGCAAAGAATAAGGTGACAAACGGGGAAGTTTATGACGAAAAATATCGTCACGCGACACATTCAGAAACAGCGCTTGTAGAATTTCTCAAGAATTTACAGAAGAGATAGAATAAACGCTATATATTGCAATCGCAACATATATAGATTCCCGCCGGATTTCCTCCAAAAATTTTAGCGGGAAGGGAAAGGGCAGCTTAACGGCTGCCTTTTTCTGTGGGAGGAGAAAGGAAACTAATTGAAATGGGTAAAACAGAGCCAATTATTTTGCAGGCGGAAACTTTGGAGGGAAAGATCAATGAAATCACAGATCGCTTAGAGCAGGGTATCATGGAATTATTTAACAGCGATCGCTATAAAGAATATCTGCGTGTCATGTCAAAGTTTCATAATTACAGTCTCAATAATACGGTGTTGATTGCTATGCAAAACCCTCACGCGACTTTTGTTGCCGGTTATAAAGCATGGCAAAAAGAATATGACCGCCATGTAAAGCAATATGAAAAAGGAATCCGCATACTTGCTCCGTCGCCGTACAAAGTCAGGCAGAGGGTAGAGAAGAAAGATGCACGAACGGGAAAAGCGGTGCTTGATACAGACGGAAACCCTGTCACCGAAGAAAAGGAAGTCACTATACCTGCATTTAAGGTTGTATCTGTATTTGACGTGTCGCAGACAGAGGGCAGAGAACTTCCGGATATTGGCGTAAATGAATTGAATGGGGACGTAGAACAGTACAGGGATTTTTATGCAGCATTAGAAAAAACGTCGCCTGTACCTATGGAATTTGAAATGATTGAAGGATCGGCCCATGGTTATTATCATTCGGGGGAAAAGCGGATTGCCATTCAAAAAGATATGAGCGAGCTGCAGACCCTAAAGACTGCCATTCACGAAATTGCACACGCGAAACTGCACGACATAGATCTAAAAGCCACGCAGAAACAGCTTGATCGTCGCACCCGTGAAGTACAGGCCGAAAGCGTTGCCTATACTGTTTGCCAGCACTACAATCTTGACACGTCGGACTATTCTTTCGGTTATGTTGCGGGGTGGAGCAGCGGACGGGAGCTTGCGGAGCTGAAAGGCTCATTGGAAACCATACACAAAGCTGCGGCTGAGATCATCAGCAGTATTGATGAGCATTTTGAGGAAATACAAAAAGTTGAAATGAGTAAAAATGATGTCAACTTTTTTGAAAATCTGTTAGAGAACAATCGAGAGGAAATATTAGACGCTTTGTGCGGGGTTTCTCTTGATGTTAAGCCGGCTAATTTTGCAACAAATGGAAATGCAGTTGAGTCCCAGGAAGCAATTTATGAAAGCGGAGAGAATAAAGTTTCTGTTCGCTTTTATAATCGATGGAACCCTATGCAGATAATCAATCCGAAAAGTGCCATTAAACAGGAGATTGACATTGTCTCATATAAAAACGGAAATCCTACGGCAATTCGTACTTTAGTTGAAAAGAAGAGCATGAGTCTTAAAAATGCGGAAAGAAATTATAATGAAATGCTTGATCAATGGAAAAGGCTTACAAAGCAGCCACAGATATTTTTTGAATCTGCAGAAGAGCAGAAACATAACAGGTCGGTTTTAAATAAATTGCATAAGAATCAGGGCAAGGTAAGTCAGGCCACTTCGCCGTCGGATAAGCAGCATATTAAGGAAAAGGGGGCTACACGATAATGAGTAAAATTTTAAATAAGTTCACATGGGAGGAAATCTATTTGATCAGAGCATGTAATCTGAAAACACCTGACAGGGACAGGATCATAAATGAGCTTAAAGGATATCTTGATCTGCCAGGGATGGAAGAGATTGTCAGAAAGGTTCTTGAGAAACTCGAAAAGGTTACAGAGGGAGAGCTGCAGGATCTTTGGGAGTTTTCATTGGATTAATAGCTGAGGGGAGGAAATCGATGAGCAAAGGAACCGGAAGTGTAAAAAAGAGTGTCTATGTAGTGACAGTATGGCTGAAAGAGGAGGATGCAGACGGCAATCCTTTGAATTGGTCAAGTCCAAGTGAAGATTATTATGCTGATACATATGAACAGGCGCAGCGGATGAAAGAAAAGTTTATGTCGGGACAAAACGAAGATTATGGCGATCTGGTAGAGGACTGCTGGATCAGTGATGAAATGAAGGAAATAGAGTTTATGGTTCCCACTAAACAGCGGCAACGTCTTTTTGTGGACATGGATGGTACACTGGCTGTTTTTAAGCCGGTAGATGAGATGGAGACGCTTTATGAGAAGGGGTATTTTTTGAATCTTGAGCCCCATGAAAATGTCGTGGCGGCAGTAAAAGAGATTATTGCAAAAAATTCAGATATTGAAGTAAATATTTTATCAGCATATCTGTCAGACAGCAAATATGCCCTGCAGGAGAAAAATGCATGGCTGGACAAATATCTTCCAGAGATTGACAGAGAACACAGAGTCTTTGTTCCCTGTGGGACAGACAAAAAGGAAGGGATTCGGGATGGTATCCGCAAGGATGACTTTCTTCTGGATGATTATACGAAAAATTTAAACGAATGGCAGCCGCCAGCAAGGGGAATTAAGCTTCTAAACGGTATCAACCATAGCCGGGGAACATGGTCATATGACTGTCTGCGGTATGATAGGGAAGCTGGCTCTTTGGCATCAGCGATTGTTTCGGTGGTGCGGGGAGAGCAGCAGATCTATGACAAGAAGACTCAAAATGTTCAGACAGACAATAGGGAGGAGAAAGGCTCTGTATTAAGTAAGCTGCATGAGAAACAGGGGCAGATTAAGTCAATAGGAATAGCTAGGGAAGAAAGGGCGATAGAAAGGTAAAGATGCCTATGTCAAATGTGATCCGGGTTGTAAAGAACTGTAATTACACGACGCTCAGTAATTATCATTTTAAGGATAAAAGGCTTTCCTGGAAAGCAAAGGGGCTGTTGTCTACCATGCTGTCTTTGCCGGATAACTGGAACTATACAATAGAGGGACTGGCAAGTCTCAGTGACGACGGGGTAAAGGCAACTAATTCAGGACTTGCGGAACTGGAAAAATGCGGCTATCTGATCAGAGAGCAGCTTCGGGACAGCAAAGGACATTTTGTGATGATGGAGTATACAATTTACGAAAAGCCCATAGACCAGCCGGAAGAGGAGCCGCCGAAATCAGCCGAGATAACAGAGCCGCTGCATGTCCAGGAACAGGAAGAACCGTTATGCCAAAACGGACAAACGGAGGAAAACGGGGCATTTTCACCGTTATGCCAAAAACGGCAAACGGGAAAACGGCAAACCGAAAATGGCAGTCTATTAAATACTTATGTATTAAATACTAAAGAATTAAGTACTTATCCATCTATATCCTTATCCAATCCTATAGATCAGGCGGAAATGGATGAGGATGAGATGCGACGACGGCAGATTCGGGAACGTCTGCTAAATGAGCGTCTTTACAATACCTGCAGGGCAGAAGTCATAGCGGCTGTTTTTGCCGAACTGTGTAAGCGGGAGGAAAAAATAGTGGAAGTCATGTCTGCAGAAGTGGTTGAGAGAATTTGCTTTGCGGCAGAGGAGCAGCAGAGAAGAGAACCGGGCAGGCGGTTATCGGATATGATTAACAGCTATATAGACAACATCGTTGTCGGTATTAGAGCGGCACCCAAAGCGGAAACATTTGGCGCGGGGAACTTACTGCAGACAGCGGCAAGCAGCGGATCAGACAGGGGGATGGAGAGGGAATCCTACAGAAAGCTCATCAGAAAGAACATTGAGTATGACTGTCTGATCAAGAACAAAAGATATGGCCGGAAAGAAAAGATTGATGAGCTGGTGGAACTTATGCTGGATATTCTTTGCTCCAAGCGGCAGATTGTTTGCATAGCCGGGGATGATTATCCGGTGGAATCTGTGAAAGCAAGATTTCTGATGTTGCGCAGCGATCATATTGAGTATGTGCTTTCCAGCATGGAAAAGACGACCAGCAAGATTAAAAATATTAAAAAATATCTTCTTGCTGCACTGTATAACGCGCCGATGACGATTGAAAATTATTATTCAGCACTCGTAAACCATGAAATATATGTGTCAGTGTCAGAATACGGTGGCAGGTAGATTGATTTTATGCGACGTCGCATAAGGCAAGGAGGAATTAATGAGTATCACAGACGAAATTATGGGTAAAGCGCCAGATCAGTTGTCAAAGGCGTCTGATACGGCGTTAAAGGTTGCAAAAGAGGCAAAAGACGGGTTAAAGGATGCGACCGGAGTTGTAAAAGGGATATGCCTGCTCCTGATTAAAGCAGATTTTTCTGAGGCAAAAATCATGCAGGCGGTACGAAATGTGGCCTATAAGAAAACCGGCGACATTAAGTACAGCAAAAATAATATAGACATTGAAAAGCTTCGAAAATCCGGACATGTGTACAAGGTGGAAGACAATATTCTGGCGGAGGAGATGGGAATCTTTGACAGACAGTGCCAAAAACATGGGATCAAATATTCCGCAATGATCGATACAAGTGACGAGGGTAAACCGGATTATAAACCTTCATATATGATTTTCTTTGAAGGGAAGGATGATGCTTTGATTATCAATGCATTGGCAGAGACGTATAAGGAGTATGCAAAACATCAAAAAGTAAAAGCTATTGCTGAAGACGTAACGCCGCAGAGGGAAAGTGTCAAAGCGAAACTGGCCTTTTTTCGGGATCGGGTTACAGCTCGGGACACAGAGCGGGATGCAGTAGAAAAGCATCATCAGCACGACGACATTTCGAGATAAGTAACCCGTTCAAGACAGCCATATGCGACGTCGCATATTAAGAGAGGAGATGATTACAGATGGAAGAAAAAATCAGAATCTGGCTTGAGAAGTTTAAGGACAAGCCTGCAAAAGATAAGATAATGAGTGTACTGCCGTATGTTTTAGGTATCTTTTTTGCGACGCGGATTGCAGAATTATACCGCATATGCCACGGAGATATTTTAAAGTTCCTTACCAATATCCAATATATATACAAAGTATTTCCGCCGCGATTTACGGCAAAAGACCTGTTGATAGGTATACCAATAGGTTTTTTTATTGTCTATGTAATTAGGTGGCAAAGCAGGATGCACAGGAAAAATACAAGGTTTGGCGAAGAATACGGATCGGCCAAGTGGGGAACGGAGCAGGATATCAAACCGTTTATTGACGAAGATCCCTTTAATAACATTATTCTGTCGCAGACAGAGCGTTTATCCATGAAAGCCAGAATGCCAAAGTTTAATTTAAACAGAAATAAGCATGTGGTTGTATACGGCGGATCCGGCAGCGGTAAGACCTATGGATTTGTAAAACCAAATCTTTATCAGTGCCACAGTTCCTATGTCTTGACAGATCCAAAAGGAACTCTTCTTCCGGAGACAGGAAATCTTTTCGCGAAAATGGGGTACAACATTTATGTATTAGATACGGTGGATATGAAAAGCTCCATGCATTATAATCCCTTTGCGTACATAAAGGAACCAAAAGATATCCTGACGCTGGCTAATGTGCTTTACGCAAATTTGAAACCGCCGGACGCAGGCACGCCGCCGGATCCGTTTTTTGACCAGGCAGCGCTTTTGTGGCTGCAGGCGACGATCGGGTATCTCTGGTATGAGGCACCGCCGGAAGAACAGAATATACCGACACTTTTGGAGATTCTGGAGGCGGATGACGTCAGAGAGGATGACGAGACATATGAGAACGCCGTGGATATGCTGTTTGCGGAGCTTGAAAAGAAAAACCCGCGCCATTTTGCGGTAAAACAGCGGAAAAAGTACAAAAAAGCGGCCGGAAAGACGGCAAAAAGCATTCTGATTTCCGTTGGCTCTTATTTATCGCCATTTGATATTCCGGATGTAGCCGAGCTGGTAGCATGTGATGAGTTAAAGTTTGACACTTACGGCGATGCAGGGCAGAAGTCCATCCTGTATGTCATCATATCGGACACGGATACGACCTATAACTTTATCCCGGCGATTTTGTTCACACAAATGTTTAATGTGCTCTGCTACAAAGCGGACAAAGAAATGGGCGGCAAATTGAAGACCCCGGTGCAGTTTATTCTTGACGAGTTTGCCAATATCGGAAAGATACCAGGATTTAAGATACTGATTGCGACGATCCGAAGCCGCCTGATGAGCGTCATCATGATGCTGCAGACACAGAGTCAGCTCAAGGACAATTACAAGGACGCTGCAGAAACCATCACCGGCAACTGCGATTCTTCCATATTTCTGGGAGGGCAGGAGAAATCAACGCTCAAGGATCTGGAAGAAATGCTCGGAAAGGAAACGATCGACCTGTGGAATAATTCCGAGACATTCAGTCAGAGCAGGAGCACCGGTGTGAATTACAACAAAACGGGCAGGGAACTCAAAAATATCTATGAGCTTAATACAATGGATCGGGATAAGTGCATTGTCCGCGTTTCCGGTCTGCCGCCATTCTTCAGCAATAAGTTTGATCCGAAAACGCATCCAAACTATAAGTACACGGCGGATTATGACGAGCGTAATACCTTTGATTTCAAAAAGTATCGTCGAAAAATGAAGGAGAAGGAGAGCGTGAAGATCCGGTTCCACAAGAACGATCAGTATAAGATTGTTCTTTAAAATATGCGATGTCGCATAAACGATCCGATTTGATATTTAATATGGGATATGTTATATTGTCTGGTAAAAGAGAGGGTGAATTTATGGATATCAAAGACTATATTTTCAAGAACCAGGAATATTTTGAAGACTTTATTACCAGAAGCACCTATCATTCCAATGGGATCGAGGGTAATACGCTATCTTATGCGGAGACATATGCCATTCTGTTTAATGACAATGAGTTTCAGGTATCTGCAAAGCCGAGAGAAATATATGAGGCAATCAACCATAAATATGCAGTGAATTACATTCTGAATCATTTGGATGAGGAGTTGTCAGAACGGATCATAAAGGATACAGCAATACTGATCAACAGGAATATCTCTGAGATTTCGGGATACAGAACTGTTTCTGTAAGGATACGAGGAGCAGAGCATATTCCGCCAGAGCCGGTACAGATACCGCAGCAGATGATGTATTTCGTATACAACTACAATCATACAGAATTTGACAGCGTGTATCAAAAAATTGCGCAGACACATCTCCGGTTTGAACAGATACATCCTTTTGAGGATGGAAACGGCAGGACAGGCCGGTTATTACTAAATTATGAATTGTTAAGAAATAATCTGGCGCCAGTAGTGATCCCAAAAGACAGGCGGAGCGACTATTTTGAAATGCTGGGAAATAATGACAGTGTTGCGCTGGAGAAGTTTTTGGAAGAATTAAGCATGCAGGAGCAGGAGCGTATCCGAACCATGCCGGTTAAGGAATCGGTTGTCGAAACGCTGAAAGAGAATAAGAGAAAGGCTGAAGCGAAAGATGCGGAGAACAGGAAACAGCCGCATGTAAAAACAGAACAAGGTCATGAAAATGGCGCAAGGTAAAATTTAAGAAACTATCAACCAAACTCCCCAAGGAGCACAACTCCCAAGGGAGTTTTTTTATTGGGATATGCGACGTCGCATATCCGGGAAAGGAAGGATAAAAGTGGATGTATTTAACGAAGTAATACGGTTTGCAAGCATGGGCGTCATGGCATGGGGTGCTGCCCTAGCCATAGTTGGGATCATCAATTTTTCGGAAGGGCATTCCCAGCAGAATGCGGCGAAGAAAGAAGAGGGCATGGGAAAAATCGTCGGCGGTGGCGTTATCTTCGTGGTAGGTCTCTCTCTTGTGCCGAAGCTCGCGTCGATGATCAGCATGTAGGGTGGTGGCTATGAGTAATGATGGTGCAGTTAGCGAGTTTATTGACAAAGTATTACAAAATATTTTCAAGATATTTTATGCGGGCCTGTATGAGAGCACCGAAAGAAGCCTTGAAGGATTGTTTGATTCTTTTAATAGGGAAGTGAATAAAGCAACAAACCTTATTTCAGCAGGTCCAAAGCAATGGAATACCTCGGCTTATAGCATGATGCAGAGTGTTTCGGAAAATGTCTGTATACCGATTGCGGCGGTGTTTATTACAGTGATTTTCTGCTGGGAGCTGATCCATCTGGTGCAGGAAAGCAATTCCATGCATAATATCCCGCCGGAACGGCTGATGATTGTTTTGTTGAAATTTTCCCTGTGTTTGGTTGTGTGTGCCTATTCTTTTAAGATTGTAATGAGCTTCTGCGATTTAGGAATCTGGGCATCTGCGAAGCTTGGAGGTCATACCAGCACTTCTCTTTGGAACTTTCAATTGACCTTGGAGGATATGGGAATTGATCCGACACCTGAAAAAATTACGTTTAGTGCGGTGATGGAACTTGCAGGATACAAGGTTATGCTGGCAATTGGGACGGTCGGTATCTGGATTTGTGGGGCAATAGTTTATGTTCGGGTTATGCTATGGTTTATAGAGCTCTTGCTTTATGCCAGCCCTGCGCCGATTCCATATTCCACATGGATGAACAAGGAATGGAGCCAGATGGGAATGAATTACACAAGAAAAATGCTGGCGTTGTCCTTTGAAGGATTTTTTATGCTTCTGCTATTTGCAGTCTACGGGGGTGTTCTGGAAGGATTGCAGACGGGGGACTTTAAGCAGAATCTTGTCATGATCATCGGCTGCGGTTTCGGGCTGGCGGTGATGATGTTCAAAGTGGGGAATATATCGGCCAGCATATTTAACGCACACTAGGGGAGGAGACAAAACCCATGGCATATGTAAACATGACAAAGGATTTTTCAGAGGTCCGGAAGACAATTCCGGGCCTCAACCTGACAAAAAGGCAGATCGCCGGTTTTGCAACGGGGATTATCGTGGGAATGCCGGTATTTCTGGTGATGCGGTTTGCATTGGGGCTGGATATTATGGCATCGGTCATGGGCCTCAGCATCGCGGCCGCCCCGATCGTCATCTGCATTCTGTACAAGAAGAACGGGATGGGGATGGAGAAATACCTGTGGTATTTTTATGAGACACACTTTATACGCAATACGGACAGGCCATATGTGACAAATAACCTGTATGTCTTACAGGAGGAAGAAGAAAAATTGAAAAAGGAGGTGGAGAGAATCGTGTTTTCGGGGAAAACCGAGAAAGAGATCTCCCAGATCAGGGCGGCGGGCGAAACATCAGAGGTCAGGGTGGGAAAGAAGCGAATCACAATTCCCATGAAGGGGCCGATCGACCCGAGGGTGAAAAAGGAGCTGGAGAAAGCGGTAAAAAAAGCAAAGATCAAAGGAGATATTCCGGAATCCGCGCAGGACACCATTCCTTACAGGATTCCCTACGAGGATGGCATTTTTGAGTCAGATAAAGGATATTTTACCCAGACGATTGCTTTTGAGGACATTACCTACCAGCTTCTTGACAATGAGCCTAAAAATATCCTGTTTGAGAGATGGTGCACACTGATCAACTATTTTAATCCGGATATCCATTTCCAGTTTAACTACGGAAATATGGAGATGGACAAGGAGACATACGCAAAAGATTTTGTGATCGAGCAGCAGCCGGACGCTTACAACATTGTAAGAAAGGAATATTCTGATATGCTGGTGGGCCAGTTCGCTAAAGGCACAAATAACCTGAAAAAAGAGCGGTATCTGACTTATGGCATAGAGGCAAAGGATTACAGAAACGCAAAGTTAAAGATGGCCAAGATCAGCAAACAGATTGAAAAATATCTGAGGAAGTTTAACAGCCGATGCAGGATTTTAAACGGGTACGAGCGGCTGGAGCTTCTGTTTCGGATTTTTCATCCGGCGACGAAGGAAAGATTCATGTGGAATTGGGACATGCCTGTAAACACAGGACTTTCCAGTAAGGATTTCATTGCGCCATCCGGTTTTTCCTTTAAATCCGGCCCGGAGTTAAATGCCACAAGATATTTTCGTGTCGGTGACCGGGTAGGAGCGGTCAGCTATCTGCAGGTGTTCGCCTCTGATATGGAAGACCGCATCATAGCGGATATGCTGAATCTGGGAAGCAATCTGTGGATCTCCATTCACTCCCGGGCAATGTCCCGCAAGGAAGCGCTAGATTATGCCAAAGGAAATGTGACGGATATTCAGGCAATGATCATTACGAACCAGAAGCAGGCTGTCCGAAACGGATATGACATGGATATGCTGCCGCCGGAGCTGGAGACGTACCGTGACGCCGGAGATAAGTTATACCGCGATATTCAGCGAAAGAATGAGCAGATGTACCATACTACAATCACCGTGGTGCAGACAGCAGCAAGCAGAAAAGAGCTGGAGGAGAATATCTTTGAACTAAACGGTATTTTGTCAGCGTATCAGTGCCGCCTGGAACGGCTTGACAACAGACAGGAGCAGGGATATATGTCGGCGCTTCCGCTGGGGAATAATACGGTAGAGGTCAAACGTACTTTTACAACGACGGATATGGCCATTTTTATTCCGTTTACGACGAAGGAGCTTTATACAAATAAGGGACAGTATTACGGCATGAACAGTCTGTCAAACAACGTGATTGTGGAGAACCGCAAAAATCTGGTCAATCCAAACGGCCTGATCTTCGGGATGCCGGGTTTTGGCAAGACTTTTTTTGTGAAGCGCGAGATATTGGATATGTTTCTTCGCACCAAAGATGACAGGCTGACCATCGACCCGGAAGGAGAGTATGGGATGCTGTATAAGCTGCTTGGCGGTCAGGTGATTAAGATTGCGCTTAACTCACGGGTACATATCAATCCGCTGGAAATTAATCTGTCAGCAAAAAATGAAATGGATAAGGACTACGACCCGATAGCAGCAAAGTGTAATTTTGTGGTTTCCATGTGCGAACTGATTCTTGGGAATAACGCTGCTTTATCCAAAAGGGAAACGGCGGTCATAGATACCGCCTGCAAAAAAATATATCATCGGTTCGCAGAAGATCCCGTGCCGGAGAAAATGCCTGTCATGGAGGATCTTTACAACGAGCTGCGCGCCATGCAGGGAGAGATGAAGCAGATCGGACTGGATCTGTCGATTGCGCTATCACGGTATGTATCCGGTTCCCTGTCGTACTTTAACCACAGATCGAATGTGGATATCAATGCCAGACTGGTGTGTTTTGATTTAAAGGATATGGACGCAAATCAGAGGGATCTTACCATGCTGATTATTCAGGATGCGATCTGGAACCGTGTCACACAGAACCGGGCGAGGGGAAGATGGACATGGGTGGATATCGACGAGTTTCATCTGCTTTTGCGCAGTCCGATTACGGCGGCCTACAGCGTAGAGATCTGGAAAAGATTTCGTAAATGGGGCGGAATCCCCAGCGGCATCACACAGAATATCAAGGACTTGTTCCGTTCGCCTGAAATCCAGAACATCCTTGACACGACAAACTTTATCGCCATGCTGAATCAGGCGGGGGATGATGCCAGACTTCTGGCGGAACATCTGGATTTGTCAGAGGAGGAAGAAAATTATATTAAGTCAGGGGAACCGGGGAAAGGACTTTTGTGGATCGAGCAGGCGAAAGTGCCATTTGAGGATGAGTTCCCGCAGAATACGGTCTGCTACAAAGTTATGACCACGAAGCCGGGAGAGGCGCTGCGTGCCGGAAAGAAGAAGGAAAAGTCGAAGCAGGCAGTCTAAAGGCAGGATGATGGAGAGGTGGTGGATTATGAGCCAGTCACAGGAATTTATCAGCCGGAAGAACAGCTTAAAAAAAACAGAACAGGTAAACCGGCCGGACGAAAACCTTGAATTGTCTGCTAACAATAATAACAGCCGGATGCGGCGGGAGCTGATGGAGGAGGCAGCATACACAGCGTATGATTCAGTAGAGCATCACAAAACCTTCCAAAAACAGCAGAAAGCCTACAATGAGGTGCGGGAACAGTACGAGGAACAGGCATATTCCTCTGAAGACCGGTACGCGCAGCAGCACGTCACACAACCGGGTTTTCCGGAACAGGAAAAGTCTCCGCCGGAGAACGGGCAGCCAGCCGGGCCGGGTGAAAACCCGGCCGGAAGCAGATCGGCGGAAGGCGGAGCAGATGATTATGGCCGTGAAGCGGGGAATAGCGCTGAATTTATACAGGGCGGCGCGGAGAGTCCGGCGTGGAAATCCCCGACCATACAGGAAGTAGAATCCAGAGAGTCAGGCGGTATTACGTTCGGGACTGCAGAGACACCCAAGCTTGCGAAAAACAGCCGGGCGCTTTCGGAGAATGAAAAGCTGCAGCAGAGATTAGAGAGCAGGCGTAAGGATATACAGAAAGGATATACCCGTTTTTCAGCAGGGGAGCATTCCACAAACGAGAAGGTACGGCTCAGATATTATGGGCGGCTTGATCTGACAGGGGAAGCGGAGCTTGCCCACTTGGGACGCCTGAAATATACGGGCCGTATTACCCGCGAAAAAATGACCAGGGACGAATACGAAAAGCTGCTTAACAGACGCGGCAGGAAAAGTTTTAAACGTCGGACAAAAGGGCGGCTTTTGTTTCATGGCATCAAGACGATAACGGATGAGGAAACGCTGTCAGAGGATGAACTGACCGCATCCATGAAGCGCAATATTCGGCGGACGGGTCGTGTGGCTATGGCGGGAACGCGGAGAAATATCCGTACTATCAAAAGCCAGAATAACATATATGCCCGGCTGGATCAGACAAGACAGCGGGAACAGGTTTTGCGGGATAAACGGGAGCGGCTCTTGTCAGATGCCAAGAAAAAGGAGCGGAAGAAACAACTTCGGGATGAGAAATCAAGAGAACAGAAAAAGAAACTGAAAAAGCAGATGGTACAACTGCAGGTACAGGAGGAAGGCAACTTCTTCCGACGGACGAAGCAAGGTATTCTGATTAAGCGCCGGGCCAAAAAAGTGCGAAAGCAGGCGGTAAAGAGAACCATGTCGACGATATTTGCCCTGGCCGGAATAGGCGTCTTCTTTTTCATTATTTGTATCATTCTGTTTCTTGTTCTGATTGCGGTATTTGTAGGCAGCTCTGAGTACTATGCATCCGCTGTTACGCAAAATGATTACGGCACCATTACGGATGCCACAGAATATTTTCGTAAGCTGGAGACAGATCTGGATGAGTACCTGAATGCGGATCGGGAAGCTTTGGAGGAAGAACTGGAGGCGGAGCATGGGCCGGATATATATGAATATGTCTACCAACTGGCCGATTTCGGATTTTCCGCAAATACGCTGATCGCTTATCTTTCAGCGGTATACGGCAGTTTTACGCTGGAGGATGTAAAGGAGGAGCTGCAGTCGGTTTTTGAAGAGATGTATACCCTGACCATTGAGGTGAAAGAGGAAGACCGGGAAGTGAGCAGCTATAATCCGGACACGGGAGATTATGAAAATGTGACGGAGCCGAAGAAGATATGCTACATAATTTTGGAGAAAAAGGAGCTGGAGGAGGTAGTGGAGCCGAGAATGACGCCGGAGCAGATGGAATTATACAAGAATTACCGATTGTCAACAGGCGGCCAGCAGGTATACGGTCCCGTGATGAGGGAGGACTGGACAAATCTGATTTCGTCTAATTTCGGGGTACGAATCCATCCGATCACAAAGGAACGGAAAGAACATAACGGAGTAGATATAGCTGTTCCGATCGGAACACATCTTTATTCCGCGGTGGATGGAACGGTTATTCTGGCAGCATATTCAGAATCCGCGGGAAATTGGGTGAAGGTACAGACGGATACAGGATGGACGGTCATATTTATGCATATGGACAGCCTGACGGTTTCAACAGGCCAACAGGTCAGGAAGGGTGATCATTTGGGATATAGCGGCAATACCGGGCGCTCAACGGGGCCGCACCTGCATCTTGAAGTGAGGAATCCGGATGATAAGCCTTTAAATCCGATTTTTATTATTCCACAGACGTGTGCGCAGAGAGGAAGTGAAGAATGAAAAATATAGAGAAACTGGAGCAGGCATACCAGAAAGAAATAGAACTGTCAGAACGGCACAGGAAAGCGGCGGCTGATATCAAAAAAGAAATGGAGCTTCTGCAGGGAAAGCTGATCATGCAAAAGATTACGTCCATGAATATGAGCGGAGCAGAATATGACAGATTCATCAAACTGCTGTCCGGCGGCAAGAAAACGGTGCTCGATGCAGCGGATCAGGTGCTCGCGGGCAGGCAGAAGGAGAAAGGAGATGCGGGATCGAGTGAGCAGGCGATATCGTGAGAAGAAAAGCCTTGTCGGAACATTTGGTATTACCGGACTTTTTGCTTATCTGACGGGGGTCATCCAGGGATATATACGAGGCTTTACTGGAGATCACAAAATGATTAAGCGAGTGGGAAGGCTATTGTTGCCGACAACAGCATTTGTCCTAGTGTGCTTTATCATTTATATGTCAGCGCCGATTCTGCCGCAGCTAAAGAAAGAGGCGGAGATCGATGCCGCGGTTGCACAGGCGGCAGAGGAAGACATAGGAGCGGATATAGTGAGTGAAGACGAGGGTGAAGAAGATGTGAAGCCGGAGGAGAACGAAGCAGAGACAGAAGAAAAGGAAACAGAGGAAGAAACGGAGAACAGGGAGGAGCCGGTTCCTCTGGATAATACAATTCTGGAACCTTCTGATGTTTATGCCGAAAAAGGTGGTTTGGCAGTTTTTCAGGCGTATTACCCTGATGCCGGAGATTACCAATGGGAAATTGAGACGGAATCCGGACAATGGGAAGAAGCGTCTTCGGAAATGGTAAGAGAAAGGAGCGACGAGCTGCAGCGGAAGATATCGCTGTTAGAACTGACGGCTGACAGAGAAAAGGCGATCCGCTGCCGTATCCGTGTTGGACACAATCCGGAAGTTAACTATACTGCAGCTTTGCATATTCTTTCAGGAGCGGTCAGCAGTATTTCCGCAGATGAATTTAGTGCGGAAGCGGGTAAGTATGTGAATGCCGGAGAGATTCCTGTAGAGGTGACCTATTCGGATGGGAGACAAGAAGTGATAACGGGGTTGAGCGGTCTTTATTTCCTTGACACAGAGGAGTCAAAGGAAAGTTCGGAGACAGCGTCAGGAAACATGCAGGAGACAATCACAACCGTTAAAACAGCGTGTGATTACAACCGGCTGGAGGCAGGTACGGCAGAGGGTACGCTTGGTTATCGGAAACAGGACGGGGAGTCGCTGGAGGCACCGGTAAATTTAAAGGGGCTTGACCTGACGGCTCCGGTGATCAGCGAGCTGCAAATTGATGATTTCGAAGTAAGTAATGTGGATCGGCCGGTGCCGGTGACAGTATCTGTTTCGGCGTCGGATGATGTGACGCCGACCCGTCAACTTGACTATGCGTTTCTTCCGGAAGGATTAGAGATACAGGAAGAGGACTGGAAGAAGGAGGCGGTATTTACGGCTGAAATCACGAAAAACGGTATCTGGACGGCATACTGCAGAGATGAAGCTGGGAATGTTGCGACAGCCGACCGGGAGCTTATCGTGGTGGACAATAAGGCGCCGACAATCAACATAAGTCTGCAATACAAGGAAGAATGGTGTCGACAAAATACTATTTATGTATCGGCGGAAGACAATCTTCCGGTCGAATACCGCTATATCTGTACTGCGTCGGGAAAAGACAGCGGATGGACGTCGGAAAGCAGTAAAGGCGTGGATGCGAACGGGACATGGACAGTTCAGGTTCGGGATGCTGTCGGAAATACAGCGGAGCAAGGGATTACAGTAGATAACATTGATACCCGGGCCCCTGTTATCCGGAGCATAACAGAAAAAACAGAAGGAGAGGCAGTAATAAATGAAGAATAAATTGTATGTATTGGCGGTTGGGATGCTCCTTGTAGGTCTGGCGTTTCCAAGCTATGCACAGGCATCGGACGGTGAAGAGTATATTACCATATCCGTGGATGCGGTAGATGATAATGCAAATCTGCAGTATGCGCTTGACTCGGACGCTCCATCGGCATTTACGGAGTCAAACGAATTCAGGGTTCCGGCGGGCACATCCCACACGATCTATGTCAAAGATGTGGCCGGAAACATAACGTCCCGGCGCTTTGAACCGGATGCTGCAGACGGAGAAAGCGATGAGGCGGATTCCTACTATGATGTTTCAGATTCTTATGAGGATGATGAACAGCGGATCAATATTGATCTGGAGCTTGGAAAAAAGGACACGGAAGAGGAAGCAGAGCCAGAGGAAACCGGGAATCCCGGTACGGCAAGTGTATCATCCCGTACCAAGACTGACGGAACCGTAGATGGCGAAAAGGTATTTTATACGTTTTCTACAAAGGAGGGGGAGGAACTGTATCTGGTAGTTGATCAGGGGCGGGGCACAGATAACGTGTACCTGCTCGATACGGTTTCCCTTGGTGATTTGCGAGTTTTAGCAGATGGCAATGATACTTCCAACGGCACGGATGATAAGGGAGAGGATAATCTTTTATCTATTCTGGCGGAAGAAAACGAGACAGCGGGAACCTCGGAAGAGCCGCAGGCGAACGAGAAGCCAAAATCCACATTTGGGAATGCCCTGATCATTCTGCTTTTTGCAGGAATTGGCGGCGGCATATATTATTACATGAAAATTTATCGGAATAAGAAAGATGAGGCCATGGATGTCATTGATGCGATGGACATGGATGAATTTGCACCGGAAGAAGATGAGGAGGAGTTAGATTTTGATTATAACGATGCGGAAAAGGAGGAATATCTGGAGACTTTAATTAATGGGGACTCGGAAGAGGAAGCATTCTTCGATCAGGATCCGGATGAATATGCGACGTCGCATACAGATGAAGACATTAACGGGGATGATGGTGAAGCGGAACCTGATGCGGACGACGAGTATCCCTATGGCGAAATGGATATTGATTTTTAGAAGAAGGAGCGGAGCACGATGAAAAAAATGAGTTTAACGAAATTGCAGATAGGGGCAGCGGCAGCGATTTTAGTAGTTCTGTCGATTATCGTGGCGGTGGCAAGAATAAAGGCTGCCAGAGAGGTGCCTACAGAAAAATACACCTATAGCAACGTCACAGAGCAGGTGCTTGCTGACGAGGTTACTACTTATCTGCAGGGGGCGGCTGATCTGGGTGAAGATGTGGGGGCAAAAACCGCAAATGAAGCGGTGGAGAGTTACCGATTGATCATTAAATCAGATGTGGATACGGTAAACGATGAACATACAAATGCGATTCAGAACCGGATATCAACATCTTTGCAGGAATCGGCAGATGAGACGAATCTCGGAGAGGCCGACATTACTGCATTGTCTGCCGGTGTCGCGGAAATTGTATGGCAGACGGTTCTTTCTCAGATAAAGACAGTAACAGATAATGTAGAGGAAAGCGACTATTTTTATCTCGCGGAGAGTCTCCAGGGACAGATCAAGGAACTGGAAGAGAGAAAGATGAAGGTGTCAATCCGGGCAAATATAAAAAATAATACTGAAATGACCCCGGACGAGCTGCTTAATACGGTTGAAGGCATGACAGATCAGGAGCTGGAAGAGCTGGCCAAGTCCATGGGACTTTCTCTGGAAGAACTGCAGAAGCTTTTAGAATCCTATCAGTCAGATACGGATAAGGAAACAGACTCCAAGTTGAAGGAAATGGAGGAAAAGCTGACCAGGGAAATAAGAGACAACGAGGGAGAGGATGGCAAAAACGGAAACGACGGCGTCCAGGGAGAGCGGGGACAGGAAGGAAAAACGGGAAATACCGGCGCATCAGGGAAAAGTGTTTTTATCCGCTACTCTGAAAAGGCAAACGGTGAGAGTATGACAGAGAGGCCGACCGCAGCAACAAAATACATGGGCACCTATACCGGCGCCAAAGCATCCACTAATCCATCAGATTACTCCTGGTCGAAATACGTCGGAAACGATGGAAACAGTGTATTTATCAGGTATGCGACCAGTGAGAATGGAGCCAATATGACGAAAACGCCAAACAGTGACACAAAATATATGGGTACTTATATCGGCGCCAAGGCATCCGTGGATCCGGAGGATTATACATGGACAAGGTATTCTGATGCAACCATCTCTTTTTCAAACGGCACGTTGTATATTACACAGTAAGGAGGCGGGGTATGAGAAAGAAAATAGGGATATTTGCAGCTTTGTTATTTTTTATAGGGATTCCGCTGGCAGTAAAAGCAACTTATGAAAACGGAAATTCTGATATAAAGTCCTGCGGCAGCATTATATATAAAGACAATTCCGGTTCCGTAGAGTTATATGCGGAGGATATCGCTTTACTGCAGGAAAAACTGGCGTCCGTACCGGAGGATATATTTGATCCTGTACTGTATTCTCATATGCATGAATGGGAATACATTAATGTCAACCAATATACACATACCAGGCATTGTGACGGATGCGGCTCTTCCTATGATATGGTAAGCGCGCATAACGCAGTCAAATCAAGGATATGTACGATCACATATGAAGGGAAAGAGTATTCGGGACGCGAAAAGAGCTGCAGCTGCGGTTATGCCTGGAAAGAAGAAATGTACCACAACCTGATATACAGCCCGGCAGATGCGACATACCATACCTTATCCTGCGCGCTGGATGGAACAGATTATTGCAGCGGTCTGGTGGCGGAAGAAAGTGAACATATTACAACGGCATACCCGGAGGAGGATGCCGCACATCATAGGCTTGTGTGTGATTATTGTGGGTTTGCGGGGGAAATGCAGGCGTGCATCTTCGATTATGACAGTGTCGAGGACAGTGAGGATCCCACCCTGATACAAAGGTATTGTGTATGTGGGAATTATATTACGGAGCCAAAGGAGACAGTTTCCGGGAATAGTACGGAAACGGAAGACGGGACGGAGGAGGAAGAGGAAGAAACACAGGAGGGAGCACCAGAATCCATATCAGAGAATCAGACAGTGATAATTAATGAAGGAGGACAGCTATGAAGAAGAAAGTATTATCAGTAATTTTGACATTAGTTTTAACTGTAGGGACGTGTAGTATTGCGGCGGCGGCTGACAGGGGCAGCGCGACAAGAAACAGCCTGAAATCCTATGGAGCGATCGAGTACCATAAGGGAAATGATAAGGTGATCATTAGCGCAGAGGATCTGTACATGCTTGCAGATCAGATCGATCAGGTTAAACTTGAAGTGGCGGATCAGCTTGAGGCAATGAATACATATTTTACTGCAGGCGACGGTATTTCGCTTGATACGGACAGATATATAAGTGTCACGCATACACGCCCGTCAAAGACAGACTTTATTGATCCGGTATCTGTTAATTTCGATACTCTTTTAGAGGGAATTGCGGCCAGTCAGTCGGTTTCATCAGATGTTACGGACTATGGATATTCTGCGGGCACAAAACTTTATAAAGGTGCAAATGGCGAGCTTACGACAAATGGTTCCGAAGAAGGAGCGGAACAGATCAGCGTTTCGGCCGCAACAGCGGATAATTTGTCAGCGGGAACCGTTGCATGGGTGAACGGGCGCTTGATATTAGGCACAGGCGGGGATAACAGAGCCTACTTTGATTCAGGATATGATAAAGGAACTGATAATTCTAACGATCCTAATGATCCTTCAGATAGCGGAAATACCAATAATGCAAATGTTATCCGTTTGGAAAACTCGTATTTAGTCACAGAAAATATGGCAGATGTGTACTTGAACTTTTACGGTACGAAGAAAGCACCGCCGGTTTTTACAACTACGGATGGCGATACCGTTGCTTTTCAGGAAATAACCACATATACGCATTCGGGAATTCATGTAAGTACACATGCTGATACAACGTTGTATAATACCCTGTATTATGTTCCGGAATTAAAATCCGGGACAACAATTACCGGCTTTTCAGGAGTAGCCTCCGCTTACCTGTTCACTGCCAAAGACAGCGACCAGGGCGGGAAGTACAATATGGAAACTTTAGATAAAGGATCCCACTTGATTACCAAGGATATCAAAAATGTTTTCATGGTTTTAGATAATAGCGACGCAAACGGTACGCCTCCGAACTTTAATGTGCAGCAGTCAGCGCCTTTGGTCAAGATAAAAAACATAGTAAACAGTAAAGCGGTTATAGGGGTCAAGAATAGTGATGATAAGTGGGTAAATAAAAATTATTATAACAATATATTCTATATACCGGTAATAAAGGCAGGCACACAAATCACCAATATAAAGGGGACGGGGTATATCGTTTATTAGTTTGCTACATAATTTTCTAAAGTATAAATTTTATCGAAACAGTCGGAGAAAGTATCCGGCTGTTTTTAGTGTGGAAAAGGAGGTGGTTCCCTTGTGGCGCTTTAGCTGCATTGCAGTAACTGGTTTGTAGCAATGCCGTCTTATAAGGACAGCCAGGGAGAATACAAGGAGTTTTTTAATCCTACGACGAAGGAATTTCATAACGAACTGTATGACAATATTTTAAAAGCGTTTCATGAGCTGACGAACGAGCAGGCCAAAAGCTCTTACACCGTAGAATATGATAAGAAAGATACCAAAATGCCGGAGTTCAAGGTCAGGGTGACGCCATATGAGCGGGAAGGGTCTACGATTAAAGGGATGGCCAGCATCAACTTCAGCGGTATGGCCGTCGGCAATGTAACCATACATCAAGCCAGCGACAAGCTGTTTGTATCGATGCCGTCATATAAGACGAGTAGGAACGATGAACATGGAAAGCCGGTTTATAAAGATGTGTGCCATCCGGTTACCGCCAAGTTCCGTGATAAGCTGTACGGCGCGATTCTTCAAGAGTATGAAAATGCCAGGGAGCAGACGAACGCTAAAGATTCTGTGGTAAGTAAACTGAACGAAAAAAAGGAGGCAGCCGGGCAGAGAGACAAAACCCAAAAGGCACAGGAAAAGGAGCACGATCAGCCGAAACGTGAAGAAGTGCAGCGTTAAGCAGTCATAATAGATAGAGGCAGTCGGTGAATGATCGGCTGCCTCTTTGGCTTTTATGCGACGTCGCATATCAGGAAAGGAGCAGAAGTATGGGGAAAATATTAATTGTGGCGGAGAAGCCCGCTGCAGGCGCTGATATCGCAAAGGTTGTCGGAGCGGGGGAGCAACATAACGGCTATATGGAAGGGGAACGATATGTGGTGACCTGGGCGATCGGGCATCTGGTTGGATTGAAACAACCGCAGGAGCATGATGAAAAATATAAGAGATGGAGTCTTGCAAACCTGCCTGTCGCGTTTGATCTGTCGGACAGTCTAAAGGTGCTTCCGGAGACAAGGCATCAGTATAAGGTAATAAAAGACCTGATCCACAGGAACGATATTGAGATGCTGATTAATGCCGGTGACGCCGGAAGAGAGGGGTATCTGATCCAGGAATGGATCTACCGAATGGCCGGATGTCGCCTGCCGAAAAAGGTTTTGTGGGCGAGCTCCCTGACAAAAGCAGGCATACAGACAGCAATGGATAACCTGAAAGAGAATGATCTGCCGGAGTTTCAGGGAATATTGCGGGAGGCGGAAGCCAGGGCGGAGGGGGATTATATCCTTGGCTTTAATTACAGTCCGCTCCTTACGCTCACAAGGGCATACAGGCAGACTTTGTCGTATGGCCGATGCCAGACGCCGTTATTACAGCTTGTGTACCTGCGGGATAAGGCAATCCGGGAGTTTAAGTCAGAGCCTTATTGGAATGTTGAGGTCACATATACAAAGGGTTTTAAAGGGCTTTTGATCGGAGAAGACGAGAAGGGACTCAAATTTTTTCAGAAGAAAGATGCGGAAGCAGCATTGGGAAAAAGCACCGGTACAGGAACGGTGGTACAGTATGAAAAGCAGGAGAAAAGAGAGAAGGCGCCGCTTTTATATAATCTGGCCAGACTGCAGCAGGATATGGGGCGCAGATACAGCTTCTCACCGAATAAGACGCTGGAGATCGCGCAGGCCTTATATGAAAAACATAAGATACTGTCTTATCCCCGTACAGACAGCCAGTACCTGTCCATGGATGTCTATGACGAGATTGCCGAGCATCTGGAAAGCTGCCGCTTTGGAGCGTTTGCTCCGGCAATAGACAAAATAAATTTTACCGCTCTGCAGGCTGATAAAAGTTACTTTAATGATTTGAAGGTAACAGATCATCATGCCTTGATTCCTACGATCAATGCCGACATGGAAGCGGCTTATGCATCTTTGTCGGAGGATGAAAAAAGCGTGTTTGATGCGGTTGTTCTTTCCTTGATTGCAATTTTCTATCCGGCATATGAGTATGACGCGACTAAAATCATAGTAGACATAGGGGGAAATCAGTTTAAGTCTGCCGGCACGACGATCCGCAGTCTTGGGTATAAGCAGCTCTTTAAAAATACAGCGGAAAAGAAGGCGGATGACCTGCAGATTTTGCCGGAGCTTTTGGAGGGAGACAGCATTGCCGTTGCTTCCGCGGTTCTGCAGAAAAAAAAGACTGAGCCGCCAAAAAGTTATAATGATGAGACGATTGTTAAGGTGATGGAGAAATACAGCATCGGTACAAGCGCCACAAGGGCAGATATTATTCAGAAGCTGCAGAATCCCAAGAGACAGTTTATTGCCCGCGAGAAGGGCAAATACAGCGTTACAGCGCTGGGAGAAGAGTACATAAAGATTGTGCCTGTAGAACTCAAGGCACCCGAACTTACACAGCAATTTGAAGAGAACCTGCAGAAGATCAATGCTGGAGATCTCAGTAAGCAGGATTTCCTCGACGGACTGCTTGAAGATATCAGCAATACGATAGAAAAATTTGTGGCGTCGCCGATCCCGGACGAGAGGAAGATCGGATATGAGGCGGCAAAGCAGCGGGAGAGCCGGGAACATCTTGGAACATGTCCGAAATGCGGTGCAGAGGTCAAAGCGGGACCATACGGAGCATACTGCACCGGAAAGTGCGGCATGTCACTTGCAAAGATCAGAGGAAAGACTTTGTCTGATGAACAGGTTGCCGCTCTTTTGAAAGGACAAAAGATATACGTGACGGGGCTTAAGAAAAAGGAAGGCGAGGGAACCTATTCGGCCTATTTTACCCCGAACGGGATAGAGGCGTACAGCTACACGACGACAGTCGGAGAACAAAAGCAGGGCTGGCAGTTTAAGTTTTCCGTAGAATTTAAGCCCAGAAAGAAGAGGTAACCACATATGTCAGAAATCACAAAATATTTGTCCGACTACCTGCAGGAGTTGGACAGCTATATGAAACGTCTTGAGGGAGACGGGCTGTCAAGGAAGGATCGGAAGCTTTTTTTTGAGCTGAGTAACGAATATTATGACATTTTTCAGAAGGCGATAGATTTTCCTGATGAAGTTTTGCGGGGAATGTCCGAATTTAGTGATAATATTGTGAACCAGTCGGATGAAGGTAAGAACCTGGCGAAGAGATATCGAGACAATATTGTACAGCACGCAGATGATTATATTAATGCATCGCAGCGAAATGAGCTGCAGTTTGGTATATTTCAGCGTGATGCGGAGATCTCGAGCCTGCAGTATGAGAAGATGCAGATGATGCAGGAGCTGGTTAATCTGGAACTGAAAATGTATGGACAGATTACTGAACAGACGCAGGATATTCTCGATGTACAGAACTATGAAATATTGAATGGACGGGTCAGGGAACTCGCGCCGTGGGAACAAAATGATCCTATTTCGGAATTAGCAGAGTATCAGGATGACGAGGTGCGGGATATAGACGGGAAAAAGGAGGGAGTATCTGTGGAGAAAAAGAGGGTGCTCAGCAGGGATGAGTTGGATCAGATATTAAACAACCACTTCATGGAAAACCGAGCCGGGCACGGGAAAAAGATGCTTGACCTGACGAACTGCATAATATCTAATTATGTATTTAAGGGGGACATGTCATCTATCTTATTTGACCGTTCAGAGTTGCGGTACTGTGAGTTCCGTATGACCAAGGCGGAGAATATAAGTCTGCAAAATGCAGTTCTTTCTGACTGCAAAATGACACAGGCTGAATTTGATAACTGTAATTTCAGTAATGCGGATATCAACGCAGCTAAAGTCGCAAATAGTATGTTTAGGGGAAGCTCATTTGACACGGCATATATGCGTCAGTGTTCCGTTCATGACTCCGTATTTTACCATACTACCTTTACGGACACCCGTATGCGCGAGTTCCAGGGGAGTGAAAATATATTCCATGAATGCGGCAATCCGGCAGATGTGGTAAGAGTGGAGGCAGCTCTTGGCATGGATCAGGAAGAGACGGCAACCTATGCAGAAAGATTACGGGAAATGTTCAACAATGGGGGATATGTATATTCATGGCGGCTGGATGGAGTGGATATGGAAAATTATGCGGCGGATCTTTCTGTGAAAATATCCCATGATGGGGACATTGTTGAGGAAGAAAAGTATTCTGCGCTGCTGAATCCAGATACATATGAGATATCGCATATTGATGCCGGAAGACAGGGTGACTCGCTCATCAGGATGTTTATACCAGAGATGAATCCTGTAATCACAAAAAACCTGCAGGAGAAAATCAAGGAACAGGGACAGCAGCGAGTCAGATTAAGATTTCCTTACATGACAAGGGACACTTTTATGTCAGTGAAGGATGAAATCAAGCGTATGGGAGCAAAATTTGATCCTGCGAAGAAAGAATGGTATGTGGAGAAAAGCGTCGGACAAGATGTAATCAATGATATCACCAGTTATCTTGAAAAACATGACGAAGCCATCTATCTGAAGCTGCCATTCACAGAGGAAGCACAGAAATTCAGGCAGATAATTGAAGAAATAAAGCAGAATGGCGCACGCTATAATCCCCTGAAAAAGAGATGGTATATAACAGAAGGAATGGATCGGAGCAAGTTCTTTTCATACCTTCCAACAAGTGAATATTTATTTTGGAAGGAGCGGGAAAATCATTCTGTGCACGAGAAATTAAGCGGGTTTAAAGCAGAAGCAGAGAAGCAGCATACTGATACTCACGAAGTGGGCGACAGAAGAAAAGAAGCGCCGGAGCGGGAATAGTCAGATCAGGCACGGAAGACCCTACCTTTATTTGGTCTTCCGTGCTGCTTTTTTATGCGACGTCGCATAAATGATAAAGAAAGGATAGAAAGCATGGAGAAAGAACAGTTCAGAGTAAGAGATAGGCAGTTAAAAATATGGGTTACCAACTATGAGTATCAGTTGATTCAGGAGCGGATGAAGGCATCCGGATCCGCCACACTGAGAGAGTTTCTGGTTGATGCGGCAACGAACGGGTTTTTGATTAACGTTGACTATTCCGATATCAAAGCGCTTGCATATGAGGTTAACAGGATCGGGAATAACATCAACCAGATCGCACACAAGATAAACAGCGAGGGGCTTGTTTATAAGACACAGATCGAGGACGTACAGGAAGACGTAAATATGATCTGGAAACTATTACGGGCCAAGTTTTATCAGATTCCGTAGCAGCTTGTTAGTGGAGAAAAAATATGGCTACATCAAAATTAAAAGTTATTAAAAAGACGCTTAAGAAGGCGATTGACTATATTATTAATCCCGAAAAAACAGAGGGTGGCACACTGGTTTATTCGCATGGGTGCTCCGTGGAGACTGCAGATCGGGAGATGGAGCTTACGGCGAGACAGGGGACCGGGCGAGGCGATCGGATCGCTTATCATCTGATGCAGGCATTCTCTCCGGATGATGACATTACTCCGGAAAAAGCGCTGGAGCTAGGAATAGAATTTGCCAGAAGTGTCACCGGCGGGAAATATGAGTTTGTTGTTTCGACGCACGTTGATAAAGATCACATTCATAACCACATCATATTTAACGCGGTTGACTATGTGAGTCACAGGAAATATCATTCTGACAAAAAAGATAAATACAGAATCCGCGATATCAATGATGAGATCTGCAAGGCCAATAACCTGTCAGTGCTGCCAAAGTATGATGCAAAGAGAAAGACTAAGCATAGAAATGTGCATAAAGAAGAAAAAGTAACTTGGCAGAAAAAGCTGAGATATGCTATTGATGATGCGATTAGAAATTCGGATACATTTGATGATTTGCTATACGCGCTTGAAATGGAAGGGTATGAGATTAAGAAGGGCAAGCACATTAAGTTTCGGGCGCCGGGGCAGGAACGTTTTACCAGAGCCAAGACGATAGGGGAAAATTACACGGAGGAGGAGATTCGGAAAAGAATTGCCAATAAGGAAAAAGAGGCGGAAGCATCGTTTGAGGAACCAGAAATTTTGGAGAAAAAACAAGCAGCGCCGGAAGTTAAAGAACGGGTGTTACCAAAGAAAAAGATCATCCCTTCGAAACGGATTAATCTTCTGGTGGATGTTTCGAAAAATATTAAGGCGCAGCAGTCTAAAGCGTATGAACATGCCCTGATCAGAAGCAATATTAATACGATGGTGAAAACCATGAATTTCCTGATTTCGCATAAGATTACTACCTCAGAGGATTTTCAAATTTATGCTGATGCTAAAAATGCGGAGCTTTCACTTTACAGAAAAGATCTGCGAAATATCGAAAGTGAACTGATGGAGCTTTCTGAAAAAATAAAGTTCACGCAGAATTATAAAAAGAACGCGCATGTATATTATGAGGCAAAGCGGGCAAAGGATCCGGCAGCATATGCGAGAGAACACGAAGACCAGCTTGTTCTGTTCCATGCGTCGGAGATCTATTTTAAGAAAAAACAGTTGAAGCCGAAGGAGGTAAATCTTGCCGAACTGTTTGAAAGGTACAGACAGCTAAGTGCAGAAAAGGCTGAGCTGAGTAAGAAGAGTAATTCGCTGAAACAGGAGATCAAGGAGCTGGAGGTGGTTGCGGAGAATATCGAGAAAGCCATTGGTGAGGATATTACCGGGAGAGAGGAAGGACGGAAAAATTCTGAGAGGGGGAAAGAGCGAGAAAAATAATAACGATTGTTACATTAAATGCAGGCATTTTCTATTTTAGGTAGATTTGCCTGCATTCTTTTTTTGTGTTTTAATCCGCAAAAGCGGATTTGCATAAAACACAGAAAGCCGCACGCGGCGTAACAAAGGGGTTTGGGGATGTGCCCCAACAAGCAAAATAATCTGAAATTCCCGGTACGGGGATTTTAGATTATGGTGTAAATGGGTACCCATTTGCGTTGCTTGCTACTCCGTGAAAATGGTGATTTTCACGGACGTGTTTTAGCCCGCTTAGGCGGGCTGTATAAAACACATAATGCCGTAAACGGCAGGAAAAAGTGGATACTTGTGGAATAAAATGTGACGTGTTATGATATTGATATTTTTGTGAAACCTTTTGAAAGTGTAGAAAAACGGTATAGAATGTGGTATGCTAAATAAGCGCTCCAAAACGGGTAAGCGGTTCGCCTTTTGCCAGATGATTCATCGGAGAGCTTCCAGAACCAGAGGAGGTATGTCAATGGAAAATCTACGAAAGGGTACTTAGTACATATGAGATTCG
>CANOBT010000056.1 GCA_947564305.1 uncultured Lachnospiraceae bacterium | reverse complement strand
CCTTCTTCCTGTTCAATACTTGATTTACTTCCTTGAAATTCCAGATTGGGAATTTGATACTCATCTTTTTCTAATGAAAGGGTATTTTTTTCATACATTTTAAATGCTACTTCACTTAAAAATCTCAAATATATTTTTATATTCTCAGGATCTCTCATAATCTGTGATCCTTCACTATATTCATTTTCTCCATCAAAAAATCTATCAAATATCCCCTCTTCCTCTGCAAAAATACGCTTATATAATTGAGGTTTAGTTGGATTTTCACTAATATCTACGTCAGACATAATAGCCATATATAGAATCACTGGTATTCCCAATATCTCTATATTTGACTCTATTTTTTCTTTTTTAATCAAACTATTTCCTTCTATTTTAATAATAAAATCATCTATTTTTTTTATATCAAATCCCCTAAGTTCAATAACATTTTGAAAACGTTTCGAATTAATATATGTTGGTCTTGATGTTATTATACATTTAAAATTTCTCCTATCTTTTATATCAACAAAAAAAGCATTAAGTAATCTATCACGGGCATGTAATAATTTCATTTCATCATATCCATCTAATATCAAAATCTTATTTTTCAAGTCTTTCCCATTGCATTTTAATGTATTACAGACCGCTTTTATCAATCCTTTTTCTAATTCTTCGCTTTCCCAATCACGAAAACTCAATATAACAAATCGTTCATCATTTTTGTATTCGTTTGCCATCCATGAAACTATGCTCGATTTACCCATGCCTGGTACACCTGTAATAAGCATTGTTGACGTTTTCTCATATTCTGCAAATTCTTTTATAACATTATCCAATGTATCAAAATACAGAGCCTCTATATATGGAATTGCTTTATGTATTGTACAATCTGGCATAATAAAAGCCTCTTTTAAAGTTATAGCGCTTTTATTTTCCCTATGAAGAAACAACCTACTATTCCAAATTTTAATATACTCTTGCTTTTTATTATTTTGAAATTCCCCTTTCCCATCCTCTGCAATAACAACTTTTTCACCACTATTTTTTATATCATCTATCTTTTGAATTGCAACATCTACTTTTTGTTCTATCCTTGATGTTTTAACGCTTTCATTCTTTTGCTGAAACAGTCGTATCTCACGATATAGTTCCTTATAATCTTCCCGACTAAGTTCTCGATATAATAACTCTATAAATTCCTCACATTTATTCTTATCAGTATGCTTACAAATATAAGACAATCCAGACTTCACAATTTCTATATTATCACTTCCTTCATTTTTAAACCCATTTAGTATTTTTTCTGCAGCGTCATATATTTTATCTTGCTCATTTTCATATTGACTATAAGTAATTTTGTTCAATACATCAACTGTTATAGAATATATTTGTGATTCCAAATTTTGATATTTGACATTTCTATTCTCTACTGCTTCTTTTATTTTAACTTTTGATATATCTACAATACTGTCAAAAGTTTTTGAAATAAACTCTCCAATCACAGCTTCTTCAATAAATGTCATAGCTATTTTATCCCCTTTGTATTTGATAACTACAATTATAGTATCTATGCATTTATACTTCAAGCCAATATATAATTTATCTCGACTATTTTATAACTCATATGTATCAGGGATAGGGGGGTATGTTTCCATTCAAAAAATTTAAGTACCTACTATATAGGGGTATGCCCTCTGAAAAATCGTAAAAAAATAGGCATACCAGATATTTTACTATCCGATATGCCCTATATTTGAATTATATCATCAACACATTTATACAACTTATAACATTTTTGATCACTTTCCTGAACAAATGTACTCATATCATCTTCAAAATCTTCATAGCTATTTCTCGCTTTATATAAATGATATCCTTCATTCGTAGAACATAATGTGACAAAAGTAATTCCAACTTGTTTTCTCAATTCCAAAATTCTTTTCTCGCAATCATTCAAAAGAATATCTCCTAGATAAATCTTTCTATCCCCTATTTCCGCGATCTTTGTCCCTTGATATTTACTATGTATGGCCAGATAGTTGATATTAACAGTACCTCCCATAGGTCTATACATTGTATTATTACCAACTATTTCTATCTGATCAACACGACCAACTTCAATATTATAATAACCAATTATAAAATCTCTTTTATCAGATAGCATTACATAAGTAATGCCCTGGTTTTCATCCAGAGCACTCCCATTTTTCAAAAAATTATCAATAATAATATTTCCACACTCAAAGTTATTCTTTAATTTCTCATATTCTCTTGTGTATTTTTCAATTTTCATTCTTATTTCCTTTATCCGTTACAATACTAATTAATTTCCCTGTAGAATCAATATCAAAGGAGAAGTCATGAGAATTGATAAACTCAGTCATTTTCTTATTATCTTCCGATGCCGGAGTTCTAGCTAATACTGTATTAGTAACAAATGGTAAACTGGGCTTCATTGCACATGCATTCATCTCTTTTTCTCCTTTCTCTTGCGCTCTTTCTTTTCCCATATATTATATCACCCCAGTTATCAAAATTCAATAACTGAGCATATAATATCCTTCACTCACGCTTAAATTTATAGATAAAAGTCTATCATATACTCAGTTAAAAATCAATCGCTTTTTGCATATTATGATTCATTTTGATGCAATTATGCCAATTTACCCAAAATATGTCTTATTCTGTTCCCTCTTAACCGCTTCTCTGCCTTTATCCAATAATCTTTTATTTCTACTCATAAAATCATCCATTTTACTTTCATTTGCCCTTGCAATCGCTATTCCTCTATCTATCGCATTGGACATTTCCTTTGTTCTAAGGTCACTCTCTGCCTTTCTTCGATTATTTGCATCATGAATATTTTGCATAGCTCGACTACGCTCTTGTGACTGTTGATTCTCTCTTTCCTTAACTTTATCCATATAAGAATTTAAAATACTATTTGTATTCTGAACTCTTTCCTTTTCAGCTTCTTCTCTTCTATCCCTCTCTAGCCTGTTTGCCCTTAATTTATCACGTTCCTTGCGGTCACGCTCCGCACATAATGACTTGATATTATTCAATCTCTGTTCTGCTGTAATAGTTTTATTCATTGTAAAAAATCCTCCTTAAATTTAATACGGCTGTACCTCAACCTTTAATAATGCGTCATAAACCTTTTTAGGAACCTTGTTTTTATATTTATCTGCCATAATCAATATATCCGCTTGTTTATGGCGTTTATATTCCTCAAATGCCTCTTCTGGCGTTTTCCAATAGGACAATCTGATAACCTCATCATGACCATACGGCCTAATTTCTCCATAATACATTCCCATACCTCTGTCAAATCTTACTCCAAGCGGTAAATTTAACGATGATTTCCACTTAGGCAGTCTATGTTTCTTACAATTGGATAACATAGTATTTAGTGACTGTGGGATAATGCAGCATTTTTCGGGTGAATATTCTTTATTACCAGGGAACAGCAAATCTTTATCAACCGCCATCGACTCACCTTCGCATTCATAATATTCTGCACTCCACCATTCAGCAAAAGCATCTTTGTTATTCTTCCATAAGTCACACATGAAAGCACCTTCATATACATTCTTCTCTTTATAGCACCGCATATAAATCCCGTTCCAGATTGAATATGCAACATTAGATTTTAATGTGATGTACGGAACATATTCCTGCTGTCTGCCTAATTCCTCTACATATACAATCCCACGCTCTAAATCTATGTATTCATCACTATTAACCCATACAAGATTTTTGTAAAAGCAGTTATCCTTATCCCTGTCAATATGCCAAATCTTATTGCATTTTTCTAGTCTTTCAAGAAAATGTTCTGCGACTAACTTGTCTGTATATGTATCTATTTTTCTGTATATTCCACTCAGCGTAAAATGTGCATATCCCGTTTTATGCATGTGGAAATTATTACGCAGATTATTTACCAGTCTTCCATGATTTGAAATCCAGTAATTATTTGTCCCATTTACCAGCACAAATATTTCATCATTAGAAATAAGCTCTATTCCGGCTTTCTTAATATCCAAAACTCTTTTATCTGCTATTGACAGATATTCTTTGAAATCTTTTCTTTGCTCAATTTTTTTCTTACTATTCATTTTTATTTTGATATTTCCTTTCGATGTGATAATAGATGCGCCCCCAAAACGGGGGACACTAAAAAGAGAATCCTGAACTGGATTCCCTGATATTTTTTGTATATTCAATTGTATTTCACAGCAGAATTTTTCGCCATGAGATTTATCAAGCACTGCACCTATAAGTACACACCAGTTACAGCATGATTATACTTGATGTCTCAATATCCATTGTAAAATATCCTCAAAATTCTTTTTACTATCTGCAACATCAAGTATCAAATCGGACAACTCGTTTTGCGTATATTCAAGCTCATGACCATTCAATGCCAGAAAAACCAGCATAGTATGAACTCCTATCCGTTTGTTACCGTCTACCATTGCATGGTTCTTTACCAATCCATAACAAAGTCTTGCTGCCTTTGCCTGAATGCCTGGATATAATTCCTCACCGCCAAAAGACTGAAAGGGACTTTCCAATGCTGAATCCAACAGTCCATCATCCCTAATCCCATCACAACCGCCTGTAGCTTCTATCAATTGAGAATGAAGCAACAAAACCTGTTCTTTGGTCAGCCTAATCATTTTGCTAATACCTCATATGCTTCTCTATTCTGGGCTATCAGCCTTTTTGATATATTCAAAACATCTTCATCCGGTGCAACAGAATCCCTTTCAGCCTTGCTGAAATCAATCACAAGATATCTGGGAACATTATTCTTCAAAATAACTGCTGTACCATGTTCATCAACTAATCTTGCTACTTTGGAAAAATTCTGGTTTGCCTCAGTGATAGAAACCATCGCATTTGTATCAATTTTCATAATCAAACATCTCCCAAATCAAATATTTAGTTATAGTATATGTAATTTATAGGATATATTCAACCTATTTTATTACTATTGCGAAATATTTTTTGATTATGCTTTCATCAAATAATCCACTAATAAATATCCTCTGCTACCAGAAAATCAACCGCTTTCTTAATCCTATCCATTTCTTTGCTGTATGTCTTGTATGCTGCATCCTTTGCTAATTCTACAGAATCATATTTATCAGGCTGTAATCTCCTTATACTGCCTTTACCAAAAGAATACAGATAATACTTATTTTCTTCTGGTTCATGGTTGATGCGGAACTCGATTTTGATAACACCGCACAAATTGATTTCACAATGACTGCATACAATCACTCCGTCTGAAACAACGTCTTTCCACACTAATTCTTTAAACTGCATATTATCAATCCCTTTTCTATTCTGATAATCAATACTTACTATCTGGCAGCAGGCAAGATTTATCACTTGCCCCGCTGCTTATTTCTATCCACTGGTGTCTCAATCACAATAACATTCTCTGCCTGTTCTTTACCTGTCTTCTTACTAATACCTACGTCAAATTCAACTAAATATCCACGCTCCAAAGTCCTATTCTGAATTTGAGATACATGGACAAAATAAGAGCGTCTATCAACTTTCGACTTAATAAATCCAAAACCACGTTTAGAATCATATTTTGTTACGATTCCCCACATTCTTTCATATTCTAAATATCCATCCACTATTTATCACCCTCCGCTTTCTTCATGTTCTTGATAAAAGTATTTGTAAATGTAAAACAATACCTTGTGTGCTCCGGCAGCACTCCATCAACAAAATTGTTTTTCAGTTTCATTGCCTTAACTTTAAGCGGATAAAAGTAACCAAAATATCTGATATAAACCTGCTTCTTTTCTTTCAGCGCATTTGTAATCACCTTTATCAGTGCATCAAAAAATACTTTTGCATCTTTCCTTGCAAGCCCTGTTTCTTTTGCAATCGCATTTATCAAATCTGTTCTTGTCAATCTGTTCTCTAAATCTCTTTTTGGTGTACCCATATTATTTGTTCTCCTTCGCTTCTAAAATCTGTTTTACCCGATGTGCTGTCAATTCAAATTTCTTGCCATATACCGCTTTCTTATCTTTCTTATTTTTAAAGATTGCATATCCGCTGACCTTTGACGGATGCTTCCTCGTGCTGCATTTCTTCACATAATAACCTTTCTTTGCTGCTAGTTTCTTTATGTACTCTGGCATAGGTTGACAGTCAGCAACTTCACGCCTCTTCTTTTTGATTTCATCTTTACTCATAGTACTTTTTACTTCCTTAATCCAGAGAACAATGTCCTGGAATCTCTCGTCTGACTTTCCATTAAAATCATTTCCCCAGGATCTACACCATAGATCCCATAGAGCGTTTTCCGTAAACTGTACTCTATGAGTACCAAACCAATACGCCATGATCCATTTCTTTTCATTGAAAAATTGAATCTTGTTTTCCGGTTTCTTTGTTGCCATTTCCTTTACTGCCTTGTTTTCTTTGTTGTCTGCCATTATGCTGACCTCCTCTTTCATTTTTTTGATGAATATATTTCTCACTGTGCAAGTTTGCACAAGAAACATGATTTTGAGATACTGTAATACCGTTGAAATCGCTGTTTCATTATTTGGATGTGCTATGAGCTATAAGATAGCCCTGTGATGCGTTATACGGCTCATACAGACATTTTCTCTTTTTATGCAAGGATTTTTACGTCTGTAAATTTAGGCATCAAAATAAGCCTCATAATCAATCATAAAACGACTGACTATGGGACTTATTTTGATGTCCAAATATTGAATTATTATATTAAGGCTCTTTTCGAATGCTGTTGTAAAAGTGTTGTAAACTTCACCTGTTACATTCCACAAACCCTGTAAACAAAGGCTTTCGTTCTATTTCTCGTCTTACAGTTTTGTAAGATGGAGGTGGGTGACAGAACTGAAAAAAGTGCAAAGCCTTTAATGATTCAATAAAGACTTTACACCTTTGAATTGTGGTTATTTAGTTGTCAATCGCCATCTTCTAACATTGATTGCAAAACGTCTCTTAATTCCTGCAGCTCTTTGTTGTCAGTAACTACTTTCAAAACATTGTCAACTTGCATTAGAATCAACCTGATAATACCTTGAAATTGCTTGTTTGTCATCCCCATATTATCACCTCCCCATTCATAATGGTAGTGTCGTTGTTTGGTATCTTTATTATATCAAAAGGAAATTTAGGTGTAAAGTCCTTATCTAGTTATTAAAATGCGATGATGGAATTGTACTTCCCCCCAACATTACCGAACAGCATTCCCCCGCCATTTACACTACATTCCCGCCTTTCACTCCTCCCACCGGAACATTCAACAACAAAATTGCAAAAAATATCAGCACAATTCCCGCCGCATTTTTCAGATGCAGCACTTCCTTAAAAATCACAATCCCGGCAATAGCAGCCACCATCGGCTCAGCAAAAGCCAGCACCGACGCTTTTCCGGCCTCCACATATTTCAGTCCTCCGGTATAGAATATGTAGGGCATAAACGTGGAAACAAGTCCTAATCCTGCCCCGCTCAAAAGCGAGCCTGCACTTCCAATCAGCACCGACATTGTAACAAGAAGATGCGCAAATGGAAGCATCCCCACAGAAGCAACCACAAAAGTATAAAAGATTACGGTAAATGTATGGTATTTTCTCAGTGCCACTGTCCCAAATATACTATAAGAAGCATACCCCAGCCCGGATCCAATCCCGGTCAATAGCGCAAACAGACTCATTCCGCCTCCTGCCACTCCGCTGACCAACGCACAGCCGGCAAAAGCCAACACCAACGCAGCAACTTTCTGCTTCGTAATCTTTTCATGAAAAAAGAAGGCTGACATCAGCATCACAAAGCATGGCGCCGTGTAAAGAAGGATTGAAGCCGCAGCCAATGTAGCCCGTTCAATAGTCATAAAATAGCAAATATTAAAGAATATGATACTGATCAACCCTGTTCCCAAGAACATCCAAAAATCTTTCATTTGGATATGAAAAAGACTTTTGTCTGTCACCAAGAGAAAAATTCCCATCCCCACAGCCACGATAATGCTCCTGACAAATGTAATCTGCATAGCACTCAAGCCTGCTGCCGACAGTGGTCGGGAAAATACCCCAATCAATCCCCAGCCGCAGGCTGCAATCAAAATTTTTATGACTGCCTTTGTTTCTTTATTTTTCATCTTCAGTTTCATCCATTCTATTATAAATTCATCATGATTCCATTTTTCCAAATCAAGTCAAATCATACACATACAATTCATGAAGCGCCCTTGTTGCGCAAATATAACGGAACTGACGGAACAGCGCACTTTTTCTCTCTCCGCCAAGTACAAACACCTGGTCAAATTCCAACCCTTTTGCCAGATAAAAGGTTGTCACCGTGATTCCTTTTCGGAAGCGGCTGCTATCCCTGTCAATATAAGATACCTCTTCGCTCCGCTCTTTTAAATACAAATATGCTTTTTTTGCCTCTTCTTCTGTCATTGTCAATACAGCCGCAGTCTCATATCCGTTCGGCAATGCTGCTTCTCTCTGCATATCATCTACTCCGGCGGCATCTGCTGCTTCATGTACCTCTTCCTCATCTCTGCTGTGCGATTCCACATTCACCCTATGCAATACATCCTGCAACGCCTCTTCCCAGGTTGGATACACACCTTCCACGACTTCTTTCCCATGTCTCTGAATATACTCTATTCCTCTTACCTCTGCAATATTTTCGGCATATTCAGCAATCTCTGCCGTGTTCCTGTAGCTTTTATTCATTTCGATGCGCCGTATGTTCTTCCCAAATATTCCAGACAGAAATCGAAGCACATCTTTTGGCTTCTCATCCATTGTCTGGGCACGGTCGCCGAGTATCGTCATATTGCAGGAAAATAAACGTTCCAGAATCACATATTGCAGATAAGAGTAATCTTGCATCTCATCAATGACCAAATGCCGGATTTCTCTGTGTACCGTCTCCGGACAGAGACGGTATTTTAAATACAAAACAGGATAGACATCTTCATAGGAAAGAACTCTTTTTTCTATTGGTACATCCGGAAGTAATGGGTAGCTATATTCCTCCAATAGCCAGTTATAGATTTCATACAAATCTGTCGTTACATACATGCTCTCAAACTTCTCTTGAATCACTGCCAGTTCATCTTCCGGCAATGTCTTATCATGCAATGTCTCATATTCATCAATAAAATAATCTTTTACCATCCCCATTCTTGCCAGTAATGGTGTGCCGGAAAATTTATAATAGAACATCTTTAAAATCTGTTCGGCCTTCATCTCCATTCCTTTATATTCTACGTCTTGAAAATCAACCAGCCAATCCTCTAAATCCACCAAAAAGCCTTCCAACGCCCGCACATATTCTTCCGACTGTTTCCAGCGATACCGGGAATCCTCCTCCTGCCAAATCATGTCCTTAATCCTACCCTCCGCTGAACTGCCTGCTTCGGACTCCTGAGTTTTTTCAGCAGATATGCACGGCATTTGTATAAGTCTTTCAATCTGATGATATCGGTCTTCACAGTCTGAAACCGTATCCTGCAGTTCTCGATACGCAAACAGGTCAAAGCTCATTTCCCGGATATTTTCTTCACCAAGTTCCGGAAGGATATGGGAAATATAATCTGAAAACACACTGTTCGGCGACAAAACCAATATATTAGAAGAACTCAGATTTTCCCTGTCGTGATACAGCAGATATGCAATACGGTGAAGCGCCACCGAAGTTTTTCCGCTCCCCGCCGCACCCTGAATAGCCAATATCTTATCTTGTGTATTCCGGATAATGGCATTCTGCTCCTTTTGAATCGTGCGGACAATATTTTTCAACTGTGTGTCACTATTTGCCCCTAGTTCCTGCTTCAGAATATCATCATCAATCTTCATATCACTCTCAAATTCATAAATCATTCTGCCGCTGCGGATTTTATACTGCCATTTAGAATATATCTCCCCGTCCATCCGCCCTAACGGAGCCTCATAGAATGCCTTCCCCTTATCATAGTCATAAAACAGGCTGCTCACCGGAGCACGCCAATCGTAAATTAATGGCAATCCTCCCCGCTTTTCAGCAAAATTTCCAATCCCAATATAAAAAATCTCCGGCTCTTCTTCCCCTTCATAGACGAAATCTACACTGCCGAAAAAAGGCGAATCTAACATCTTACGATATCGATGTCTTGTTTTCAGATTTTCCTGATTCGCATTGACCTGCGTCAGGAGAGCCTGTTGATTATCAAAATCTTCATACCCGTACTGATCCATTTCCGTATAATTTTCCCAGTAGTATTCGTGCATTCCTTCAATATCCTTTTGCACTTCCTCAATATTTTCATTAATCTCCACGATTCTCTTCTTTAATTTATCTGTCACATATATTAAAAAATCTGTTCCTCTGCTCATATCGACCATACTCCTTTTTATAAGCTATAAGTATAACCGATTTTAAAACTCAGTACAACCACAGAAAAATAAAATTTCTATCTTGAAATTTCTGTCTGCAGAAAATACCGCCACACATAAATTCCGGCAAATCCATCGCCTTTCTTTATGCATAGCGGTATTCCTATACTACGAGTCTGTAACCTGCTCCCCGCCATTTTAAATCATGGCAGATATACCTTCGTCAACATGTTAACCTTTTCTTTCTCTGCGAACCCACCATTGTCTAAGCACGGCCGTCAGCACCACCAATCCCAGACATAATGCCAGACAGAGTGCAGCCAGCCGATTGGGCTCTTCTACATTATCCACCGTTGTTTTTTGAGAACCTGTCGTTACATTGTTATTTCTAAAAATCTTAGTTACAGGCTTCCACACATTCCCTGACATTCTCTTTTGCTCTTCAATACGGAATGTCACCTGTTCATTTTCCTGGTTTCCTGCCAAGTCCTCTGCCAAAACCCTGATTTGGTAATCACCAGGTTCTTGAAATGTCTGCCGAAAAATCTGGCATCCTGTTTCCAACCGCTTTTTTTCAGAATTCACGGTAATTCCTTTCAAATACTCCCCTTTTCCGTCCACTGAAACGCTGACTGCTGCCATTTCTTCATAAGATATTCCATCCTGTACGTCATAGATACGGATTTTTGGCGGCGTGTGGTCGATTTGAAAAACAGCCTCTGCCGTCGATTTATTTCCGGCTGCATCTACTGCTTCCACCTGCAGTAATCTGGAACCTTCCTCTGCTATTCTTGTGCCTGTATTATAAAATGCTCCATCCAGCCAGATTGCATAAGAATAGTCTGTTGAATCCTGAACCACCTCTTCCTTTCCGTAATTCCATTGGAAATACGGAACATAAACGCCCTGCATCTGGTCCACATAACGGATAACAGGATTCGTTCTATCAACGGTAACCTGATAACGCTGTTCGCTTTTATGCCCCGCCAAATCCTTTGCTGTAACATAAATTTCATAGACTCCATCTTTCTCAATGGAAATGTCCCAGCTAACATCTGCCAAAGTGGTTCCACTCTCCTGTTCTTCTCTCTTGTCCAACTGCTCTTTACCCTTATCCGAGTTTATTTTCCAAATTTCCATCTTTCGATATGTAAGGACATTTTCTTCCCGGAATGTAACCCTTCCTTTTACAGGTTCACCCGTGATCATCTTATCGTGGACTCCCTTACTTTGGATAATGGGAGGAGAATTATCAATATAGAGTAAAATATTTTCCGTATGATAATTGCCTGCCCAATCTACGGCCTCCGCAGCAACCGGTATTCCATTTCCGCCTTCTGATGGAATATCCACAACAAAATCAGCCTGCATACTGGTGACCCCCGCACTGAAAGCATTTTCTTCTTGTACAGTCACTGTACCTGCGGTATAACATTTTAAGCTTCGTATTCCGGAACTCAGGCCGGAATCAGATACATCCACATGAACCTTCACCGGACCGGAGTGCCATAGTTCCCCATTCCCTTGTGTCCGAATGAAAATTTCGGGGGAACTATTTTCACAAAGAATGGTCTCAGATTCAACAGATTCTGATTGGTTCCCGGCTTTGTCCACAGTATATGCCTGTATTTTCCCATGGAACCCCGGATGCAGCACAATCTTGCCATTTCCTCCTGGAAGCACTCCGGCAGTTCCGTCACTTGTCTGATAGTGAATGGCTTCCACACCGCTTCCCGCATCTTCGCTCTTTAATGTTATTTCCAGAGGTTCATTAACGCAAATTGTTCCTCTGTCTGTTGCCTGGTTGTAAAGAAAACGTACTTTTTCTGGTATCTTCGTGTCTACTAGGAAATGAATTTCCTTTGTAAATACAACCTTTTCTACTTCTCCCGCTGCCTCATCTTCGTCAGTCAGTTCTTCGTTATTGTACACGGCCTTTTTCATTAATCCATCTGTTCCGCCGGAATTCTCTGCCTTCTCTGAATCTCCGCTCCCATCTGATTCCTCCGTATTGTCCGGAAGCTTTACCTCCTTACGCTCCATAGATACGTGCAGGATGCTCTCCCCATCTTTCAGTCCTTCTCCTGAGAAATGTATAGATTCTTCTGTTCCGCTTTTCAACTCAAGGATTCCCTGCTTTTTCGAACCGTCAGCTGCAATCAACTCATATTTTGTTATAGCTTCAGGTTCTCTATGGATAATGTGAATCTCCGGATACGATTTATAATATCCATTCCTGCCATCTATCTCCGGATATTGAATTTCTGGCATAAGCATAGCTTCTATCGGTTTCACTGAGGGCTTCAGAGGCTCCGGCTCTTCATCTCCACCTGTCACCGGATCTTTCTCAATCTCCTCCTTTGCCTGCACAGTAACCGCACAAAACAGGAAAAGCACGACCATACTAATTCCCAGCAGACATATCTTTTTCTTCATTCTCTTTCACTCCTTCCGTCAGACCATATGCTCGCTCCAGTTCCTGACAGCTTTTCGAGTCCTTCAAAGCCGGGAACTGTTCCAACAGAGCCTCCAGTTCCTTTTTACATTCTTCTTTTGTCATTCCTTCCCGTCCTTTTAAAATTTCCAAATACTTCTCTGCCAGAGACTTTGAATGAGGAAGATTCTGCATTGCCTCCTTTCCTGTCTGAAATGCAGTCTCCTGATTCTGCTCCATCTCTAAAGCAATCCTTCTCAAATATGCAGATTCCAGTAATTCCTCCTGTACCTCAACTCTGCACAACTCCTCATAGGCCTCTTTCGCCTTTTCTTTCATATCCTCACGGTCATATGCCGCCGCTAAATATCGTAACAGCTCTCTTTTCAGCTCCTCGCCCTGTTCTATGATTTCCCAATTATCCTGCGACGTATTGCGGAGCATGTACTCCTGCAAGGCATCCACACCCTCCGAGACCTCCGTCATCCCATCAGGAACATAGCTTTTCTCCTCCATGCGTTCTACATTTCCGCGCTTCGTATCTGTGGGGAAACCCTCACCATCGAAGCCTGTTGTCTGTATCCCTCCTTCTTCTGCATTTTCTATCATTACTTGCTGCTCTGACTGCAAATTTCCATAATTCCCAGCATAGTCCTGCAATTGCTGTTGTTCTTTTTCCGTTTGATTATTCCTTAAAAATACAAGAAAAACAATGAGAAGCCCTGCCAATACGGCAGACACGATTCCCCATTTCTTCTGTATTTTCCATCTTCGGTCCTGTATGGACGGAAGCTCTTTCTTAATCTGCTTTAAATCTTCATATTGTTTTTTTTGATTTTCACAAAGACACTTGTCAATGATTTTTTCTAACCGATTTTCTTCTCGTTTTGTCAATGAAGGCTCAACATTTACGTTGGCCAGGATGAATTGTATGGTTTTCGCATAACCATATAGATCGAGGGAAATTTTCGTGTTTTCCCTGATATTGACGACTGGTTTTACAAAATGATTCCGCATGGCACGCTTCTGCAGATTCCGCAGGACAAACTCATTGCTTTCCGCCTCCAAATCTAGCAAAAGCAGCTTTTCCTCCTGCGTTACCAATACACTGTATGGATTCAGATAGCGGTAACTCTCATGATTACGGCACCGATGAAACAACTCTAACTGATAAAGCAATTGCTTTATCCAGTCGAACAAAAGCGCCTTTTCCACTTCCGGACAGCGTTTCAGCCTGTATATCAACAGTTCTCCCGGAAGATAGTCCATTGCCGGCCGGCAGCGTCCCCCATGCTCTATAAACTTTAACACATCATAATTTGCTACAATATATGCATCCACTCCTTCCTACAATATCGGCAATATTAAGTCTTGCTCTTAAAATACCTTTGAAAATTTAAACCAGAACTGATTGCGATAAAACAGATTATATGAATTGGAATCAGAGTAAATGTATCATACTTTATTTTTCAATAAAATGCAAGCACTTTTTGCTACTTCTTTTGCATACTTCTTTTATATTCTTCTTTACAAATTGGTAAAAATACACTAAACTAGTACATGTGGGTTTTTGCAGAGCAAATGTGTTCTGCCGATTTACTTATCGCTTGACCCGATAGAAATCGAATTCGTAAAAACACTGATATAATCACAAAAAATATATGGAGGTAGATATCATGAAGGGAAATGTAATCGTTGGTCAATCAGGCGGCCCTACCGCTGCTATCAATTCAAGTCTTGCCGGTGTATACCGCACCGCCAAGGATCGTGGAGCCGGAAAGGTGTATGGAATGCTTCACGGAATTCAGGGACTTTTGCAGGAAAGGTATATCGATCTGTCTGACTATATCACAACAGAGCTGGATGCAGAGTTGTTAAAGAGGACTCCTGCCGCTTTTCTTGGCTCCTGCCGTTATAAACTGCCGGAGATTCATGAAGACCGGGATGTGTATGACAAGATTTTTGAAATCCTTGAAAAACTGAATATTGAAGCATTTATCTATATCGGCGGCAATGATTCCATGGACACCATCAAGAAGTTATCCGACTACGCAATCATTACGGGATTCAAGACCCGCTTCATCGGCTGCCCGAAGACAATTGATAATGATTTGGCGCTCACAGACCATACACCAGGATACGGAAGCGCTGCCAAGTATATCGGTACATCTGTAAAAGAGATTATCTGCGACAGCTTCTGCCTGGAATACTCTAAGGGATTGGTTTCTATCGTAGAAATCATGGGAAGAAATGCCGGATGGCTGACCGGTGCCGCTGCACTTGCAAAAGGAGAGGACTGTTCCGGACCAGATTTGATTTATCTGCCGGAAGTTACATTTGATATTGAGAAATTCGGTGCAAAGGTAAGAGAAATCCTTACACGCAAGTCATCCGTTGTTGTTGCTGTATCTGAGGGAATCCGTCTGGCTGACGGCCGCTATGTATGCGAGCTTGGACAGAGTATTGACTTCGTAGATGCATTTGGACATAAGCAGCTTTCCGGTACTGCAAATTATCTTGCAAGCTATATTACAGGAGATATCGGATGCAAAGCCCGCGCCATTGAGTTGAGTACTTTGCAGAGATCAGCTTCCCACTGTGCTTCCCGTGTAGATATACTGGAAGGATATCAGGTAGGCGGTGCTGCTGTGAAGGCTGCAGATGAAGGCGACACCGGAAAGATGGTAGTCATCCAGCGTCTGTCTGACGATCCGTATCAGGCTGGAACAGAGGTGAAGGATGTTCATAAGATTGCCAACGACGAAAAGCTTGTTCCAAGAGAATGGATGAACGAAGACGCTGACTATGTAACAGATGAATTTGTAAACTATGTTCGTCCTCTGATTCAGGGAGACGTATCACCGGTTATGGTAGATGGAATTCCAAGACATCTGTTCCCGAATCCTTTGGCGGAAGGAAAATAATACCGATAAATAATTTTTGGAAATAAATTCATTTTAGAACTTGACAAAGCCGCTCTTCTATTATATACTAGTTTATGTTGTGAGCGGCTTTATCATTTTGTGCGATTAGCTCAGCTGGATAGAGCGTCTGGCTACGGACCAGAAGGTCGGGGGTTCGAATCCTCTATCGCACGTCAAAGAACAGCAGGATGGATATCCTGCTGTTTTTGTATATCAAAATAAAAGCCCCGCTGTCTGTAAACAACGAGGCTTTCATCATTCTATACTATGACTGATGAAACTTTTCTGCCTGGCTAGAAATCAATTCCTGGTCATCAAAATAATTAATCTTCATCGCGGCTTTTACATCGCGTAATGTCTCCGCAGCCACCTTTTCCGCCTTCTCACTACCCTTTCTCAAAATCTCATATACATACGGAATATCCTTTTGATACTCTTTCCTTCTGTTTCTGATTGGCTCTAACTCAGCCTGAAGGACTGAATTGAGAAAACGCTTCACCTTCATATCTCCCAATCCACCGCGCTTGTAATGAGCCTTAAGTTCATCCAGACTTGCATATTCCGGCAAAAATTCTGAAAAATGTTCCGGCTTGCAGAATGCGTCCAAATAAGTAAAAACCGTATTCCCTTCCAGTTTCCCTGGATCATCAATACGAATATGCGTCGGATCCGTAAACATGCTGAACACTTTCTGCTTAATCTCATCCGGCTCTTCCGAAAGATAAATACAATTATTCAATGACTTACTCATCTTTGCCTTGCCGTCAATTCCCGGCAGGCGCATACATGCCTGATTATCCGGCAGAAGAATTTCCGGCTCAATCAATGTATCCCCGTACAGGGAATTAAATTTTCTTACAATCTCTTTTGTCTGCTCCAGCATAGGAAGCTGGTCTTCCCCAACCGGAACTGTCGTTGCTTTAAATGCGGTGATATCTGCCGCCTGGCTGATTGGATATGTGAAAAAGCCTACCGGTATACTTGCCTCAAAATTCCGCATCTGAATCTCAGACTTCACAGTGGGATTCCTCTGCAATCTGGACACCGTTACCAGATTCATATAATAAAACGAAAGTTCGCACAGCTGGGGCACCTGCGACTGAATAAACAGAGTAGACTTTTCCGGGTCCAGTCCGCATGCCAGATAATCTAATGCCACCTCAATAATATTCTGCCGTACCTTCTCCGGATTATCTGCATTATCTGTCAATGCCTGCGCATCCGCAATCATTATAAAAATATCGTCAAACCCTCCGGAATTCTGCAGCTCCACCCTTCTTCTCAAAGAACCCACATAATGGCCTACATGCAGCCTTCCGGTAGGTCTGTCTCCTGTCAACATAATCTTACCCATAGTTTCTCTCTTCCTCCTCATCACTTTCACTTACTTGATAAAAGAGCTGTTTTCACACGCCTTTCCTTCATATACCGGTGTCCTTCCGGTATATAGAAAACATGATACAATGTATATGCCATTCCAAAAGCTGTCATCACATCAATCACAGAATGCTGCTTTAAGAATAATGTGGAAAGTATAATCAGCGCAGCAAGACAGTAAGCCGCATGGCACACTATCTTATGCTCTTGAAGCTTCCTGCTGTGATAGATGGCAATGCATGCTGCTAGTGAATTATACACATGGATACTAGGCATCACGTTCGTCGGTGTATCTGCCCAATATAACATTCTAACCATATCTACGAAAATATTATCCCGCTCAAATACATAAGGGCGTAAATGTACGCCGTTCGGAATCAATGTGGAAACAATCAGAAAAATTGTCATCCCGGTAAACATCAGCTTGGCAAGCTTATAAAACCCTTCTACATCCGTAAAAAAGAAATATAAAAATACCACTGCAATAAAAACAAACCATGACAAATACGGAATAATAAAATATTCTATAAATGGAATCTTATCGTCTATCGCAGCATGCAGTACCAGATAATTCTTCGTCACATGCTTTTCAAGATAAAAAAACCACAGCAGATAGATCAACAGATAACTAAATACCCAGCCATGCCTATATTTCCTCAGTAATTGTGCCGCCCTTTCCTTTTTGGTCATATGAAACGCTCCCTCTTAGAAAATCTTACAGTCCGGCCATGCAGGCAGTATTGCCGAACTATAAAGCTAAATCAATCCCCTGTACTTTTCATTTCCCGATTATAGCACGAATCCCTTATAACGACAAGGACGTTCACAAAAGATTTATAAACATTTGCAAATCTTTTATTACAATGCATGATGCCCCGAACAACAACCATATTTTACTAATATTTATGGTGCAATCACTTGAAGTTGTTCTGACTCCAGAGTCACTGTCATTTCCTGTTCCACAGCAATCGGCTCACCGTCTGCATGGATTGGCTGCTTCTCACTCATTTTAACAGAAATCTTTTTGCATCTATAAATCGAAATTCCTTTGTATTTCACATGCTTTCCTTTAAACGCGGTGGGCAGCAGCAGCAAAATCTTCCATTTCGGCAATTCCGATGCCACAATCACATCCAGCATTTTGTCTCCAATCTCTGCTTTTGGACAAAAAAAGAACCCGCCGCCTTCATAAGGATGATTCATCACCGCTGCAAAATACGTATGTTCAAATCTTTTCTGCTCATCCCCATCCAGACAGATTTCCGCCCTGCCTGTACGTTGGGCTAAGAGCAGTCTTAACGCAATTGCAAGGTAGGTCAGCTTCCCAAGCCCTAGCTTATTCAGCACCGTTTTTACGGAAGACACTGCTGCCCGGTGGCAGACCGCAGCATCGAATCCAATTCCCGTACTGACCGCAAATCGATATGTATTTCCTGCACAGCTTACACGCCCCACATCCATGGGAATCCTTCTGCCTGTATGAAGGATAATCTCCAATGCTTCATGAAAATCAGTAGGAAGCTGCAAAGCCCTGGTAAAATCATTTCCGGAGCCAGTTGGTATATATCCAAGGACCATCTTAGAATAGTCATAAATTCCATTGACAACCTCATTGACCGTCCCGTCACCGCCTACTACCACTAATGTGTGTCCCTGTCCGTCGGCAGTAATCTCCGCAGTAATTTCCATCGCATGACGCTCATGCTGTGTATAAAATACCTGATAATCAATTCTTCTTTTCTTTAATTCTGGCTCCACCAGATTCCAAATCATCCCTCCGCGTCCGGAACGTGATTTTGGATTTACAATAAAAGTATATTTCATGTGTTACCTCCGAGGACCGCAAAAAAGTCTTCTCTTCTCAAAAGACTGTACTGTCCAGATACTTTCCAAGGGAACGTCTCATATTTCCCTCAAAATCTGCTTCTCCATTACGCAGACACCACTCGAATACATTTCCAATCACAATCATTCGGATATCTGTGGTAAATGACTCAATGTCCACATTCAGGCGAATTACTCCTGCAATGGCCGCCTTTTCCACATATGCCTGCACTGTCACGATGGGGTATGGTCGTTCTGTGCGTATTGCAGCATTCAATGCCTGATTTTTCGGATTATAATATCCGGACATGAATTCTACTCCCAATTCTCTGCAGTACTCTACATAATTCAGATATACCCTGATAATCGCAATTTTAGCCTCATCTACATTGCGCGGCAACTCCAAAAGCTCTGGATTAATACTTGGTTGTTCCTCTATATAATAGGAAAGCAAGTCATCCTTCGTCTTAAAATGATGATAAAAGCTGCCATTAGAAACACCTGCTTCCTCGCAGATATTCTTAATGGATAGCTCTTCATATCCCTTTTTCTTCAAAATCTGCTTTGCTGCCCGAAAAATCCGGTCTTTCGTCTCCTTCGACTTTTGCTGCTGCCTGGATAACTCCACCTTCTCACTCATGTCTGTTACCCTCCCTTACTTTATAAAAATTATATCATACTCATTTGTATACTGCAAATCAAGCATTTGAGAAATCTCGGAAAACTGACATATAAAATTCGAAAGCCGAAGGAATAGAATACACCGTCTCCAATTCTTTATTCTCAGCAAAAATCATCTCCGCACTGCAATTTCTTTCCAATTCATCGACCAACATTTCATAGCCTGTCATATGCCACTCGATATGACTGAAAACATGCTTTGCCTCTCCCAGCTTCTGTACGCGGATTGGAATCAGACCAATGGATTTCCCATAAGCCACTGCTTCCCTTTGGCTCAGATGCCCTTCCACATTGGGCAGCTCATACAGGCCGGCAAGCAGTCCCTTTGAAGGACGCTTTCGGATTGCTACTTTTTCTGTATCCCTGAAAATAAAAACAGTCTTTTTTTCAATTCTCCTTGCCTTCGCCTTTGTTCTCACCGGAAGTTGGTCTTGAATTCCCTTCTCTCTGGCGAGGCAAAGCGCAGCAAGGGGACAAACCTTACATTTGGGTTCTCCATTCGGAACGCATATAAGAGCCCCCAATTCAATCAATCCCTGATTAAAATCCGATGCGGCCTCTTTCGGAATCACTTCCTCCACTGCACGCTCCATCTTCGCGCGTACATCTGCTTTCATAATATTCTCTTCGCTTGCAAGCACACGCGATAAGACCCTGAGTACGTTCCCGTCTACTGCCGGTTTTGGAATTCCAAATGCAAAAGAACTAATGGCACCTGCCGTGTAATTTCCAATTCCTGTGAGAGACTTGATTGTATCATATGTATGTGGAAATTCTCCTCCATATTCCTCCATCACCTGGCGCGCTGCCTTTTGCATGTTTCTCACGCGGTTATAGTATCCCAGCCCTTCCCACAGCTTCATCAGCCTGTCCTCCGGAACATCTGCCAGTTCTTTTACTGTGGGCAGTTCCCGCAGAAAACGTTCATAATAACGTTTCACAGCTTCAACCCGTGTCTGCTGCAGCATAATCTCTGATACCCAGATACGGTATGCATCCGAAGTATTCCGCCAGGGCAGGTCCCTCTTATTTTCCAGGTACCATGCTGTGACTGGCTCCACTGTCTCTTTCAGTCTCGGGCTTTCCAGTACAACGGGAACCGGATCTGCAATCTGAATACTATCTGCAGACACCTGACAGTCATAGGCTAATATTTTTACTCCATCTGCCTTCGCCGCCTTTAAAGCTTCACCAAAAGCCGGATGTGTATCCATGTTCGGTGTAAAATACCGGACATCCTTCATTTGAATCACAAAGAACACATAGGCCTCATAGCCATCCTTCACAGCCTTTCCAAGTTCCTGCAAATGCTTTACTGCCCGCTCGCTGGGTGCATCCGGAAATCGCACCACACCATTTTCCTCCAGCGTCACCCCTTTTACTTCAATAAAAATCTTGCGCTCCTTTGTCTCAACATACAGATCAAACCTTGAATTTCTATAAGTTGTCTCTGGTTTCACCAGACAGATATCATCTCCCAGATTGCCAGACTCCACCCATTCCCTCACCACTCGATTAGGAATCTGGGAATCCATATTAATCATTCTGGTACCCTTTTCTACACTGATCAAATCCCACTTTGTTTTTCTGGCAGGATTATCACTTTCCTGTACATAGATGGATGCCCCCGGAATCAGCAGCTCTGCACACCGTCCTGTATTTTTTACGTGGACCACCTCTTTCTTTCCTGCCAACTGCGCATAGGCAATAAATCGGTTGGGACGTTCCAAAAATTCTCCTTTTGAAATACGCTCATATTTCATATAAACTCCTTTATTTTCAAAAAAGTCTTACTGACCTTCCAATTTCTGAAAATCAGTAAGACTCTATTCCACCTTTTAGACAATCTTATACTTTTTCTGTCACAAAATCTTTGATAAAAATTCTTGCAACCTCGGATCCTTTGGATTTCCAAAGAACTCTTCCGGCGTCCCCTGCTCCTTAATCTGTCCCTGATCCATAAAGAGCACTCTGGTGGCAACTTCTTTCGCAAATCCCATCTCATGTGTCACCACTACCATAGTCATTCCATCATGGGCAAGCTCCTTCATCAATTCCAAAACTTCCCCGACCATTTCCGGATCCAACGCGGAAGTCGGTTCGTCAAACAGCATCACATCAGGATCCATCGCCAGGGAGCGCACAATCGCAATCCTCTGCTTCTGGCCTCCTGATAATTGGGACGGATAAGCATCTGCTTTTTCTTCCAACCCCACCTTCTTTAAAAGTTTTCTTGCCTGCCTGTCAGCCTCTTCCTGACTTTTTTTCAAAAGCTTAATCGGGGCAAGTGTCACATTCTCCAAAATCGTTTTATGCGGGAACAGATTAAAATGCTGGAACACCATTCCCATCTTCTGGCGATGTTTGTCTATATCGGTCTGTTTTCCTGTGATATCCACTCCTTCAAAATAAATATGTCCGGAAGTAGGAACTTCCAACAGATTCAATGACCGCAGGAATGTTGACTTCCCGGAACCGGAAGGCCCTACAATCACAACAACTTCTCCCTTTAATATCTCGTCTGAGACGCCATTCAGAGCATGCAGGCTGTTTGCAAACACTTTATGGATATCATCTACTTTGATTAATACATCCCCATTAGTGGTCACTGTTTCTCAGCCTCCTCTCAAGCATATTCACCAATTTAGTGAATATCATGACCATAACCAGATAAATCAGTGCCACGGCCAGAAGAGGCATAAATGCGTCGTATGTACGGCTCCTGATAATATCTCCGCCCTTAGTCAAATCCTGCAGTGCGATATAACCTGAAACCGAGGTCTCCTTCAACAGGACAATAAACTCGTTTCCAAGTGCCGGAAGGACATTTTTAAATGCCTGGGGCATAATGATATACCGCATTGTCTGTGTATAGTTAAATCCAAGGCTTCTGCCTGCCTCAAACTGTCCGTTGTCTATCGACATGATACCTGACCGGAAAATCTCTGCCACATACGCACCGGAATTAATACCAAACGCCATAATTGCTACAAATACCTTACTGATATCAACACTGCCGAAAATCACAAAATAAATAATCAAAAGCTGTACCACTACCGGAGTACCGCGAATAACTGTAAGATAGACATTACAGAAAAAATTTAAAATCTTCATTTTTCCGGTCTTGTCGTAAGTAGACCTTATAATTGCAATCAGAAAACCAATAACGATTCCCAGAAGGACCGCAAAAAAAGTCACCTGCAGTGTCACCATCAGACCTTCCCATATATACTCCCAACGGTCATCCTTAATAAAATTATCGTAAAACCTTTCTTGCAGCATGCTCTATTCCTCATCTTCCTCAAGATAACTAACAGCAGTCTATATGCCTGGTTTATAGTTATTACTCATCTGCTGAGATATACTTTGCTACAATCTCATCCAGTTTCCCTGAATCTTTCAATGCCGCAAGCGCTGTGTTTACCTTCTCGAGCAGTTCATCATTGTCTTTTGCAATTGCGATGGCATATTCTTCCTCCGTCAGCGGCTCATCCAGAACCTTCAGTCCTTCGTTCTCTGCCACAAAGACTTTTGCAGGTTCCCCATCAATTACCACTGCATCAATCTTGTCCTGCTGCAATGCCTGAACAGCTTCCATTCCTTTGTTATAACGTTCTACTTCAGCATCCTCGATGTCCTCAGCGTAAATATCTCCAGTCGTTCCAAGCTGTACGCCAATTTTCTTTCCTGTCAATTCATCCGGGCCGGTAATAGCGCTGTCCTCTTTTACAATGATCACCTGTGCTGCTGTGGCATAAGTATCAGAGAAATTCACATTCTTCTGACGATCCGGGTCTACTGTCATACCTGCCAGCCCCACATCTGCTTTTCCGCTGGAAACCGCTGTAATAATAGAGTCAAAAGCCATATCTTCAATCTCCAGGGTCATTCCCAGTTCCTCAGCGATTGCCTGTGCAATCTCTGCATCAATTCCTACAATCTCACCGCCATCATGGTATTCATACGGCGGAAATTCTGCATTTGTCGCCATAATCAGGGTTCCACCCTCACTGGCATCATCCTCAGATGCGTCCTCTGCATCTGACTCACTTGTCTGTCCTGCAGTCTCTCCTGAGTCCTTCGCATCTCCTTCGTCTGAACCGCCGCATGCTGCCATAGAAAATACACATGCCGCAATCAATACAAGGCTTAATAATTTCTTTTTCATAGTTGCTCCTCCTTATTTTTGTACGCTTGGAATACTTATTGCTTCTTTTGTATTGCTGTCCATTACATGGACAGCAGCCTTTTTCGTGATATCATAGGAAAATATGCCTGGACTTCCCATGATATGCGCTGTACAGGAGTTTCCTCTGTACAGATTGAATATGCATACCTAAATGTATACCCAATGGGTATCCCGCAATTCATGCTTTTACAAGCGGGCGGACTTTGTCCGACAATGTATAATCATGCACACATTTAAATATTCTATCATGTTTTTACGAAATTTCAAGCCTTGCCTGTCATTTTATTCAAAAAAATAAACAATCCAGCCATAACGTCTATAAATTCACATTCACGCATGGCTGAACTGTATAATTTTTTCATATATTTACAAAATAAAATGCTGCACCGTCCCATGTTATGCTTTCAGCAATCCCGAAATTCCAAAATACAACAGCACAATAACTCCAAGTACGATCCTGTAGTACCCAAAGGCCTTAAAGTCATGGTTCTTTATGTACTGCATCAAAAATTTAATGGCAAAAACAGATACTCCAAAAGATACTCCGCATCCGAGCAGAAGCAGGAAAAATTCCTGTCCGGTAATTCCGGCTCCTTCCATCAAAAATTTTACAATCTTCAGGAAACTGGCCCCGAACATCACCGGAATACCTAAAAAGAAAGTGAATTCTGCTGCTACACCTCTTGCTGTCCCAATCAGTAACGCACCGATGATTGTTGCTCCTGACCGGGAAGTTCCTGGAATCAATGCAAGCACCTGAAATGCACCTATAATCAACACCATTGGTATCGTCAGCTTTGAAAGCTTTGTTACCTGGGGCTGCTTATTCTTATGACTTTCCTCGACTACAATAAATAAAATACCATAGATGATCAAGGTAGCGGCCACCACATATGCATTCATAAATTTCTCTTCTATCATATCATCAAAGAGAAGCCCTATCACCGCTGCCGGTATTGCCGCAATAATGACTTTCACCCAAAGCTGTATGGTCAACATCTTCTGCTTTTCTGTCTTTCTCGGAGAGAATGGATTCAGTTTATGAAAATAAATCACAACCACTGCCATGATTGCCCCAAGCTGAATCACCACATTAAACATTTCAACAAAAGCCTCACTCAAGTCCAGCTTTATAAATTCTTCCACAAGGATAAGATGTCCTGTGCTGCTAATGGGAAGCCACTCTGTGATACCTTCCACAATCCCTAAAATAATTACTTTTAATGCCTCTAACATTGTTTTCCTCCTGTTTTACAAAATGCATACTTTATAATAGCTTTTGCAACTCCCTCTTCATCATTGGTTTCCGTCACATAATCCGCGGCTGCTTTTACATTCTCCAGGGCATTTCCCATAGCTATACCAATGCCTGCTTTTTCCAACATCTGGATATCATTATCCCCATCTCCACAAGCCATAATTTCTTCCGGCCTGATTCCAAGCAGTTCCCCCAATTCCATAAGTCCCCTGCCCTTATCCACACCAACCGCATTAATCTCAATATTATAGCCAAGGGAAGATACAAGTACAAGTTCTTCATACTGCCCTAATTCCTTCCAGGCTCTGCTAAGCTCATCCATGTCTGCAAACAATGCCTGGACCTTATCCATATCCTGATTCTTCCTGGCAACCAGCTCTGAGATGCTTGGAACAGGTTTTCTTGATTTCCGGACATAATCCCACATATGCGGATTATGATGGTAGCGTGAAATCAGCTCAAGCTTTTTCTCTTCTGCGTATCCCTGCCCATCGAAATATACCTCTTGTAATGTATCATATTTCTGTAAGATTTCCAATGCCTTTTTCGCACTTTTCAAGGGAAGAAGATGTTCCGTCAATACCTCCCCTGTCTGCATATCCAAAATTCGTGCTCCATTGGATGTTAATGCATAGCGTAATCCAGGAAAGGTACGGATTTCCTCTAAAATACCCGAATAAGGACGTCCCGTTGCCATCACCACCAGAATCCCTCTCTCGATTGCCTCTGCCAATACCTGTCTGGTAAATGGAAGTAATTTTTTTTCTGTTGTCAATAGGGTTCCGTCCAAGTCAATTCCTATCATTCTTATATGATTCATATTTTTTCGTTTCCTTTCATTATTCATATTGGTAAAATTTACTACAAAATTTTGTGATTTTATTTTAACAAAAATTGATTAATTATGCAATTTGTAGTATACTATCATAGGCAATTCATTTTATAGAGAATATGAAAGGATTTTATTTATGAAACCTCGCGTAAAACAAAAGCTACGAACAGGTGCTCTATTAATCTGCACACTTATCATTTTGAGTCCTTCAACCTCCGTAAAGGCAGATGATATTGCAGATTTGGAAAATAAAACCAGTACCTTGACAGGACAACTGAACGGTCTCAATCAGGAAATGGTAGAAATCAGCGATGAAATTTCCTCCGTCAAAAATCAGATTGAAATTATCGACAGTGAAATTTTGCGTACCCGTGATTCGCTTGCAGATGCACAGGCAGATGAATCGCAGCGGTACGAAGATATGAAGACACGCATTAAATATATGTATGAAGTGGGAAATGTATCACTGTTGGAAATGCTTTTTTCGGCAGAGAATATGACTGATTTTCTAAATAAGGCAGAGTTTATCGAAAATATCAGCAGCTATGACCGCGATATGCTGATTCAACTGCAGACCATACGAGAAGATATCGCCGAGCAGGAACAGGTACTCCTGAAGCAGCAGGCTTCTCTGGAAGAGCTGCAGGAACAATTAGAGCAGCGCAGGATTGATTTAAATGCAACAGCCGAGGCAACTTCTACAGATCTTGCAACATTTACTGTGCAGTTGACCATGCTCCGTGAGGAAGAAGCCAGGAAAGCGGAGGAAGCTCGAAAGGCAGAAGAAGCCAGGAAAGCAGAAGAAGAACGCAAAATGAATAATAAGCCGGCTTCTAAGCCGACTGTATCCACACCAGATACAGATACGAATACAAGCACCGATACCGCCACAGACAAAGAGGAATCTGACAGTACTATCGTAAACGGTGATGCAGCTAATGTTTCGGGAAGTGAATTAGATGTATTTGCCGCCATTCTAGAATGTGAGGCCATGCAGGACCATGATTCCCTTCTTGCTGTTGCAACTGTAATTATGAATCGTTTAAACAGTTCCATCTTTCCCAACACAATCAGCGATGTCGTATATGCTGAAGGGCAGTTTGAACCTACATGGACAGGCCGTCTCGATACGGTGCTTTCCAGAGGTCCCAGCTCTCTGTCCTATCAGGTGGCACAGGAAGCTTTAGGTGGAGCCAGACTTTCATCCGTGGCAGATTGTTATTACTTCTTATATGCAGGTGCAACTGACCGACCCGGAGTAAATATAGGAAATAACCTTTTCTTCCAGTCCTGGTAAGATAATATGAACTTAGTAAAATTAAAATATTAAAATTTTGAATGATATGAATAGAACGTGCGCCCGTTGGGCGCACATACAAAAAGGATGGGTTCACATTCCCATCCTTCTTATTTTACTTTAAATCTATTCAATTTGATACTATTGACCAGATATTATACCAGTTCAATCAGTACTTCCAACGCTCCATCACCTTTACGCTGGGCAATCTTTACAATTCTTGTATAACCACCCTTGCGGTTCTCATACTTCGGTGCAATCTCAGTAAATAATTTGTCTACAAGATCAACTTTTTTTGTATTTTTCTTCTTTCCTGCAGCAGCAGTCGGAACTTCTGTCACAGGATAAAGAACCTTGAGCATCTCTCTTCTTGCATGAAGTCTGCTTGGCATATCTTTTTTGATCTTCTTTTCTACTTCATCATACACTGTAACTTTCTTGCCATCAACGACTTCCTTCACTCTCTTGCCGTCCTTGTCCTTGCGGGCAACTTTTGCTTTTACAGTGACTTCCTCATAGTTATCTTTTTCCTTTACAGCTTTGGCAATCAGTCCCTCTGCGACTTTGCGGATTTCCTTTGCCTTTGCTTCTGTAGTAACAATCTTGCCATTATAAAGCAATGCTGTTACCTGATTCCTGATCAGTGCTTTTCTCTGGCTTGATGTTCTGCCAAGTTTTCTATATTTTGCCATTGTTCTAATCCTCCATTCACTCTTTGCCAAACACTTTATGTCCAACAAAGAAAACATTTGGTTATGCAATCTTCGGGCTTATTAATCAAATGCTCCTGCCATGCACATCGGGCTTACTGACCGGATATTCAACTTAAGCTGAATTATAATTACAGTTTATATTGTCATAACTGTAACGGATTATTCCTCACCTGAGTTTAACTCAAGATCGAGTTCCTTAAGTTTTGCAAGGACCTCTTCCAGAGATTTACGTCCCAGGTTCCTTACTTTCATCATGTCCTCTGGCGTCTTATTTGTAAGTTCTTCAACCGTATTGATGCCAGCTCTCTTCAAGCAATTGTATGAACGTACAGACAGTTCCAGTTCATCAATGCTCATTTCCAGGACTTTCTCTTTTTCATCATCTTCTTTTTCAATCATGACCTCAGCGGCCTGTGCAACCTCTGACAAGTCAATGAATAATTTCAGATGCTCACTAAGTACCTTTGCAGCAAGGCTGACAGCCTCATCCGGAAGTAACGTACCCTTTGTCCACACATCCAGTGTCAGCTTATCATAGTCGGTAATCTGTCCGACACGTGTGTTCTGTACCGCCATATTTACACGGTCCACAGGTGTATAGATAGAATCTATCGGGATGACGCCAATCGGCAAATCCTCACCCTTGTTCTTATCTGCGCTTATATAGCCTCTCCCTTTTGTAATCGTAAGTTCCATGTACAATTTACTGTCCTTACCGCCGCTCAGGGTAGCAATGATCTGATCTGGATTCATAATTTCAATATCCGAATCCGCCTGGATGTCAGCGCCTGTTACGACGCCTTCACCCTCGAATTCAATATATGCAGTCTTCACTTCGTCTGATTCCGATGTATTCTTGATTGCCAGTGATTTCAGGTTCATGATAATCTCGGTCACATCTTCTTTTACACCCGGAATGGAACTAAATTCGTGCAGGACTCCATCAATCTTCACAAAACTAACCGCCGCTCCAGGAAGGGATGAGAGCATGATTCTCCTCAGGGAATTCCCCAATGTGATTCCATACCCTCTCTCTAAAGGCTCTACAACAAATCTTCCATATTTCTTATCTTCTGAAATTTCCGTAATCTCAATATTCGGTTTATTAAAGTCAAACACTACGCAGACCCTCCTTATTGGGTTAAAAAAATTGAGGGGTTCAGATTATTATTTAGAATACAACTCGACGATCAACATCTCGTCAACAGGAACATCAATTGCTTCTCTCTTTGGAAGTTCCTTTACTTCACCTTTCAGATTTTCTGCATCTACTTCCAGCCAATCTGGAATCATATTGCCGCCTGTTACTTCCAGAATATCCTTATACCTCTGGCATCCTTTATGCTTTTCCTTAATCTCGATTACATCGCCGGCTTTTACAAGGTAAGACGGAATCTTAACGGATTTGCCATTTACCAGTACATGCTTATGACCGACAATCTGTCTTGCTTCTTTTCTCGTTCTTGCAAATCCCATACGGAACATGACATTATCCAGTCTGGATTCCAGAAGAACCATCAAGTTCTCACCGGTCATGCCTTCCTGCTGTTTTGCCTTTACGAAATAATTTCTGAACGGTTTCTCCAATACACCGTAAATAAATTTTGCTTTCTGTTTCTCACGCAACTGAAGACCATATTCACTCATCTTTCTGTTGCTTCTTTTTAACTGTCTTCTTGACTTTTTATTCACACCTAAATAGATTGGGTCCATACCTAAGGAACGGCATCTTTTAAGGACCGGGACTCTGTTTACTGCCATTTTTCTACTTCCTCCTGTATATGATTATACTCTTCTGCGTTTCGGTGGACGGCATCCATTATGTGGTACCGGAGTGACATCTTTGATGCTGATTACATCAATGCCGCAAGCCTGCAATGCTCTGATTGCTGCTTCTCTTCCTGAACCTGGTCCCTTTACGAAGACATCTACCGTCTTCAGGCCGTGAACCAACGCTGCTTTAGCTGCTGTCTCTGCTGCCATCTGTGCTGCGTATGGAGTAGATTTCCTTGAACCTCTAAATCCCAGACCGCCCGCACTTGCCCATGAAAGAGCATTTCCCTGTGCATCCGTCAACGTTACAATTGTATTATTAAAAGATGACTGGATATGAGCCTGTCCTCGTTCAACGTTTTTCTTGACACGTTTTTTTGTCACTTTTTTCGTAACTTTCTTCGCCATTTAAACTAACCTACTTTCTCATATTCTATATATTCCACTTTGCTTAGTAACGGGATATTCGCTTCACTTCGTTCTGCGAATAAAGTTCGCACTAACCTCAAGCTGCGCTCTTCGGGTTTGCTTTCGCTAAGTAACGGGATATTCGCATCCCTTCGTTCTGCGAATAAAGTTCGCACTAACCTCAAGCTGCGCTCTTCGGGCTTGCTTTCGCTAAGTGCTCACTTTTTCTTATTAGCTACTGTTCTCTTAGGACCTTTACATGTTCTTGCGTTTGTCTTTGTCTTCTGACCACGTACCGGAAGCCCTTTTCTATGACGGATTCCGCGGTAGCACCCGATTTCTTTCAGTCTCTTGATATTCAACTGAATCTCTCGTCTAAGGTCACCTTCTACAACCTGAGTTGCGTCGATTACCTCGCTGATCTTCTTTACTTCCTCACTCGTCAAATCTCTTACACGAGTATCTGGGCTAACCCCAGCCTCTGCTAAGATACGGTTTGAACTTGTTCTTCCAATTCCATAAATATAAGTCAGACCGATCTCTACACGTTTGTCTCTTGGTAAGTCTACACCTGCAATACGAGCCATGTGTCTTTCCTCCATTTTAAATATGATTCTTTAATATTGTCCCAAATTGGGGTATCTTGAAATGGTGATAACTTCTCCGTTTTCAATCTACCCAGGCATGATATTATCACGCCCTTTCCCGACTGCGCCTGAAGCTACGCATCTTGCCGGGTATTATAAGCAATATACATTTACATTTTCATATGTCTCATTATAAATGAACTGATATGAACCAATTCTTATATCTCCTGAAAACACAGAAAATGTAAAGACCATCAGTCTCGTCGGTACCTGTACACGAGCCAGATGTATCCTTACTGTATATTAAACAGCGACACATACCTGTATATGTCTGCTGTCAGCCGCCTGAATTATTACAAACAATTGCTGCAAGCCATATCAGCCTTGTCTTTGTTTGTGCTTCGGATTTTCGCAGATTACCCGGATACTTCCTTTTCTCTTGATAATCTTGCATTTTTCACAGATTGGTTTTACTGATGATCTAACCTTCATGTCAAATCCTCCTTCCATCCTTTGCTGAAACCTTAGGTCACTGCCGTTTTTGGGCACACCAAACCAAAGACGGTCATTTCATAGTATAGCACCAAGTCTTTCAGAAAGTCAACACCTTTTTTACTTATCTCTCCAAACAATTCTTCCTTTGCTGAGATCGTATGGGGACATTTCCAAAGTCACCTTATCCCCAGGTAAAATCTTAATAAAATTCATACGTAATTTCCCGCTGATATGTGCCAGTACAATATGGCCATTTTCCAGCTCTACCTTGAACATTGCATTCGGCAGTTTTTCCACTACGACTCCTTCAATCTCGATCACGTCAGCCTTTGACATACTTAATCCTCCCGTGCCTTTTGCACATTCTTTTTACTTTCATCCACATCTGCATATCCCTTGATATACCGCTTGATCACTTTTTTTATTTCATCATTATCAGTGACGGAACCGCAGTATGCTTTGCCAATCGGCTGCACATGCTTACGATTCTTTCTTTTAGCCTGACTAACGGTTCTTTTTTTCCCATCTGCCAGATATACATATTCATCATTGACAGAAATTATGACGTATATACAATCTT
>CANOBT010000055.1 GCA_947564305.1 uncultured Lachnospiraceae bacterium | reverse complement strand
TCAGTATACGCGTAGGAAACATGAGCTGCGGCCTGATTACCATCCATGGTCTTCATTTTTCTTGCCATTGTTTGCTCCTCCTTAATTTGTACATTGTAAAATAAATTCACATGTGCTTTTATTATATAGCCAAAATTTGTAAAAGTCTATAGAAAGGATACGGATTTTTTGTATATTTTTTGGTACAGTTCAACTATATATAGTTGATATCGTTTGCTCATGCCGTCAATAAAGCTTTGCACTGATCTGTTTTGGCCGAAATCCCTTTTTCTCCAACGCCTCCAAAATCCGATGTTTATGCTCGGTACCGAACGCCTCCATCGTAATACGCAGCTCCACCGCCGCATTTCGGTTGGTGCTGACAAACTGATTATGCTCCAACTTGATTACATTCCCTTGCTCTTCTGCAATCGTAGCAGCCACCCGCACCAGCTCGCCGGGTTTGTCAGGAAGCAGCACGGATACAGAGAAAATTCTGTCTCTCTGGATGAGACCATGCTGAACAATAGAGGACATGGTAATGACGTCCATATTTCCCCCGCTCAGAATACAGACCACTTTCTTACCTTTACAATCCAGTTGTTTCAATGCAGCAACAGATAAAAGCCCGGAATTTTCTACAATCATCTTATGATTCTCTACCATATCCAAAAAAGCGCCAATTAATTCATCATCTTCCACCAAAAGCATATCATCCGCATTTTCTTTTACATAAGGGAATACTTTATCTCCCACTGCTTTCACAGCAGTACCGTCTGCAATGGTATTGGCGCTGTCCAATTCTACCACTTCTCCTGCTTCTAATGCCGCACTCATGCTTGCCGCTTCCAAAGGCTCTACACCAATCACTTTAATCTTTGGATTCAACATTTTTGCTAACGTTGCGACTCCGCTGATCAGACCGCCGCCTCCAACCGGAACTAAAATATAATCCACAGTGGGTAATTCCTGAACAATCTCCATAGCGATGGTTCCCTGCCCTGTAGCTACATCCAGGTCATTGAAGGGATGTACAAAGGTATAGCCTTTCTCCTCTGCCAGCTTCATTGCATATTCACATGCATCATCATATACATCTCCATATAAAATCACTTCTGCACCATAGCTTTTTGTACGGTTTACCTTAATCAACGGAGTTACCGTAGGCATCACAATTGTTGCCTTACAGCCAAATGCATTTGCAGCATATGCCACACCCTGGGCATGATTTCCGGCGGAGGCCGTAATCAGTCCACGGCTGCGCTCTTCTTCCGAAAGAGTACTAATTTTATAATAAGCACCGCGCAGCTTATAAGCTCCGGTATGCTGCATGTTCTCTGGTTTCAAATATACTTTACCACCAGTCTGTTCACTGAGATAATCACTATAAATCAACTTTGTAGAGCTTGTAACTCTTTTCACAACTTCTGTCGCGTCTTCAAATTTCTCTATTGTCAACATGTCCACCCTTCCTTCTGTAAGCAATGCTCTGTCCATATCCATCGTTCATTTTTGAGTTTTTTGTCAGTTTTCTTCTTCCTGTTCTGCCTCTTTATAGAATAATGCATTTACAAATTCATCCGCATCAAATTTCTGAAGATCATCGATAGTCTCTCCGACTCCGATATATTTCACCGGAATCCCCAGTTCCGCCTGGATTGCCACCGCAATCCCGCCTTTTGCGGTGCCGTCCATCTTCGTCAAAATAACCCCGGTAATATCCGCTACTTCGTTAAATTCCTTGGCCTGGGACAATGCATTCTGTCCTGTCGTAGCATCCAACACCACAAGCGTCTCATGATACGCCTCCGGGTACTCCCTTTCAATGACCCGATGGATTTTCTTTAACTCCTCCATCAGATTCTTCTTATTATGCAGCCTTCCCGCCGTATCACACAGAAGAATATCCGCTTTTCTCGCTTTGGCTGCCGCAACTGCATCAAATACCACAGACGCAGGGTCTGCTCCTTCTTGCCCGCCAATCATATCCACCTGGGCACGGTTAGCCCATTCTTTTAACTGTTCTCCTGCTGCTGCGCGGAACGTATCTGCCGCCGCTAAGATAACCTTCTTATGCTGGGCGTGAAATTTTCCTGCCAATTTCCCGATAGTGGTGGTCTTACCCACGCCATTGACACCAATCACAAATACCACGGACTGTCTGTCTTCAAATTCATAGGCAGTCTCTCCCACATCCATCTGCTCCTTGATACTGTCAATCAAGAGCTGCCTGCATTCCACCGGTTCCTTGATATGTCTCTCTTTCACCTTAGCTTTCAAATCTTCAATAATCTCTTCTGTAGTCCTCACTCCCAGGTCTCCCATGATCAAGGTCTCTTCCAATTCCTCATAAAAATCCTCATCAATCTTGGAAAAACCGTGGAAAATGCTGTCCATTCCTGACACAATATTATCCCGTGTCTTTGTCAGTCCGGACACCAACCGTTTAAAAAATCCCTGTTTTTCTTCTCCCATTTTACGATCCTCCTTTCAAATCCTTATGCATCCAGCTCATCTTCCAAAAGGTCCACTGACACCAACGTTGAAACTCCCTTTTCCTGCATGGTAATTCCATACAGCCTGTCCGCTGCCGTCATAGTGCCCCGTCGGTGCGTAATCACAATGAACTGTGTATTTTCCGTCAGTCTGTGCAGATATTTTGCAAACCGCCCTACATTGCTGTCATCTAATGCCGCCTCAATCTCATCCAGAAGGCAGAACGGCGAGGGTTTCAAATTCTGAATCGCAAACAGAAGGGAAATTGCTGTCAACGCCTTTTCACCTCCTGAGAGCTGCATCATATTCTGCAGCTTCTTTCCCGGCGGCTGTGCAATAATCCGAATTCCTGCCTCCAGGATATCCTCGTCCTCCATCAATTCCAGAGTTCCCTTTCCCCCGCCAAATAGCTGCCGGAACACACTGTCGAACTCCTTGGAAATCAAAGCAAACTGCTCCTGGAACTGCTTGCGCATCGCCACATCTAATTCCTCGATAATCTGCACCAAAGTCCCCTCTGCCTCTACCAGGTCGTCATGCTGTCCTTTTAAAAATTCATACCTCTCCGAGACCTCTTTATATTCCTCAATGGCATTGACATTCACATTACCCAATTTCTTGATTTCATTTTTCAAGTTCTGAATCTGCCGCTTCATGTAACTTAAATCCGTCAGATTCGGGTTGCGCAGTTCACGGGCACGTCTAAGCGTGAGTTCATATTCTTCCCACATGTAATTAATCTGCTTGTCCGCTGCCTCCTCATAAGATTGCTTTCGGCTATTGAGACGGAAACATTCTTTATCCAAATCTGACATATGTTTGGAAAGCTCTTCCCGCTTCCCTAAAAAGGCTTTATGTTTCTGATTCAGTTCATCCCGTTTCGCAACTTGGAGATTGATTTCCTGTTGGATTTCCGCAAACAATTCACCAGAGTTTTCAATCGTATTACGTAAATTTTGTATCTCCTGCTCCTTTTCCTGGATTTCCTGAGCTGCATTTCCTTTATTGGTATCCACCTCTTTCAGCTCTTCCTGGAATTTCGCTGTCTCCTCCTCAATTCTGCTGATATTCTCCAGAATAAAAGTGTTCTGCTGTTCCAAACTGGCAAAAGACAGATGCACCTCCTCCGAGTGTCTCATCTGTGTACTTTCCAACTCTTTGTCTGCCTCCAATGCTTTTTGCAGCGCTCCAATCTTTTCATTCAACTCCTGCTCCAAACTTTGGGAAGCTCCCAGCTCCAATTGGATAGATTCCTCGTTATCCCGGATTTCCTGGAGTTGTTTCAGTAGAGTCTCCTGTTCTTCCTGATACATACGGCGCTGCTCCTGGAGCTCTCTTTGCTTGCTCTGCACCTGCTCCATATTCATCTTGACCGTATTTTCCACGATAGACGCTTTGCTGCGCTGATGCTGTATCTCATCAATTACATTATAGCACTGTGCACGCTTCTGCTTGATATCATTGACCTGATGCTCCATCCCATCCATATCTCGCTTTAACATAGCAACCGTCTCTTCAAACTCTTGGATTTCACGCCGCCTGCTCAGCAGATTACTGGAATTTTTAAACGCACCACCTGTCATAGATCCGCCCGGATTGATCAAATCACCTTCCAGGGTCACCAGTCGTAAAGACTGCCTGTATTTTCTGGCAATGGCAATTCCATGGTCAATATGATCTACCACAATGGTCCTGCCCAGGAGCTGATCCGCCATCCCCTGGAAACGCGGTTCCACCTTCACCAATGTGTTGGCAAGTCCAATAACTCCTGGTTCTTTTAATGCTGCTCCGTCCCGGATTCCTCCCCCTCCATGCATGCTGGTCAGAGGTAGAAATGTGGCACGGCCAAATTTATTTTTCTTCAAGAACTGAATCATCCGTTTTGCGGTTTCCTCCGTATCCGTCACAATATTCTGGATACTGCCCCCCAAAGCGGTCTCAACAGCAATCTCGTATTCCTTGTCCACCTGAATAATGTCCGCAACAACTCCCAAAAGGCCAGGCTCTTTCTCCCTGCAGCTCATCACTTTACGAATGCTGTTGCCATATCCGTCATACCGCTCGGTAATATTTTTTAAGGATTCCAACCGGGAAGATTCCCTGTGGTATGCAGTCTGTCCCAATCTCAGCTTTTCCTGTTTCTCGTCGAGCTCCGTCTGATAATGTTCAATCTCCTGCTCTTTCTTCTTAATCTGTTCGGAAAAATCTGAAATCTCCTCTCGGACCTTTTTCAGTTCTGTTTCATAAGAAGCCAAGGTCTCGTTCTGCTTGTCCCCTTCTCCTTTTGTCTCCTCTAAAAGCCTTTCCAACTCTGCCCTGCGTGACTTCACCTGGGCCTGTGTGGTGTCATAATGCTGAATCTTGGCGCGGGTAGAAGCACGATTATCCAGAAGCTCCATGATTTCCTGCTTGCTTTTCTCCACTTCTGCTGTCTGCTCCGCAATCCGGCTTTGCACCTGAATCAGCGCTTCCTTTGCCTCCTGGTCCCTTTTTGTAACCTCCAAAAGTTTCCCACGCACATCCTCCTGTTCCCTGGAAAGTTCCTGAAGCTGTCCCTGCCTCGTCTCAATCTCAATTCGAACCGTATGCCGTCGGTTGTCATAATGTTCATCGTTCATCCGCACGGTATTGATCTGTTCTTTTAAAACATTGATCTGGCCTTCCAACTGCTGCTTCAAAAGCGTAGTCTCGTTGAGCTGACTCTTCGCCTTTTCTATTGAAAAATCAATGGAATCAACTTCCTCTTCAATGGCATCATACTCTGCCTTCATCTCTTCATAGCGGATGCTGGCTTCCTTCAGTTCTTCCTCCGCAATCCCAAGCTGTCCTTCAATTTCCTCAAGTTGTTCTTTGATCCGTTCTGTCTCCAGAAGGAACATATTGATATCAAATGTCTTAAGCTCTTCCTTTTTTTTCAGATATTCTCTTGCCACCTCTGACTGCCTGGAAAGAGGTCCGATCTGTTTCTCCAATTCCGACAGGATATCATTGACACGGGTTAAATTCTGCCTTTCCTCCTCCAACTTCTTTAAGGACAAGTTCTTCCGGCGCTTAAATTTTACAATCCCTGCCGCCTCATCAAATAATTCCCGGCGTTCCTCCGGCTTTCCACTCAGAATCCGATCAATCTGCCCCTGGCCAATAATCGAATACCCTTCCTTTCCAATCCCGGTATCATAGAACATCTCGTTAATATCCTTCAAACGGCACGCCGCACCGTTGAGAAGATATTCACTTTCACCGGAACGATAAAGTTTCCTTGTCACAGTCACTTCCTCATAGTCTACAGGAAGCTGGTGGTCCGCGTTATTTAAGGTGATTGCCACAGATGCATAGCTCAATGCCCTTCTGTTCTCCGTTCCGGAAAAAATCACATCCTGCATGGTTCCGCCTCGAAGCTGCTTCACCCGCTGTTCTCCTAAGACCCAGCGGACGGCATCCGCAACATTACTTTTCCCGCTGCCGTTAGGCCCCACAATTCCGGTGATTCCCTCGTGGAAATCAAATTTAATCCTGTTTGCAAAAGATTTAAACCCTTGCACCTCAATGCTTTTTAAATACATTTCACACCCCTGATTCTCCCCGGCCGGCCTTCAGCTTCAAAATCGCCTGGTAAGCTGCTTCTTGTTCCGCAGCCTTTTTGGTACGTCCTTTGCCTGCGCCATAGCTTTTTTTCCCAATTCGTACTTGTACATAGAAAGCCTTGTCGTGATCCGGCCCTTCTTCCTTCACCAGATGATACGAAATCTCCTGGTCTGTCTGCGCCTGCACAATCTCCTGCAAAATGGTCTTGCTATCAAAAAAGAGTTTTTTATTTTCCAAATCCGAGAGAATAAACCTGTGGATAAACTCTTTCGCATTAGTAAAACCACCGTCCAGATAAATGGCCCCAATCAAAGCCTCCATGGTATCTGATGTGATAGAATCCCTTTCTCTGCCGCCGGTTGCCTCTTCCCCTTTGCCGAGGAGAAGATATTTCCCCAATTCCAAATCCCGTGCGCAAAATGCCAGCGACGGCTCGCACACCATACTTGCCCTGGTCTTGGTAAGCTTCCCCTCTGATACTTCTGGTTCTCCCAAAAACAAGAACTCACTGGATACCAATTCTAATACAGCGTCACCCAAAAACTCCAATCTCTCATTGCATTGAAACCGCGGCAGATGCTTCTCATTGGTATAGGAACTGTGCATCATCGCCCTGCGCAGCAGTGAAAAGTCCTGGAATTGATACCCGATACGCCTTTCCAGTTCTCTTAAGTTTCCTTTCATCTCATTCCTCCCTATATTGTAACCACTTGCGACGCAAGTGATGTCTGCTTACCCGTATCTTTTTCATAGAATCTTTTACACCATTACAAATTGAAAAAGCCCACAAGGGGGCTTTTTCATCATAAATAGTACCTGGTTACACATCGATGATTATTCCACAACCTTCTTAATCTGATCAACCGCATCCTGCACTGTTACAATCTTGTCTGCATCTTCATTGTCAATCTCAATGTCAAATGCTTCCTCAATCTCCGTAATGATCTGAAGGACATCCAGGGAATCCGCTGACAAATCCTCCACAAACTTTGTCTCAGGCTGAACCTCGTCCTTCGTAACATTCATAACTTCCGCAATAATTTCCTGCAATTTTTCAAATTCCATAATGAACTGCCTCCTGAATCTTTTCACTGATATTCTGTTCTTTGAAAGCCACACACTGAATAATAGATGTACATACTTCTTTTGCTGTCGAACTTCCATGGGTCTTTACTACCAACCCCTTTAAGCCTAAAAGAGGTGCCCCGCCATATTCGCTGGCGTCAAAATCCTTCAATGTCGCCTTCAATGCGGGTTTTACAAGAAGCGCCCCAAGCTTACTGCGCATAGAGGTCATCATGCTGGCCTTGATCTTCTTAATCAATGTGCCGCCGACTCCTTCATACAGCTTTAGGATTACATTTCCTACAAATGCCTCGCACACCACGACATCTACGGCACCGGAAGGAATATCTCTGGCCTCCACGCTGCCCACGAAATTGATACCTTTGCACGCTTTTAAAAGCGGAAAAGTCTCCTTTACCAGCGCATTGCCTTTTTCCTCTTCTGCGCCGATATTCACAATTCCAACAGTGGGATTCTTTTTGCCAAGCACATGTTCCATATAAATGGAGCCCATCTGCGCAAACTGTACCAGATGGGACGATCTTGCGTCCACATTAGCTCCACAGTCAATCAGAAGTGACACTCCCTTGGCCGTAGGAATTAATGGAGCAAGCGGAGCTCGTTCCACCCCTTTGATCTTTCCGATCAAAATCTGGCCTCCTGCCAGCACTGCACCAGAGTTCCCTGCCGAGACAAATGCATCTGCTTCCCCTCGCCTTACCAGCTTCATGGCTACCACAATCGAGGAGTCCTTCTTACTGCGCACAGCCGCTACCGGCGGTTCCGCCGTCTGAATCACCTCCGTGGCATTCACAATCTCAATCTGTCCTTCGGGGTATGTGTATGCGGATAGCGCTGTTTTAAGAACCTCTTCTTTTCCGGTCAGCAGAATTTTAATATCTTTACGTTTCTGCACGGCCTCCACCGCACCCTTTATCATCTCTCCCGGTGCATTATCGCCACCCATTGCATCCAGGGCGACTCTCGTCATCTCGGACATTTTCATCCCTCCTTGCATTGCTGTTATACATTCTACTAGACATCCCTGTAAAAATCAAGAAAAACATACTGCATGCAAGTCAAAAAAGGCGCCCAAACAGGCACCTCTTTCACACCCTCTTCCATTTTGCGATTGCCAACGTCACACAGACCAATGCCGCAACAAACGCGAACTGCATTCCCAACCCTTGAAACACCATCTGTCTCGCTTCTCCTGTCACACTGCCAAACTCCACCACCAGTTCATTCACTACTTCATACCAGTACACCGGCAGAAACTGGGCCACAGTCTTCACACTCTTACTCATTACTTCCAGTGATACAAATACTCCGCACAGAGAACACATTCCCAGGGAGAGCACATTCACAATCCCATTCAGGGTATTGACGGCATTCTTTCCCCGTATCAGCATTCCCACAAGATAGGAAATCGAGAGAGCCGTCAAAACCATCATCAACGTGTTCAAAAGATAATAAAGCAATCCTCCGCATTCCATCAGTCTCTTTCCGTAGAAAAGGAATGCTCCGATGATGCTCACGAGCCACAAACCGGCTGCCATGGTAGCCGTTGCCAAAAGCCCCTCCAGACTTTGTCTGCGTGCGGAGATTGCAGAGACTCGCATCCTTTTCGGCAAATCCCCTCGACGAAATGCCGCAATCACATTTCCCATCACATAGCAGAGCACTGACAAATACAAGTATGGAATATATCGGAAATAAAATCCATAGGCCGGCATTTCTTCCACCGCCCCTCCTGTATCCAATAATTCCACCTGTACCGTCTCCCGCCCCTTTAGCGCCTCCGCTGTTTCTTCCTGAGAAAAACCGGCCGCATAATAAACCCTTGCATCATTCAAAAAGCTGTTCAACTGCTGATCCACATAAAAGGCCGTATAGGAACCCGGCACCTTTGTCACCGCCAGTTTTTCCCCGTCCGCAATACAGGTTTCAAAAAAATGCTCTGGTATCCGGATAATGTATTCCACATTTCGATAAAATAAGTCTTCCTGCATCCGCGCCCTGTCATTTTCTATCTCGGTAACCTGATGACACTGCCCCAGGAAATCCTTCAATTCTTTGGCAAGGTTCCCGCCGTCTTCATCAACCACTGCAATCTTGACGCTTTCCGCCTGATAATTTGACATAGGATCATTTCCTGAAACCATCTGAAACATGACCGTGATTCCTGTAAAAATTACCAGATACAGCAAAATCAGCCACATATTTTTCTTCATAACCCTTAGATATCCTTTATATACTGTCATAACGCTCCCTCCTGATCAGCAAAAACGAGACAAATGTCAATCCTGCACACAACACGCCTAATGTAACCAGGCTTCTGGTAAAACGTGCCGGGTCATCATACACGTTGATGCAGTAAAATGCGTCTGTAATCACTGCTGCCGGATTAACCCTGTTTATAATTGGCGCATGCCGATCTACAAAGTACTTCATATCCGCAGTCATCAGACCAGCCAGATAACTTCCAATCATGGAAATTCCCAGCAGGATTCCGACCTTGATTCCTTCTCCCTCTTTCCCGATACAGCCTTTAAAAATTCCCATAGATACCCCAATCATACTCCCCAACAACGTAATCAGAAGCATCTCCAAAAGCTGTCCCTGGAATTCCAGCTTCAGCACATATCGCAAATACGCAAGAAGGATGAGCACATTGATAAAGTGCAGGAAGAAGCAAGACAGCATCTCCGCCAGAACCAGTTTCAGTTTATGGGTGGGCGTCGCACAACGTCTGGCCGCCAAAGGCGACAGATTGCCCTGAATATTGATGGCCGCATCCAATCCGATAAAAGAGCCGTACAGGCACGCCATTGCGATTAAGGCGTAAAAAAACTGTACATTGCCATCTGTCGTCCTTCCTCCCAATGATACCTGTTCCACCATCTCCTCATATCCGCTCATCTGTTCTACTGCCGACTGCAGCCCTTCCGGATGCTGCTTTGCCACAAGTTCCAGAGTCTGTTTCCCATTTTCGTAGGATTCTAAAAGGGACTGCAGGATACTCTCCGGAATCCCGTTGCCGCTCACCGTCAGGGAAAGTGTTTCCCCTGCGAAATAGATTCCCTCTATTTTCTTCTGTTTCAGAGCCTCCAGAGCCTCCGCCCGACTCATCTCATGAACTTCTATCAGATGTTCCTCGTCTTCCTCCAAAGTTTCCAGAAATTCCAAAAACACGACATCCGCTTCCTTCTCCTCAACAACTGCCGTCTGCACAGTCTCAAAGTCCGCCTCCTCCATTGTTCCAAAAGCAAAATAGAAGAGTGTTCCTAAAATCAATGGAAACACAAGCGGCCAGAAGATAACGTTCATACACTTTACTTTTACAATCAGATTATATTTTATTAAATGCAGCATTCGTCTCCCTCCTACTCTCTTAACTGCTTTCCAGTAATCTCCAGAAAGACGTCATTCAATGTGGGAAGTTCAGAAAAGACTCTTCCAAATAGTATTTCCTCCTCCTGCAGATAATTGAGAAGACGAATCAAGTTATGTTTTGCCTTGGTACAGCGCACAACAAGTATCTGTTCCTCATAATCTACGGCAAATACATGGGGGAGCTCCTGGATTTTGCCAAGCTGCTCTTCTGTCAGCGCCACCGCCTCTATAGTGATAGTTTCCCCTGTCTTGATCATCATTTTCAATTCTTCTTTTGTCCCCACGGCAATGCTTCTTCCATGATCGAGAATGGCAATCCGGGTGCAAATCTGCTCCACTTCTTCCATATAGTGAGACGTATAAATGATCGTGGAGCCCTGCCGATTCAATTCCTGAATTCCTTCCAGAATCTTATTCCTGCTCTGAGGGTCCACTGCTACCGTAGGTTCATCCATAATAATCAGTCTGGGCTTATGTGCAATCCCGCAGGCAATGTTCAGTCTTCGCAGTAGCCCCCCTGATAATTTTCTGGGACGTTTCTTCTGATAATCCTCTAAACCTACAAATGCCACCGCTTCCTCCACCAGACTTTTTCGCTTTTCTTTATCCTTTACATAAAGTCCGCAGAAATAATCTATATTTTCATATACAGTGAGTTCATCAAATACCGCCACATTCTGTAACACAATCCCAATCTGCTGCTTCACACGATAATTGTCAGGACTCATTTCCTCTCCAAAAATACGGATGTCCCCGCGATCATACCGAAGCAGTGCCAGCATACAGTTAATGGCTGTCGTCTTGCCAGAACCGTTGGGGCCCAGCAGACCAAATATTTCCCCTTCCCGAACCTGCAGATTCAAATGGTCCAGTGCCAGCAGGTCCCCATAACGCTTTACCAAATTTTTTATATCAACCATATTCTACTCTCTCCTTTTCCATTTTAGATTCATTCATTTCCAATTTAGCCTCATTAAAATGAAGCTAAGATAGTCTTAGTTCCTTCTGCGTATTTTTAGTATACTTTTTTTACAAAAGAAAGAGAAGTGTATATTGTCACCTCCTCCATATGACATTTATCACAAAATCCTCTTTTTTCTTTGCCAGTTTTCTTTCCATGTATTATAATGGTGATAGTTCAAAAAACAGAAACTACTTATTGTAGGAATGAGGGCGAGTAAAGGGGTTATGCGTTATTTTCAAGATACCGGATTTTTAATGCTATACTGCATGTTTTCTATACTGTATACACCGATAAATCCATCGTTTGTGTTTTCTTTTTTGTGTGCGCTAATACTCTGCTCTATTTATTATTTTGTAGAATCTCCTCAGCTCCGTCTGGGAATAGGAATTATATTTTTAGCCCTTTCTTTCTTTTTTCCTCCTATTTTCTATTTTTTTCCGTCTGCATTTTATGTATTCCTGCAAGAGCGGCGCAGCCTGCTCATTGTGTGCCTTTCACTTCTGTTTTTTTATCATATATTCACAGCCCTTCCGGCCCTGCCAATATTATATGGTCTATCCGGGATGCTACTGGCTTTTCTGCTTAGAAGCCATACCGGGCAATATGAGGAATTAAGCGCACAATTCCGAAAAATACAGGACGACAGCAGGGAACACAATCTGCTGCTGACTGAAAAAAATCGGGTTCTCCGTGAAAAACAGGACTATGAAATTTATACTGCTACCCTTCGGGAGCGGAATCGAATTGCAAGAGAAATCCATGACAATGTAGGGCATTTACTTTCCCGTTCCATTCTGCTTCTTGGAGCCGCAAGAACCATAAACCAACAGGATTCCCTGCATCCTTTGCTGGATAACCTGGATGCATCCCTGAATTCTGCCATGGACAGTATTCGAAGCAGTGTACATGACCTGCATGATGACTCTGTGGACCTGAAGGAATCCCTCCAAAGCCTGATTGCAGATTTCTCATTTTGTCCGGCCGCACTACAATATGACATGGGCCGTATCCTGCCAAGAGAGGTAAAATATTGTTTTATCAGTGTGGTAAAAGAAGCTCTTTCCAATGTAATGAGGCACAGTGATGCCAGTCTGGTACGAATTACATTGCGTGAACACCCTGCCCTATATCAATTGTGTATTGAGGATAACGGAACCACCGCAAATCTGGAAAAAGAGTCGTCCCCTCATCAGGGAATTGGACTGTCTAATATGAAAGAACGGGTTCACGCATTAAACGGCACACTCCAGATTACAACGAATCCTGGATTCCGTATATTTATCATCATCCCCAGAGAAACAAAGGAGTAGAAATCATATGAATATTATCATTGTAGATGACGACTGCCTGGTATCAGGTGCATTGAAAACAATCCTGGAATCCCACGAAGGAATCCGAGTCTGCGCCATCGGTGCTGACGGACAGGATGCACTTCGATTATATCGTCAACACCGCCCGGATATTCTTCTGATGGATATCCGAATGAAGCAGATGGATGGCCTAAGTGCAACCGCCGAGATACGAAAAGAATTTCCCGATGCAAAAATCCTTTTGCTTACCACATTTTCTGACGATAATTATATTGTGAAAGCATTACAGTTAGGTGCTATGGGATATCTATTAAAACAAGATTATGCCAACATCCTTCCCGCATTAAAAGCCGTGGCATCCGGCCAGACCGTATTTGGCACACAGGTAGTCTCTAAGCTTCCTGGCCTGATTCAACAGGCAGAGGCCTTTGACTATGCTTCCGCCGAAATCAGTGAACGGGAATTAGAGATTATCCGGCTGATTGCTAACGGCATGAGTAATAAAGAAATTGCGGCAGAATTATTTCTAAGTGAAGGAACTGTCCGAAACTATCTAAGTACGATTCTAGATAAACTAGACTTACGTGACCGCACGCAGGTAGCTATATTTTATTATCAACACAAGTAATAGCCAAGCTATTTCATATATTGCAGAAGAAGGGAGTATTTTATGAAAGCAAATCAAGAATTGTCACAAATTCACAATGTACCGCTCGAACCACTGGATATCATTTCCGGTTTCGAGGTACGCCCAGGTTTTTTCGGCACATTAGGTGCTACACTCATTCCCTGCGGAGTCAGTTTCACGATTCAGTCTCACGGAGCTACTTCCTGTGAACTGCTGCTCTTCCACAAATCAGAGGATGAGCCCTATGCCGTCCTGAAATTTCCGGAAAATTATAAAATCGGCTGTGTTTATTCCATGATTGTATTCTATCTGGATATTTCGGACATTGAATATGCTTATCGTTTGGACGGGCCCTATGATGAGCGGAAAGGACTCCGGTTCGACTCCAAAAGGATTCTTTTGGACCCTTATGCGAAAGCAGTTTCAGGTCAAAGTAATTGGGGAGTCAATCAGAATTATCAGCGTGGATACCGTGCGCGGGTCGTGCGCAGTAACTTTGACTGGGGAACCGCGTACCATGCCAGCATTCCTATGGAAGACCTGATCATCTACGAGACACATGTCCGAGGTTTTTCTAAAGATGAGTCCTCAGGCGTGTCCCACCCTGGAACTTTCCGGGGAATACGTGAAAAAATCCCTTATCTAAAAGAACTGGGAATCAATGCTGTGGAGTTGATGCCCATCTTTGAATTTGACGAGATGCGGGATGTCCGTACTGTAAATGGAAGCAAGCTGTTGGATTACTGGGGATATAATCCTGTCTGCTTTTTTGCCCCGAATACCAGTTATGCCGCTTTCTCAGAAGATAATCAGGAAGGCCGCGGGTTAAAACTGCTCATCAAAGCACTACATGATAATGGAATGGAGGTCATCCTGGATGTAGTGTTTAATCACACGGCCGAAGGAAATGAGATGGGTCCCTGCTTTTCTTTCAAGGGCTTTGACAATAATATTTATTATCTTCTCACACCAGATGGCCATTATTACAATTTCAGCGGCTGCGGCAACACCTTAAACTGTAATCACCCTGTTGTACAGCAGATGATACTGGACTGCCTGCGCTATTGGGTGACTGAATACCGGGTAGATGGTTTCCGGTTCGACCTTGCCACCATTCTTGGCCGAAATGAGGACGGTTCACCTATGAATCAGCCGCCTCTTTTAAGAACCCTGGCTTTCGACTCTATTTTGGGAAATGTAAAGCTTATTGCAGAAGCCTGGGATGCAGGCGGTCTATACCAGGTCGGTTCCTTCCCATCCTGGAAGCGGTGGGCCGAATGGAACGGCCGCTATCGGGACGATATGCGCCAGTTCTTAAAAGGAGATTCCGGGTATGCTGCAATCGCCGCCCAGAGAATCATCGGTTCACCTGATTTATATGACCCTGTCCACCGCGGCATCAATGCTTCCGTTAATTTTCTGACCTGCCATGATGGTTTTACTCTGTACGATTTGTACAGCTACAATGAGAAACATAATGAAGCCAACGGATGGAATAATACAGACGGCACAGATGATAACCATAGCTGGAACTGCGGAGCCGAGGGAGAAACTGATGATGAGAATGTCAATCAGCTTCGTATGCGGATGATAAAAAATGCCTGTGCGGTCCTGCTATGCAGCCGTGGGACTCCGATGTTCCTTTCCGGTGATGAATTCGGAGATACCCGATTCGGAAATAATAATCCTTATTGCCAGGATAATATTATTTCCTGGATAGACTGGACACTGTTAGAGCGAAATCAGGATTTATTCCGCTTTTTTAAATATATGACCCAGTTTAGAAAAAACCACCCCGTGATTCGCAAAAATATGGAGGCCAGTCATACCGGATATCCATTTACCAGCATTCACGGAGTCATTCCAAATGAACCTGACTATAGCACGGATTCCCATGTGATCTGTGTCTTATTTGCGGGGTATGACCCGGATACCAAAAGAGAGGATTTGGTATATCTTGCCATCAATACGTACTGGGAGCCTATCAACATTACACTCCCACCGTTTCCAGGTAACATGCTGCGCTGGAAAGTTGCCGTCAATACCGGCGATTCCATGCGAAATTGCTTTTCAAAGGATGAGATGCCTGAGGTAAAGGGAACGATTCTAATGAAGGAACGATCTGTCATCATATTCGAGGCAGCTATGGCGCTGACTGATATAGTAACACCTTAATTTTTACATAAAAGCCATATGGAAAGCTTGCCGCTGGCAGCCTTTCTGCATACTATAGTATTAAAAACAGCCAGCAAACTACTGTTGGACTTTTATTCCAAACAGCAGTCTGCTGGCTGTAAATGAGAGGAAACATACAATATTATTCTTCAAATACATCTTTTACGATGTTCTTAAATCCTCTTTTTTTTCCTTTCCCTTTTTCCTCTTCTCCCTTCTGGTTCAACGTATTTCCCGCAAGCAGATCGAATTTGCGCAATGCTTCCTTCGCCTCCGCACTGAGTTTATCCGGGGTCTGGATTACCAATGTGACATAATGGTCGCCTCTTACCCTGGAATCACGCAAGGAGGGTACGCCTTTTCCTTTCAAACGAACCTTTGTATCTGTCTTTGTACCTGGCTTCACAGTGTAGATGACTTCTCCATCCACAGTTGCAACTCGAATGTCGCCTCCGAGTGTAGCCTGTGCAAAAGAAATCGGTACTGTGGAGAAAATATGCATATCCTGGCGCTGGAAAATCGGATGTCTTGATACATTCACCTCCACCAGCAAATCTCCTCTTGGTCCTCCATTCAAACCTGGCTCGCCTTTTTCACGGATGCGGACACTCTGCCCATTGTCAATTCCTGCCGGAATCGTTACCTGAATCTTCTTCTTACTGGATGTATATCCGGTACCGGAACAGGAGGAACATTTTTCCTTGATCACTTTACCGGAACCGCCGCAATTTGGACAGGTCTGTACATTCTGCACCGTCCCAAAGAAGGATTGAGAAGCATAGACTATCTGCCCCTTGCCGCCGCATTTTGAACAGGTCTCCGGAGATGTCCCCGGCTTCGCCCCGGTACCATTACAGGTCGTACAGGAATCCTTTAATATCAGTTCCAGTTCCTTCTCACAGCCAGAGATTGCTTCTTCAAACGTAATGCGGATACTCTTACGGATATTGGCGCCTCTCATAGGACCATTGCCACGGCCGCCCCTTCTGCTGCCTCCAAATAAATCTCCGAAAATATCTCCAAAAATATCACTGAAATCCGCACCGCTGAAGTCAAATCCACCGAAGCCTCCTGCTCCGCCGGCACCTCCTTCAAAGGCTGCGTGCCCAAACTGATCATACTGGCGGCGTTTTTCCGGATCACTCAGTACTGCATACGCTTCTGATGCCTCTTTAAACTTCTTTTCCGCCTCTGCGTCACCTGGATTCATATCGGGATGATATTTCTTTGCCAGAACACGATATGCTTTTTTGATCGCCCCGTCATCAGCATCCTTACCTACGCCGAGCACCTCGTAATAATCTCTTTTTGACTCTGCCATAATAATCTACCTTTCATCTGTTTATGTTACATATGGAAAACCATAACTGTCCAGGTCAGCTGCACTCATACAGCCAACCTGGATGCTATGAAAAACTTCCTTAAACTTCCTTATAATCTCCGTCTACTACATCATCACCCTGGAATCCGTCTGGTGCCGGACCTGCCTCTGGCATTGGACCTGCTCCGGCTGCACCTGCCTGCTCATACATCTTCGTAAACAGCTTCTGCGCGCTCTCCATCAATTTTTCTTTTGCTGCTTTGATTTCCGCAACCTGTGCATCCGTTGTCTCCTCCGGTGTTGACTTTGCAAGGATATCTTTTAATGCCTGACAATCAGCTTCTACCGCAGCCTTATCTGCCGCATCCAACTTGTCGCCAACTTCCTTGATAGCCTTTTCTGTCTGGAATACCATAGAATCAGCTTCATTTCTGGTATCAATCGCCTCTTTACGCTTCTTATCCTGTGCCTCGAATGCAGCAGCCTCTTTCACTGCTTTGTCGATATCTTCATCAGACATATTGGAACCAGCCGTGATCGTGATGTGCTGTTCTTTTCCTGTTCCAAGGTCTTTTGCAGATACATTTACAATACCATTGGCATCAATATCGAAAGTTACTTCAATCTGAGGAATTCCACGTGGAGCCGGCGGGATTCCATCAAGACGGAACTGTCCCAGAGATTTATTATCCCTTGCAAACTGTCTCTCACCCTGTACAACATTAATATCTACGGCTGTCTGGTTATCTGCCGCTGTGGAGAATACCTGGCTCTTCTTTGTCGGAATCGTTGTATTTCTCTCAATCAGTCTGGTAGCAACTCCACCCATGGTCTCAATAGACAAGGACAATGGAGTTACATCAAGCAGAAGAATATCGCCTGCACCGGCATCTCCTGCCAGCTTACCGCCCTGTACGGAAGCACCTAGAGCAACACATTCGTCCGGATTTAAGGATTTGCTTGGTTCTTTTCCTGTCAAGCGCTTTACTTCTTCCTGCACTGCAGGAATACGGGTAGAACCGCCTACCAGGAGCACCTGCCCCAATTCAGAAGCAGTGATTCCTGCATCAGACAATGCACGTTTTACCGGCTCTGCGGTCTTTTCTACCAGGTCATGTGTCAGTTCGTCAAATTTAGCCCTTGTCAGATTCATATCAAAATGCTTCGGTCCTTCGGATGTTGCTGTGATGAACGGAAGATTGATGTTGGTCGTTGTTGCGGAAGAAAGTTCCTTCTTCGCTTTTTCTGCTGCTTCTTTCAATCTCTGCAGAGCCATCTTGTCGTTAGATAAATCTACACCCTCTTTTGATTTGAAGTCAGACAGCATATAGTCTGTAATCTTCTGGTCAAAGTCATCGCCGCCGAGTCTGTTATTTCCTGCTGTAGAAAGAACTTCAATAACTCCGTCGCCAATCTCAATGATAGATACATCGAAAGTACCACCACCTAAGTCATACACCATAATCTTCTGTTCTTTCTCATTGTCCAGACCATAAGCAAGAGCAGCTGCCGTTGGCTCATTGATGATACGCTTTACATCCAGTCCGGCAATCTTACCTGCATCCTTTGTTGCCTGACGCTGTGCATCATTAAAGTATGCTGGTACAGTGATAACTGCCTCTGACACCTTTTCTCCTAAGTATCCTTCTGCATCTGCTTTCATCTTCTGAAGAATCATAGCAGAGATTTCCTGTGGTGAATATCTCTTGTCGTCAATTGATACTTTGTAGTCTGTACCCATCTCACGCTTGATGGAAGAAATCGTCTTGTCAGCATTGGTCACTGCCTGACGCTTTGCAGGCTCACCTACCAAACGTTCTCCCGTCTTTGTGAATGCCACTACAGACGGTGTGGTTCTTGCACCCTCTGTATTTGCGATAACGGTAGGCTGTCCACCTTCCATTACAGCAACACAACTGTTTGTTGTACCTAAGTCAATACCTATAATTTTTCCCATGATCAATTCCTCCTGTTTTTTGAAATCATTGAAAATAACTAATTCGCTACTTTTACCATGCTGTGTCTTACAACGCTGTCACGGTAAGTGTATCCTTTCTGAAATTCCTCGGCTATGATATTCTCGCCAAATGCCTCATCCTCCACATGCATTACTGCATTATGGAAATCAGGATTGAATTCCTGGCCCACTGCTTCGATTGGCTTTACGCCCACCTCCTCCAGTGTAGTCATCAACTGTTTGTAAATCTTATCCATTCCTTCTACGAACGGATTACTCTTTTCCTCCTCTGGCACTGCTGCCAGACCGCGTTCAAAATTGTCCACGACCGGAAGAATTTTATTTATGATATCTTTCGCACCAATCTCGTACATCTGGGATTTTTCCTTATCTGTACGCTTGCGGAAGTTATCAAACTCTGCCATCTGGCGGGTCAGACGATCCGTCAGTTCCTCAATCTTCTCGTCTTTTTTATCCTTTTTATTCTTCTTTCCGAAAAGCTTCCTGCCCTTCTTTTCCCCATCCGAATCTCCTTCACCGGACTCTTCCTCCGGTTCTTTTGATTCTTCATCTTCTGCAGTGTCCACTTCTTCTGACGATTCGTGGTTCTCTGCTGCTGTTTCTCCTTCTTCCATCTCAGAAGCTGCTTCCTCAGCTTCACAAGCCGCCTGCTCTGCCTTCGCCTTTGCCTCCTCTACAGCCTCTTTTACCATGTCTTCCTTACTCCTCTTTTCTTCCACCGGCTTCACCTTCCTATCCATCCGAATTCTTATTATTGATTGCATCCAACTCACTTTGAAGAGTTTTCAGCGTCTTCATAACGTGTTCATAATCCATCCGCTTGGGGCCGATGATTCCAATCGTGCCTTTCATCCCATCCCCCAGCTCATAGGTTGCTGTGACGACGCTGCAGTCACGCATCGTCTTGACCGGTGCTTCATCACCGATATAGACTTGAATTCCATGATTCTCTTCGCTGGCTAAGGTCTCTGTTACCAATTCTGCAAGCTGCTGCTTCTCCTCAAATGCATTGATGATTTCCTGTGCGTTCTGCTTATCGCTGAGCTCCGGATATTTGAATATATTCGTAGCTCCGCTTGTGTAAATCTCCATGTCATCTTCCACATGAATGATATCTGCCACCGCGTCCAACACATCACTTATAACCTTACTATGAATTCCCGCCTGTTCCTTGAGTCTGGCAATCAAGCCCAGATTAATCTCCTCGATAGACATCCCGTTCAATGTGGTATTCAACAACATGTTCAGCTTCAATAAGGTCTCGTTGCCAAGCATCTCACCCACCTGAATAATCTTGTTCTTAATCATATTGCCGCCCATCACAATCACAGCTACAATCTGTTCGGCATCGACCTGAGACAATTGTATGAACTTCAATGTGTTCCTTCTGTTCACAGGTGAGGAAACCATGGTCGCATAATTAGTATTCGTTGCAAGCACCTTCGCGGCCTGCTTCAGTACCTTTTCCACACGGTCTGTCTTCTCAAGCATCACGCTTTTCAATTCTTCCAGCTCCTGCTCCTTATCATGCATCAGCATATCCACATACAGCCGATATCCCTTATCTGATGGAATCCGTCCGGCAGAAGTATGAGGCTGGAATATATAACCCAAGTCTTCCAAATCTGCCATCTCGTTTCGGATAGTCGCAGAACTCAATTTCAAATCCATTGACTTCGAAAGGGTTCTGGAGCCAACTGGTTCTCCTGTCTCCAGATAATTCTGGATGATAGCCCGTAATATGGTGTGCTTTCTCTCACTCAATTCCACCTCTGCCATCATCTTCCTCCTTTCTGTATCTTTGGATTTTTTCTATTAGCACTCTATTGATTTGAGTGCTAACATCTTACGTATATTAAGATAGCACCTTGATTTCTTTTTGTCAACACACTTTATATATTTTTTATCAATTTTTGCCAGCCGAAGAAAAATAATACGAAGCCCGATCAGACTAGTAAGGAATATCTAGCGGATAACAGTGCTCTTATAATATCCCTTGCCATATTCCCGGAAATATCGTAATATAAATTCCAGATAAAATTATTACCCTCAGAATTCTATATGAATAGGATTCTCTATACAACAGGAGGCAGAAAGATTATGAAAAAACTATGGGAACTCTACGTCACATTTTTCCGTGTAGGCGGCCTGACGTTTGGCGGCGGCATGGCTATGCTGCCCATGCTAAAAAAAGAAGTCGTAGAGAAAAAAAGCTGGTCTACAGAGGAAGAATTGCTTGATATCTATGCCATCGGCCAATGTACCCCCGGAATTATTGCCGTCAACACGTCCACTTATATCGGCTACGAGCAGGCCGGAATCATTGGCGCAATCTGCGGTACATTGGGCATGGTAACGCCATCTCTGATCATCATCACCTTGGTTGCTACCATATTAAATCAATTTATCACTGCACCACTGGTCATCCATGCATTGTCCGGCATTCGGGTTGCCGTATGTGCACTGATGCTCAACACCGTGGTTTCTTTAGCAAAAGCCGGTGTCAAGGATTATCTGGGCGCACTGATATTTTTAGCCGGATTTCTTCTTGCCACGTTTTCTCCGATTCCAACGATTATTCTAGTCGTCTGTGCCGCACTGGCTGGAATTGGAATCAATGTACGAAAGGAGAAGGCTGAATCATGATTTATCTGACTTTATTTATTGAATTTTTTAAAATCGGTTTATTTTCTATTGGCGGTGGCATGGCGACTGTTCCGTTCCTGATGGATCTGGCTCAAAAGTATCCCTGGTTCACTGCCTCTGAGCTGGCAGATATGATTGCTATCAGCGAAAGCACGCCTGGACCGATTGGCATCAATATGGCAACTTATGCCGGCTTCCATGCTGCTGGTATTCCCGGCGCAATTCTGGCAACCTTAAGCCTGGTTTCTCCTGCTATTATTATCATTGTCATAATTGCAAAATTTATGTCTGATTTCAGCGAAAACAAGTATGTCCGCTTTGCATTTTACGGCATCCGTCCAATGATTGCCGCACTGATTGGATATGCTATCTGGCAGATTGCCGTCATTACATTTGCAGACTTATCCGCGCCAAAGCCGGTATTTCATTATTCCTCCATGGGAATCTGTCTCGTAATCTTTTTACTGCTGCAATGGAAGCCATTAAAAAAGCTCCATCCCATCCTTTGGATCGGCTGCGGAGCTGTACTTGGAATTTTATTTCAATTGTAGTTTAAAAATTGCCGCAATATAATATTTACGAAATTATACTGCGGCAATTTTTTATTGTCCTGCTGTCTAAAATAATTCAGATACAGCCGGAAGCAGCAAACTTCTTCCATATAAAGCATCTTACTATAATAACTGGCTTACCAGTTCTTTCAAAATCTTTTCACAGCGCACAATATCATCTATCGGAACATATTCTTCCGGCTTATGTGCCAATTCCAAATCTCCCGGACCATAGGACATACAGTTTCTATTTCCTAATTTTCCTGCAATCACCGCCGTATCCGTGTATCCTGGAAAGATACCGTTTTTGATCCGGTGTCCAGTGATTTTTTTTGCAGTGTCCAAAAGGCTTATCCTCAGCTCTGATGTTTCATCCATCTCAATCGAAGGCCTGTCCCCTGTAATCTGGTATGTTATCCTGAGCTTTATAATTTCTGCCTGTGTGTATTGCATGGCTCTTTTTACAATTTCTTCTGCATCTTTACTTGTATAGGGCGGAACTAAACGCATATCTACAGTTACCGTACACCTCTCTGACACCACATAAGGCTGATTTCCGCCTGAAATCTGGCCAAATGAAACTGTAGATTCCCCCATCTGCGGATGGAATTCCAGTTTTGTAAATTCCTTTCGGATAAAAGAAATCACCTCTGCCATTCCAGCAATCGCATCCGCCCCTTTCCATGGAGTTGCTGCATGGGCCGTGACTCCCTCTACGGTAATCTCAAACCAGACACGGCCTTTATGGGCTGCCTGAAGCTCTCCATTAGTGGGTTCCATATCCAGTACCAAACTGTTTTTTGTCACCCATCCGGACCGTATTGCTTTTTCTACACCGGCCATATTTCCCTCTTCATCTACTGTTCCTATAAGCTTTATTGTCCTCCTTGGACTTCCTCCCTCTTGTTCCCATTCTGATGCACTCTGAAATGCAGACAGAGCACAGGCAAATCCGGACTTCATATCACAGGAGCCTCGGCCATAAAGCCTTCCATCTCTGATTTTTCCTGAAAATGGATTTTCTTCCCATCCTGTACCTGCCGGAACCGTATCCATATGGCAGATAAATACCAACTCTGGCTCTATTTCATTTCCAACTAGAGAAAGCATCACATTATGCCGTCCCGGCAGCACTTCCTCTGTTTGTACTGTCACATGGCTGTTTTTCAAATTTTCCGCGAAAGAAAGAAGGAATTGTTTCATCCCTTCCTCCCCTTTACCTGGATTCGTACTGTCAATTCGTACCAGTTGCTGTGTTAACTCTATTGCCGTATATTTTCGCTCCATTTCTTACGTCAAGCCTTTCTTTCATTTAAGATAATAAAAAATGCTCAAATACATAATTGCTAATGTCAATCCCTCTTTTTGTCAGCCTGACCATATCCCCATTCATTTCCAATAGTCCGTTTTCCCGCATTCTTTTTAATTGTTCTGCATATATTTCATCCATTGATATGCCGAATGTTCGAAGAAATTCGGATTTTCTAACGCCGCACATCATACGCAGTCCGAGAAACATAAATTCCTCCATCTCATCCTCCACTGACAGCAGAACCGCTTCTTCGCAGAGAGCTTTACAACTATTATTCGCACTATGGACTATAGAAAAATATTTTTCAAAATCAGATATGTGACGAAATCTTGTTTTTCCAATCAAAGATGAGGCTCCCAATCCAATGCCCAAGTACTCCTTTCTCTGCCAGTAACCGATATTATGCCTGCACTCATATCCAGGCTTTGCATAGTTGGAAATCTCATATCTGGAATACCCATACTCTTGCAGGATTTTCTCTGTCTCCTCATACATCAAGCGCTCTGTCTCTTCGTCCGGCAGCGGCGGGTATATGGTATCGTCCGTTTCCCACTCCCCATAGCGAATCCCGCTTTCCATATCCCTTGGACTGCAGCCCTCCTCCGACAAGACATACCTGTCGTAAAAAGGTGTCCCCTCCTCGATGATCAGACTATACACAGATATATGTTCCGGGGCCAGATCTGCGGTTTTTCTAAGAGTCTTACGCCAACTCTGCAAAGTCTGTCCAGGAATCGCAGAGATTAAATCTACATTGACATTCTCTATCCCTGAGCTTCGGACCAACTTCCAAGTATCTAGGAATTGTTGGTAATCATGGATTCTTCCCAACATCCGAAGCTCCTCATCCTCTGTGGACTGTAACCCAATAGAAATGCGGTTGATTCCTACCTCTTTCCATGATAAAAGCTTTTCTTTCGTCACAGTCCCCGGATTCGCCTCTATCGTGATTTCCGCTCCTTCTTCGATTTTGAAGCTGTCCTGCAATGCCGAAAAAATCTCTTTTATCTGAACAGGATTCAAGATAGAAGGTGTGCCGCCGCCCAAAAAAACAGTGGACACACGATAGTTCTGATATATTTTTTTATTACGGGATGTACCTTGCGCATAACTTTGGATTTCCCTGACTAAAGCAGCCACATATTCCTGTCTCTTATTCTCATCTGCCGGTGCTGACAGAAAATCGCAATAGGCACATTTTTGCACACAAAAAGGGATGTGAATATACAATTCCAGTTCTTTCATCAATTATCATCCAGCTTCAGCACACTCATAAATGCTTTCTGGGGAATTTCTACATTTCCCACCTGGCGCATCCGCTTCTTTCCTTCTTTCTGCTTTTCCAACAGCTTTTTCTTACGGGTAATATCTCCGCCATAGCACTTCGCCAACACATCCTTGCGCAATGCCTTTACCGTCTCTCTGGCAATAATCTTGCTTCCAATCGCTGCCTGAATCGGAATCTCGAAGAGCTGACGCGGAATCTCGGCTTTCAACTTCTCGCACATCTTTCTTCCACGCTCATAGGCAGTCCCACTGTGGACAATAAATGAAAGCGCATCCACTTCTTCTTTATTAATCAAGATATCCAGCTTCACAAGCTCTGAACGTTCATAGCCCATTAATTCGTAATCAAAAGAAGCATATCCTCTGGACCGTGATTTCAGTGCATCAAAGAAATCATAAATAATCTCATTGAGAGGAAGATGGTAATGCAGCACAGCACGCTTTTCCTCAATATATTCCATACTTTGGTAGACACCTCTGCGCTCCTGACACAGATCCATGATGGCTCCGATAAATTCTGATGTCACCATAATCTCCGCCTTGACCAAAGGTTCCTCCATATATTCAATCTCTGCCGGGTCCGGCAGGTTCGTGGGATTCGTCAGTTCAATGACCTCGCCGTTGGTCTTATACACTTTGTAAATAACACTGGGCGCCGTGGTCACCAAATCCAGATTATACTCACGTTCTAAGCGTTCCTGTATGATTTCCAGATGTAAAAGTCCCAGAAACCCACATCGGAATCCAAATCCAAGAGCAATGGACGTCTCTGGCTCGAACTGCAGAGCTGCATCATTGAGCTGCAGCTTTTCTAATGCATCCCGAAGATCTGGATATTTTGCTCCATCTGCCGGATACATGCCACAGTAAACCATAGGGTTCACTTTCTTATATCCCGGAAGAGGCTCACTGCATGGCTTCTCTGCGTTTGTCACCGTATCACCCACACGGGTATCTTTTACATTTTTCAGACTAGCAGTAATATAACCTACCATACCTGCACTCAGCTCTTCACATGGAATAAACTGCCCAGCTCCAAAATACCCCACTTCTACGACTTCTGCTTTTGCTCCGGTAGCCATCATCAAAATAGGTGTTCCTTTTCGTATGCTCCCCTCTTTAATCCTGCAAAATACAATAACACCACGGTAAGAGTCATATACAGAATCAAAAATCAAGGCCTGAAGAGGTGCATTAGGGTCTCCTTTTGGCGAGGGAATCTGATGGATAATCTGTTCTAGTACGTCATCCACATTCAACCCGGTTTTGGCGGATATAAGTGGTGCCTCCTGCGCATCAATCCCGATCACATCCTCAATTTCTTCTTTTACCCGCTCAGGCTCGGCACTTGGCAAATCGATCTTGTTAATCACCGGCATCACATCCAAATCATGATCCAACGCTAGATAAACATTTGCCAAGGTCTGCGCCTCTACCCCCTGGGCCGCGTCCACTACCAGAATTGCTCCATCACAGGCAGCCAGACTCCTTGAGACCTCATAGTTAAAATCTACATGTCCTGGTGTGTCAATTAGGTTAAAAATATATTCTTCTCCGTCCTTTGCCTTATATACAATGCGTACTGCCTGAGCCTTAATCGTAATGCCCCGCTCTCTCTCCAAATCCATATTGTCCAACACCTGAGACTGCATCTCTCTGCTGGTCAAAAGTCCCGTCTTCTCAATAATCCGGTCTGCCAATGTCGATTTCCCGTGGTCTATATGGGCGATAATACAAAAATTACGTATTTTGCTCTGATCTATCCCTGCCATATCTCATCCTCCAAAATTTTTGTAACCACTTGCGAAGCAAGTGATTGCCTGCTTGCCCGCCATCTGCGAAGCAGATTTTTCATGCGGGCAATTCCCGTATCTTTTTTCATACGATACTTTACACTACCATATAGTCAAATTCGTATTTAGGAACTATTGTAAAATAATTTGTATGTCTAGCTTTTTATTATCAGCAATTGCCTGTTCTTCATTTTCCTGACTTTACAGAAGAATATTTTACAAGGAACAACTCCACAGCCAGCTTATCTGTCAACCGGCCAGTCTTCACACACTGTTCCATCTCTGCACCGTCTTCTAACACTGCCCTGATTTCCTCTGACTGAAAATGTTTCGCCTGATCCATATATTTTCCTGCCACAAATGGATGCAGACCTGCCTTTGACGCGATTTCTTTTCTTCCATAACCCGCTTTTAAAAGTCCCTTTACCTGATTTAAAATCCGGTACTGCCGGACCATTAAAAATAAAATTCTCATAGGCGGCTCTTTTAAAGCTAACAAATCATAATAGAGTTCCAACGCTTTTCGCTGCTTTTTCTGCGCCATTGCATCAACCATATCAAAAATATGGTTTGATATTTGAGTAATACAGACTGCGTCTATATCTTCCCTTGTAATGACTTCGCGGTCGAACGTATAACAGAATAGCTTTTCCAGTTCTTTCGTAATGTTTTCCATATTCGTTCCGGTTTTATTCAGAAAATATACGATAGACTGTTCGGTAATCTGCTTATTCTCTTTCTTAACATTCCCCGCAATCCAACGCTTTAATGTAGCCTCATCCTGAAATGCCAGTTCCACGATACGTCCCTTGGACTTGACCGACTTATAAAGCTTACTCCGCTTGTCCACCTCATTTTCTACAAAAATGAAACTGGTGGTATCCGGCAGCTCCTTGATATAATCTGCCAAATCCGCCCCACCGGTTTTAAAGAATCCTGTGTTCTCGAACACAATCAGTCTTCGCTCTGCAAAAAAGGGCATCGTCTCCGCTAAATCAATGACCTCTTTGAGATCAATGCCTTTCCCTTCATAACAGGCATAATTCATGGTATCCCCTTCGGGAAGCAGCGCCTTAGTCAACCGTTCCTTATATTGCCGTTTCAAATATCCCTCTTCCCCATATAGAAGATAAATCTGTTTTAATTGTCCTGTTTTTAAATCTTCATTCAAATTTTTCATAGCTTTTATATTATATAGGAAAATCTTGTATTTTGCAAAACATTTAAAGATACTTTTCTATCTGAATTTTCCTTCCATCTGTTTTCACAGTAACCGCTCCACAGGTCTGTGTACTATAAATCTGGCATCCTCTATTTTCTAGACGTTTTACGGTCTCCTCGTGAGGGTGGCCATATCTGTTCTCCCTCCCCGCAGAAATCAGAGAAATCTCAGGTCGTATTTTTTCCAGAAACGGCTCAATCGAGGAATTTTTAGAGCCGTGATGCGCCACTTTCAAGATATCACAGTCTTCTAGCAGACTGCTTTCTGTCAGTGCTTCCTCTCCTGTCCCTTCCACATCTCCGGTAAACAGCATATCAAATTCACGATATTTTAAAGCCAGCACCATAGAGGATGCATTTCCAATTTCCCCTCCATAATCCTGTGCCGGAGCCAGACAAGTCAGCGACATCTCGCCATCTGCAATCTGCTGCCCCTCCTGAATAATCACCGTTTTAGTTCCAAACCTGGCAGCAGTAAGTGCCAGTTCTTTCAACGAATCATCCAACACGCTTTCTGTTGGCAGTACCAATGTATCTATCGAGATACCAAGCAGTTGATTCTCCAAAAGCTCCTGGATACCATTCATATGATCTGCATCTCCATGGGAAATAAAGACATAGTCCAGTCTACTCACTCCCTGGGATTTTAAAAAGGGTTCCATACGATATGTCCCTACTTTTGAAATATCCGTACTTCCTCCATCAATAAAACAATGAATACCGGACGGAGTCCTGATGTAAAGTCCATCGCCCTGCCCTACGTCCAGCATCGACACTTGAAGCTCGCCTTGCCGTCCGTGGCTTACAGCCGTCAAAAGACAGAAAAGTACGGACTGCAGAACGACTGTCATACGAATCAATCCCGTCTTTCGTTTTTTGCGATTGCCCTTTGCATATTTCAATCCCCAGATACATCCGGCAAACAGGAATACATAATACAATACGCTCCATCCTCTTCCCGGCTGCCCCGGCACAATCCGCCCAAAAGGAAGCTTCATCGTCACCATACACATTTTTTCATATCCCCACAAAATCCCTTTACAAATCAGTAAGACAAAGGTTCCTCCGACATTCCAAAAAAATGCGATAACAGAACCCAAAATTCCAACTCCAAGAACAACTGACATAAGCGGAACAACCAACAGATTTAAAAGCAAAGAATAAACAGGCAGTTCAAAATAGTAATACAGCATGACCGGAAGCAGCATCAGATGAATCCCTAATCCTCCGCAAAGAGCTTTGGGAACCACATGGAATTCTTCTAATACCGGAGATACCACCAGAATCCCCAATATAGCCCCAAAGGATAATAAAAATCCCGCGTCCAACAGATACAAGGGCTGCCACAGGACAATGACTGCCGCGGCTAAAGAAAGGCTGGTCGGCATATCGTAAGTCCTGCCCGTAATCTCTGCCCCCATCCTGACGATGAACATAATCAGCGCACGCAGACTGGACACTCCACATCCTACCATCAGAGTATACAGCAGTAAAAAGAGAATCCCGATGCTTCCGGCAGGTAAAAAAGGCATTCCCGCTTTTCGGAGCAGTCTGTAAAACCCGATTCCAAGAAAGGACATATGAAGTCCCGATATGGCCAAAATATGACCTATACCACTTTTCTGATACAGTGCTTTGACTTCCCCGTCCAACTCGCTTTTGTCCCCCAACAAGATTCCACTCATAATATTTCCATAATAACTTCCGAGACATGATACCAAAATCTCTTTCCACTGACAGCGAAAAACAGTCAGTCCTTCTCGAACCTTCCAGACCTTTGAATTCTGTATTTTCACATTATCCGCCCATATGGATGCATGAATTCCCTGTTTCTGATAATAAAACTTCATATCAAAATTTCCTGGATTTGTAGCTTCCTGAAAAAAGCTTACCTCTCCAGTCAAATAAATGGTATTTCCAACAGCTATTTCTTGATTTTGAATACTCTTTGATTCCTCACGTTTGATATAAACAAGAACTTTTGATTCTTTTATGATTTGATTTTTCAGTCGGACTTGATTGTCCGTCAGATAATATACCTGGTATTTCGGTTTTTCTTCTCTTCGGACCACCGTTCCCAGAAGGGTTACGTCTTCTCCCTCCTGGACAGCAAGTTCCAGGCCGGAAGGCTTTAGATCCCTTGCAATCCGAAAGCCTCCCGTAAGAATGGCCTGTATCCCGATTAGCAAAACCGCCGCCAGACAAAGGGGCCTGTTTGCCTTCTTCATTCCTCGCTTTCCTCCCATGTTAAATCGCGCGCAATGGGTTGCGATAAATCTACGGTCTCCTGATAGGTCACATTCTTCTCTCCATTTACCATAATCTGTACGTTCCCCGCATTGGTTCCTTCCAGCAAAGAATTGACAATCGAATAAATCGTAATCTCGGGCCGTACATCATAAACACTGTTTAAAAATTCCGAATCAAAATTCACATAACAGGTTCCTTCTTTGATCGTCACACTTAAAAGCGCAGCAGCCGGATTCATTGTAGGATATGCACCACCTCTTTTGGGACCTCCCATCAACTTCTCCACAATCAGCTTTTCCTTGGAGACGTTACTGTTATATCTCACGTCCATCTGCTGTTTCACCAGCTTATCTCCTGCTTCATTTGAAAAAAACAGCGTCAACGTAGTCTGCTCATAGGCATTGGGACCTGAACCTGTATTCTGCACAAAATCATCCCCATTCATCACCCCGCAGGCAACGCCCGATTCACTCTCTAAAATCTCCTCTTCAACCGTAATCCATACTCCGCTGATGCCTTCTAAACGGACCAAAGATTGAACGACTGCTGCACGGACAAGCTTTTCTTCAATAACCGGCAGGTCATGATAAGCCTCACTAAAATCCAAATAGGCAATATTATGCTCCACTTTCAAAGAATTGACTGTCACATTCTCCGGAATAGCCGCCATATATTGAATATCCTCCGCCGGCTCTGCCATGCTCTTTAAAACAGACTTTGCTGCTTTTTCCGTAGTTCCTTTTGGAATCTCGCAAGCCACTTTAACCAACCCTGTACTGTCCCGGTTCAGACAATAAATATAGTCCTCTCCTTCCTCCACCTTAGGCCGCCTCGAACATGCCGGAAGCAGACACAAAAGACAGCAGAGAATCCCTGCGAATAACCAGATTCTTTTCTTATTCTCCATCCAGTTTCTCCTAATATCCATTCGACCGCACTCCATATACTCTCTACGACTTGCGGCAGATACATATATCAAACTTTCCATTTGCTAAGCTGATACATAAATGACCGGCACCCTGACTGTAAACGTTGTCCCCTCGCCGGGACTGCTGTATACTTTGATTGAGCCTCTATGCATAATAACCGCATTGCGGGCAATCGAAAGTCCCAGACCTGTCCCGCCGATTTCCCTGGAATGAGACTTATCCACCCGGTAAAAACGTTCAAAAATATGGTCCTGGTCTTCCTTTGGAATCCCTATTCCCGAATCAGCCACCTTGATGTAAAAATATTTATGGTCTGCATTCAGTGATACGTGTACCCAACCGCCTTCATGATTGTACTTGACCGCATTCTCCACCAGGTTCGACACGGCCAGCGTCAGCTTGACCTCATCAATCTCTGCGGACACAGGCCGAAAGCTTTCCAGGACAATTTCCACATTTTTCTTCTCCGCTATGGGCTTTAATCTCTTCAGAATCAGCTCCAGCATGTTATTGATATTCGTCTGTGTGATATTCAAATTCTGCGCGGTCTTGTCCATCTTCACCAGAGTCAAAAGGTCATTGATGATATCATTTTCCCGGTCAATTTCTTTTGCAATATCTTCCATAAACTCCTGATATAACTCCACCGGCACCTGCTCCTGAATCAAAAGCGAATCTGCCAGCACTTTCATGGAAGCCAACGGCGTTTTCAGTTCATGAGACACATTTGACACAAATTCTTCTCTGGAAGCATCTACGATTTTCAATCGGCCAAGCAGCTTATTAAATGCCTCGGAAATCTGTCTTGTTTCCCGATAGGTATTTACATGAAGTTCTTCATCCTCAAAGCCCTCGGAAATATTTTCAATCCCATCCGTAATTTTCCGCAAAGGCCGCACAATCTGATAGGAAATCAAGACGGAAAACACCAACACCAGAACCGAAATAATCCATAAAATCCCTCTGCCCTTTGTATAGAAAATCCTTAAACTATCCTCAATCGTATCTGTAGAAACACTGGCCAACATCACACCGGCAATCTCCTGTGAGCCAGTCTCCATAATTGGTGAAGTCACCTCGATATACCGGTTCTTCTTGTCATAAAAATTGGTACTGTTCCCTTTCATACACCGGATCACGTTTTCGGAGACAATCGTCTTGCCCTCATCCAAAGCATACGTATCCTTGATCACAGTCAACTCCTTATTGACAATCATAACCCGGCCATTATAAATATTCGTCAATTGTGTCAAACTGGCATTGATAACATCGGAAGAATTATCCATCAGATAATTGTAGCTGTTCAATTGATCACACAGAATCAATGTACAATTCTGTGT
>CANOBT010000054.1 GCA_947564305.1 uncultured Lachnospiraceae bacterium | reverse complement strand
TGGTGCAAAAGCTGAAATCGCTTGTTAAAACAGCTCTTATAAGGTGTTTTGAAGCTTGGGACAGCTATTATCGGCTGAATGTTACAAACAGTAATCTCCACCGTGAGAATGACGGATTAAGGAGAACCAATGAGAAACTGGCAGGGGAAAATGAAAACCTCCGTGCGGAAAACAAAGATTATAAGCTGCTCCGTAAGGCATTTGGAAGTAAGCAGATGGACAGCCTTTTGGAGCAGGCAAAAGCGGCGCAGAAGTTGAAACAGCGAGGGAAACACTTTAAAAACAACAAAGAGGAAAGGTAGGAAACATTATGGAAAACAGGATTTATGACGAAAACAACAGTCTCTGGTATGCAAAGCAAGGTGACTATTATCTCCCAGAGCTTGCATTACCTCCCGAAGAAGAAAAGCCGATTGGTATTTGGGGGCAGCGACATTTACAGTATCTCAAAGAGCATAAGCAGTTTGTTTATATCAATCTGCTGACAAGCGGTAGGCTGAACGAATACCTTGCAAGCGTAGATGAACAGGCAGAGGATATGTTTTCTCGGCTGGTAGAGGAATATGCCGACAGGCAGGGAGTGACGGAACGGCTAAAGGCAGAAAACCAGATTTTATGGGTTCAAAAAATGAATAATATTCGGATGTGCGTGAGAGAAATTGTGGAGAGAGAAATTCTTTATCTATAAAATGAAAATGGCGGCACTTCTGTATTTTTATAGAAGTGCCGTGATATTTCAAGTTGCTTTTTGAACAAAATCATGGTAAACTTATAATTGTTCTATATAGAATTGTTCTAATAGGATTAGAGGTGAAGGATTGGAAACAAAGGGTGGATTTTATATTACGCAGATAAAACAGCTTCAAGATAGGATTTTTGAAAGGCTATTACTCGAAAATGGTATTGAAATAAGTGGCGGGCAGGGAAGAATCTTATTTATTTTGTGGAAAACAGATAATCTTACAATCAGCGAAATAAGTGAAAAAACCTCCCTTGCTAAAAACACAGTATCCGTTGTAATAAATGGTATGGTTAATAAGGGAATTGTGGAAAGGAATATCAATCCTAAGAATCGCCGCCAGACTATTGTGTCGCTTACTGATTATGCAAAATCATTACAAGCAAAATATGAAGTTGTCTCTCAGCAAATGAACCTGTTGTTTTATCAAGGCTTTTCAGAAGATGAGCAAAAACAATTTGAACAGTATCTTGCCCGAATACTGGAAACTTTGATAGAAAATTTGCATAAAAACAAATAATTTAAAACGAGGAGAACAATAAATGAAAACAAGAAAAAGTATCATCGAATTTATTCAAAAGCAAAAAACAGCTTTTGTCGGTTCTGTAGATGAAGATGGTTTTCCAAATATGAAAGCCATGTTTACGCCACGCAAGATAGAAGGGAATTGTTTTTATTTTAGCACGAATACATCTTCCATGCGGGCACAACAGTTTATGAAGAATCCAAAAGCAAGTATCTATGTTTATCATAGAGGGCGTTTTAAGTATGAGGGCATTATGCTGACAGGGACAATGGAAGTTTTGCAAGATGATGGTATAAAGCAAGAAATATGGCGTACTGGAGATACTATGTATTATAAACAAGGTGTAAATGACCCAGATTATTGTGTACTGAAATTTACAGCAATAAAAGGCAGGCATTATTGTGATTTGCAAACAGAAAGTTTTAGCATTAAGGACTTAGAGTAATGGAAACAGGACGAATACTTTGTCCTATTTGTGGCATTAAAAAGTAAAGTGAGTATCACTCTTGATTCTGATATTATAGAAAAGATTAAACTTCTTGCAGAAAAAGATGACCGTTCCTTTTCTCAATTCATCAATCTTGTTTTAAAAGAATATCTGAATCAAAAAGAAGCATAGGATTCGTCTATGCTTCTTTATTATCTTCCCTTTTTCTATTTTTGTGGTATGCCGCGATCATACAAATTTGAACGGAACAGCCCCTTACCTTTGTCTTTTAATTATCTGTTAAACCGAGGAGCCAGTCCCTGGCATTGATACGACGAATCCCGTCATATTGCGTTTCCGGGTCATCATCCATGGTCAAAATCATTTTCGGGTAATGATCCCGGATTGCCATGAGCGGTCTGAGTTCCCGTTCCAGTGTCTTTTCATCCCGCACAGAAAGGGCAACCTGATAATACCAAATGCCTCTGCTGCTCTGGGCTACGAAGTCCACTTCAAATGAGTCCATTTTCCCCACATACACGTCATATCCCCGGCGAAGCAATTCCAGATATACCACATTTTCCAGAATATGCCCCGCGTCTATCTGTCTTGAGCCTAACAGCATATAGCGCAGCCCGATATCCACCACATAATATTTTTCCAATGTTTTCAGGTACTGCTTTCCTTTAATATTGTATCTCTTCGCCTGATAGATAATATAGCTTTCTGCCAGAGCTTCCAGATATTTCTCCACCGTTTTGGTATCGATTTTCCTTCCATCAGAAGTCATCGTATCTGCGATTTTTTTTGAGGAGAGGGGATTACCAATGTTATCAAATACGAAACGCAAAACGCTTTTTAGCATCATGGTATCCGTGATTTTCTTCCTGTTTACGATATCCTTGACGACAATCGTATTATATAAACCTTCCAGATAGTCCCTGATTTCATCCAACTGCCCTTTCAGTTCTAACGTGTAAGGGAAAGAGCTGTTTTCCAGATATTCTGTATATTTCACACCCCTGTCTGTCATGCTGCCCGTACTTTCCATATATTCTTTAAAAGACAAAGGAAGCATTTCAATCTGTACATACCGTCCGGAAATCAATGTCGCAACCTCACTGGAAAGCATATAGGCATTGGAACCGGTAATATAAATATCCACATTTTTCTTAATATATAGGCTGTCTACTACTTTTGGGAAATCTTCTACATGCTGAATCTCGTCCAAAAAAATATAAGTCATTTCCCCTGAAACCAGCCGTTCTTTTAAATATTCATACAATCTTCGGTAATCCGTCAGCTCTTCAAAGTCGATGTCTTCAAAGTTGACCGAGATGATCTGCTCTTTTTTGCTTCCATGTTCTAACAGCCAATTCTGGTAAATCTCTAACAGCGTAGATTTTCCGCACCTGCGAATGCCAGTAATAACCTTAATGAGCTGTTTATCTTTGAAAGCAATCAGCTTATCCAAATATTCCTTACGCGAAATGACCATGGACATACCACCTTCCTACTGTTCTTAAGGTTAGTATATTCCAAACGTTCAGATTTATCAATACTTTTGGGATTATTCTCCAAAAACCTCTTGATAATTACAACTTTTTGGAATCATCTCCGCATTCAGAGCAAGAAAAGCCACTGACATAAACCAGATTTTCCTTAATAAATATGATCTGAACCTCTCTATAAATGTTTTCAAGTTCATTCATTATAATGCAATCTTGTATAAAAAAGACACCGCCGGACAGAATTTATTTTTTATAAAATTTTAATAAATTTCCTGTACCCATATCACTTCTTTTCATATTTCATAGACAAAATGATAACTTTTTTCATCAACTTATAAAAAAGACTATCATATTTTGCCTAATAATTCACTGAAAGCGACGAAATTTTCTACTTGAACGAAACTGAATATTTGATTATAATGTGCCGCGGTAGCTAAAATAGGTTTGAAATTTGCTTGAATGAGGAGGTCTTGATATTGAAAAAATGTGTTACTTTTCTGGGAAGCCTCATTGCTGTGCTTGCCTGTAGTCCGGCAACAGTACTGGCGGCCGAAAGCGCTGACAGTGCGGCAATGTCGATACCCTTATGGTTTTGCATTCCTTTTGCAGGGCTTTTATTTTGTATTGCAGTGCTTCCTTTAATAAAGGGAGAATGGTGGGAATCCCATCAGCCGCTGGCAGTGGCATTCTGGGCTCTGTTGTTTATCCTGCCCTTCGCATTTGTTTACGGTGCGGGAACGGCAGCGGAAACCGTACTGGAATGTCTGGTAAACGACTATCTGACATTTATTGTGTTATTATTTGGTCTGTTCTGTGTGTCAGGCAACATCACAATGGAAGGAGACCTGGCAGGTTCCCCGCGGGTGAATATCATTCTGCTGACCATCGGGACCCTGTTATCCAGTTGGATTGGCACCACGGGAGCCAGTATGCTGATGGTTCGTCCTGTCATCAAGATGAATGCATGGCGCAGACACCGTTCACATATTATGGTATTTTTCATCTTTTTGATTTCCAATCTCGGCGGCTCTCTTACTCCCATCGGTGACCCGCCGCTTTTAATGGGATTTTCCAGAGGCGTACCATTTTTCTGGAGTCTGCATCTATTTCCGATTATGCTGTTTAATATGGCAGTTCTGTTGTTTATCTTTTATTGGGTAGACCGGAAAGCATACTGTCGGGACATTGCAAGAGGGCGTAAACCGGATATCAGCAGGCCGGGAACAAAAATCAAAATCCGCGGGGTGCATAACCTGATTTTCCTCGTTATGATTGTGGCAGCGGTCATCCTAAGCGGCGTACTGCCGGATATGCCGCTGTTCCAAAACGCGGAAGGACAGGTACGTGGGATTCCGATTTTCGGTGAGGTAGTTTTAAGCTTCCCTGCAATCATTGAAATCGTGATTATTCTTGTAGCAGCACTTTTATCCTTTAAAACTACAAGCCCGGAAATCCGTAAGAAAAACCATTTTACGTGGGGTGCGATTAAAGAAGTAGCCGTTTTATTTATCGGTATTTTTATTACGATGCAGCCGGCTCTGGCAATCCTCAAGGGAATGGGTGCACAGCTTGGGCTCACAGAAGCTTACCAGATGTTCTGGGTAACAGGGCTGCTTTCCAGTTTTCTGGATAATACGCCGACTTATCTCGTGTTCCTTACAACAGCCGGAGCGATTGGTTTTTCACAGGGGCTTGCCACCACGTTGGGAACGGTCCCTGTAAAGATGCTGACAGCCATTTCATGCGGAGCTGTGTTCATGGGCGCCAACACTTATATAGGAAACGCGCCGAATTTTATGGTTAAAGCAATTTCGGATGAAAATGGTATCCATATGCCGTCATTCTTTGGCTATATCCGATGGTCCCTGATAGTACTGGTTCCGGTATTCCTGCTGGACACACTGTTATTTTTCAGATAGGAGGGGAATAGAACATGTCAAACGAAGAAAAAGGCCTGTACGCGCTTGCAGGGCGTATTTATGATTTGGATGAAGAAGTTTATCACGAACTTGGTTCCTCTCTGGGACGTGTTTTCAATGGAAAGAAGGAAGACTGTATCCAGGAAACTTTTCATTTGATGCAGGAACGAAATCAGGCTCATATCCTGAGAAATGAGCTGGCTCTGATCAGTAACATGGCCAGAACCATTGAGGACCGCGCAGCCCGCCACCGAATTATGGTAAAATACGATGAAATCCTAAAAGAAGTGACGAGTCTGCCCACCAGCTATATCACAGGCGATATCCTGGATAAAAAGATGGCGCAGTTAAATGCAGTAAACTTACGCTCTCGTTTTTCGGAGAATGACCATCTGATCATCTGTATCGGCCGGACTTACGGATGCGGCGGAAGCGAGATTGGATTTACTCTGGCGGATTCACTCAAGATTAATTATTATGATGTGGAAATATTTGACGAGGTATTGAAACGTCTGGAAGTGGAAAAAGAACATGTCCATGACCGGGGCGGTTATCCCTATCAGAAGGGTGCCAAAGACTCACGATATCTCCATACGGCGCCTGCATTTACTCCTCCGCCGAAATCTACTTTGAGGGAAAAGCTCCGGGAGTTTAACCGCTATCATGGGCTGCCGAAAAAGGATGCCGTATTTTTTAACCAGAGTGATCTGATCTGTGATATGGCACGAAAAGAAGATTTCGTGGTTATGGGAAGATGCGCGGACGCCATCCTGACCAATAACCGAATCCCTCATATCAGCATTTTTATCACAGCTCCATTGGAACAGCGTGTGAAACGAATCATGGAAGTACGCGGGTATGAGAATGAAAAAGCAGCCAGAAAGTTTTTGACCAGGCTGGACAAAGAGCATATCAAATATTATAAATTCTATACCGGGCGCAACTGGGGAAAGGCAAGGAATTATGATCTGTGCATCAACAGTGCAAGCTATGGTATTCAAGGGTCTGTGGATTTGATCATGAGAATGATCAACAAAGGGGACGATGAAAAATAATAAAATCTGGCTCTTGGCCTGACACATGCTGCGAGAGGCTTCCGAGGAAGCCTCTCGTGATTTATGTCTGGTGAGCAGCGAGACTGACAGATATACCAACATGTATATTCGACTCATGCTGTTACATCTATCCAAACACCTAGCTCCTTGTTTCCTATTTCTTCTAAAAAGGAATCCTCCTCTATAACATCTGAGGCACCTATTCCTGCCGGAACCATATTTTCCGTTGAAATCTGTACAGATTCCCCTGTTTTTTCTCCCTCGGTGATTTTCTCGTTCTCCTTCTCTGCGGCTTTTTCTGCTGTCTTCTCTTTCAGCCTTGCCTCCATCTCCTGTTTTTCCTGCTGTCTTGCCATTCTCTGAGACTCTTTCAGCTCTTCCTGCGCTTGTTCCAGGGAGCCTTGGGCCTCTTCTAATTGTTTTCCGCCATATTTTCCGGCACGTTCCACTAACTCCAGGTCCGGGTCTTGTTTTTTCAATTCCCTGGATACCATGTTCATTGGTTTCAACGCTGCCTTTGCACTGGAATCTGCAGACAACAGCGCATAGCTCAAACCGCTTGATAATAAATTCATCATCTTCTCCTACCTCCGCTTGCTATAAGTTGTTTGTTCTTCATCATAGTTCTTACATCATTTTATAAATGAAAGAAGTGAAATATCTATCACTGTCCCGATAAGGGATTTCCAAGCTTTCCCCCTGCCCGCTGTAATCCACATGGACCAGACTGCCGCCTCCGCCCATGCCGGGGAGCTTCTGATAGCCGCCAAACAGAATCCAAAAATCTGTCTCTTCTATTTCGTATTCCCGTAAAATAATATCCATTGCTTCCCTGTCAATGAAAACCCTCTTCCCATCAGCCCGAAACGCATTTCGGAGAGTTTCGCTGTCATACAGAAGCCACATTTCTCCGGCCTCATTGGACAGCACCATATCATATTCCCTGGTATAGCGCGGATGGGAAATCTGATTTATCAGCAGAAGATTTCCTGCAAGAGCTATCAGTCCAAACATACACATGACAGATACTTTCCATTTTTTATATGGCGTATGACCTGTTATATGAAGCAGCCTCCGCCTTACGTTCCGATAGTCCTTTTCTCCTGTAAATGCGGCGATATCTCCTACATTTTCTGCCTGCAAAAGCTTGATACATTTTAAAATCAATGCCCCATATTCATATGCCGTCCGGCTGCTTTTTTGTATTGTAACAGAATCGCAAATGTCCTCCATATCCTCTCTCAGTTCCTTCATATAGACTCGCAGCAAGAAATTAGGCCATAATAAAATCTGTATCACATTCCAAACCAGATAATACCATAGGTGTCCCAGCCGGATATGTGTCTTTTCATGGAGCAAAATCATTTCCAATTCCTCCATACTGAAATTTTTCAATATGGCCTTCGGAATTACGATTTTGGTATGAAGCAGTCCTGTTGTAAACGGTGTCGCCATCTGTTCACTGACATGAATCTCCTGTCCGCAAATGCAGCGCTTTTCCATATGTCCCATCATCCTGGAAAGCATTTTGCGTTTTCGGATCATAATAGCCCCACTGACTGCAATCCCGAATGTATAGCCATATCGAACCGGCCAGTACAGAAAACAGATATTGCTCCACCACATAAACGGCCGGCATATCCATAGATTCTGTTCAAATAATTTCAGCTTTCCCAGAAACGGTACTGCCAGAAAAACTGCCCATACTATAGCTTTGAAAAAAATGTTTTTTCTGAAAACCGTAGCACGCAGGAGCATGACCAGAGCTAATACCCCAAACGATAACAAGGCACATCTTCCCAGTTGTATAGAGTAATAGAGCACACACTGATTCAATAACAAAACGAAGCTGGAACAATGCATCCATAATATTTCTATCATTTTCTCGTTTTTCCTTTGCTGTTCTCCAAAATCTCCTCCAATTCATTGATCTGCTCATCTGTCAATGCAATGCTCTGTATCAAAGATGCCAATGCACCAGTCTCATTGCCGGCAAAATAGCTGTCTGCAAATTTCCTGCTTTTATTTCTTAAGCATTCCTCCTTTGATTTCAATACCGAATAGTGATAGACCCTTGCATCTTTCTCGTCCAACGTATGATCCAGAATCCCTTTTTGGCACAAACGATTCATCAATACCCGGATCATCTTCGGGGTCATATCCAATTTTCCCTGCAATTTTTGAATCACCTGAAGAGAAGTCAACGGTATGTCACTCTCCCAAAGTACTTCCATAATCAACCATTCGCTTTCACTTGGCATAAGTTCTTCATTTCCCATAATCATCCTCCTATATGTTATTCCTGCTGTCTATATATCGGATAACACGCGTTTATTCTTAATGCATGTTATCCATCTTTGTATAATATCTTTTCAAAATATTTAAAATTGTGATGTCAATGGGTGAGAAACAGAAAAAAATAGAAAGAGACACAGCCCGCCAAAAGCCATATCCCCTTCTATCAAGTTTACACATACTATATATTTTTCCTGTCATAAAAATATGCCGTACTATATCATTCTTACCGCACATTATCCGCTGACACCCTTACTGCTCCCCCTCATTCACCCTTCCTATCAGGTCATATACCTCAATCCTGCTGGCGTCAATCTCCGACAAGCCGATAAAAATCGTTCCGCAGATGTACCGCTCTTCCTTCGTCTGCTCGATTCTCACCACTTTCAGAAATGCATGAATGACTTCATCTGTCCAGATTTTCAAGTGGGTCTCATAGACTGCTCCTATATCCAATGGGGCATCGCAGATGAAGCCTACACCGGTCTTGGATACGTCCTGCACCTCAATTTCCATCTCCTCTACCTTATCTGACTCGTCATTCATATTTTTAATCAGCAGCTTTGCTGACAGACTCATCCGCCTGTCTCTTCTTTTTTCTTCCATCTTCTGTTTGCTCCTTTCCACGGTCGTTCTTTCTTTGATTTTATTTTAGCCTATTTATTGCTTTTTGTAAAGAATCGCTTTATGCCGTTTCATAAAATACCCGCCTTATGGCTATTCTGGAGATTCCTCAGGAATAAATTGATATTCATATTTTTCCCCCGTCTGGTCTTCTAAAAGTTTTACCAATAAATCTATCATCCATTTCCCAGCATCCTCCTGCCCCGGACGGACAGTCCTTTTTTCCTCCATTCCCCGCCTCCATATTGAAAAGTACAGACATTACAGATTTAGACAAGCCAGAAGAGCATATTATATATCGGTATAAGCGGCATTCCATACTCACAAATATTGCCTATACCAAACATTCCCTAATGTCATATATATGAGACAAAGTTTGTACTTCTTTACAATGTACTGCTGTTTTCTCTTTTTTATATTATACAAGGAGTGTGATGTCCATGAACAATTCACAAACACCAGAGCGCATCCGATGTGCCGTTTACGACCGTGTCTCCACAGATATCCAGGCACAGCACGGTCTTTCTCTGGATACACAGAAAGAACTATTAACAGAATATGCTCTCTCCCATGGTTATGAAATCGTGGATTACTATGTGGACGAGGGTCTGACTGCGCGGAAAAAACTGCAGAACCGCAAAGAATTTATGCGTCTCCTGGATGACATACGCAGAGATAAAATAGACCTTGTCCTGGTAACAAAGCTGGACCGCTGGTTCCGTAACGTGAAGGATTACCACAATACGCAGGCCGTCCTGGAAGAACACCACTGCAACTGGAAAACGATTCTTGAAGATTATGATACTTCTACCGCCGACGGTCAGCTGAAGATTAATATTATGCTTGCTGTCGCGCAAAATGAATCCGACCGGACATCGGAGCGCATCAAAGTCGTGTTTGAACACAAGAAGAGAAACCAGGAACATCTAAGCGGCCCTGTCCCCTTCGGCTATATTGTCGTGGATAAAAGACTGCAAAAAGATGAAAATACACGCGCAGTCACGGAAAATATTTTCCGCCGGTATTTTGCCTGTCTCTCCAAAAGAAAGACCATTACATACATCCAAAGCCATTACCAGGATTGCTCCCCCAGCGCATACCAAATCAGCCATATGCTTTCCAATGAAATCTATGCCGGGATGCGCTATGGCCGTGAAGGATACTGTGAGCCTTACATTACACCGGAACAGCATCTGAAGATTCTCTCCATCTGTAGTTCAAAAACCTACCCTTCCACAAAAGAACCCTATCTTTTCAGCCAGCTCCTGAAGTGTCCTTGCTGCGGTTACGGCATGACCGGATTTGTAAAAAAGCACAAATGCAAAGACGGAAATGTATCCTGTTACAAGCGTTACCGCTGCGGCAGAAAATCCGGCGGGCATACGGGAGCCTGTATCTCAGAAAGCGTGATAGAAACTTATATGCTGGAACATCTGTACCCTGAATCAGAGGGTTATACTTACAAAATCAGGCAGGCTCCGAACAAATCCGAATCTAAAAGCAGAGAAAAATCTATCCGGGAAATAAAATCTGAGATGGAGCGTCTGAACTTTCTCTTCCAGAAAGGCCGCATCAGCCAGGATTATTATGAGAAGCAATATCAGAAACTGGAGCGCTCCCTCCGGCACGAAAAGAATGCAGTGCAGAAAGAATCTGCAAACTCTCTCAAAAAATCTCAAAAAGAGGCTGCAGCAGAAATCTGCGGGAATTGGAAAGTACTGTATGGATGCCTGGACTATGAGCACAGGAAATGTTTCTGGAAACAAATACTGGCGGAAATCAACATTGACCAGGAAACACATAAGATCAGCGGGTTTCGTCTTTTGAAGCCGCAGAACAGACAATAATCTCTTTTGCTTCAGGCAAGCGTCATTTTAAAAGTATGCTATTCCTTCACAGGTGCAGTAAGACGGTAAATTCCGTTGAATTCGAACCGGGTGCAACGGCTCTGGAGTCCGAAGGAAAAGGATACGTCGTAGCGTCCCTCGGGGAAGACAGCGGATATGTTCCCTACACCGCTTTCAGCGCGAAACAGAGTTTTATTGATGAGCATCCGGAAGCAATCCAGGGCTTTGTAAATGCGCTCCAGAAAGGCATGGATTATGTACAGGATCATTCGCCGGAAGAAATTGCAAAAAGTATAGAGCCACAGTTCCCGGAGTCTGATCTGGAAACGATCACTACCATTGTAACAAGATATTATGAACAGGATACCTGGAAAGCGGATCTGATCTTTGAACAATCCAGTTTTGAACTGCTCCAGGATATCCTGGAGAGTGCCGGAGAACTGGAACAGCGGGCTCCATATGAAGATCTGGTTACTACAGAATTTGCAAAAAAAGCTGTAAAATAGCATTCTTTCATGCAAAAACTGGTCTGTATATTCTTTCTATACAGACCAGTTTTTGTAATTTACAGATTATTATAGATTTGTTTACAAACCGTTCAAATTTGCATCACAATTTTTCCATAACTGAAAACTATAATAAGAATTGTTCAAAAACAAGAACACTTTTTCATAAACTTTTTCCCCCTTTGAGTCACAGCAATGTGGCTCTTTCCTTTTTAAGGCAAAACCAACAGCAACGTGATTCACTGTTGGTTTTTCTAATTATTCATAATCATCATCAAACGGATCATCATAATCATCGGACTCATCAGAGCCTGAATTTCTTGAAACAATACCCAGAATCAGGAATATAATACCCAGGACTGCTCCGGCAACAGCACAATATAAGAGCATTGAGTCATCCTTTCGATTCAGGAATGTGAATATTCCTCCTCCAAAATAAGCTGCCATGGGAAGAATAAACGCCAGAATACTGTCACGGTTCTGCATAATGATCAATATCAAACCTGACACAAGCATACAGATTCCATATACAATAAAGGCTGTTCCGGCAGAAGCCGTCCCGCCGGACGCAATCCCCTCCAGTCCTGTGAAAAATCCTCCGTAAGCAAAGAAGCCCGCGGCTGCAATAGAAAGAATACCAAAAAGAATACGCACAATACGGAACCTGGCTTTTGGTCCCTCATATTCCACATCTTCATTCTCTTCGTAGTCATCCTCCAGCTCTGCCTTCGTATGAGGACGCTGTTTTACAGATGCATGCCGTCCCTGCTTTGCAGAATATATATCACCTTCCGGAATGGATTTTTTCTTCTTCGGGGGCTTGTAATTAGGATCTGTGGAGAGCATGTCCTCATATCCTTTTCTTACGGCATGTTCTTTCTTTGCCCGTATTTTATCCGGAGGGATGTTCCCGTAACGCTGTCCTCCCGGTGCTGCACTGCTTTTATTAGCGGCCGGCTTCCTCGGGCGGTCCGTTGGCTGTGCCTTGGCATCCTTATTTGCAGAGACAGGTCTTTCCCCTCTCTCTGTCGGTTTTTCAGCCCCTGTTTTTTTACCCTGTGCATTCTCTGCTCCAGGCCTACGGCGCACTTTCTTCTCCGGTGCCAATTCCCCGGATACCGGCTTTCTGCCGGCCTTCTTCTCAGACGGCTGACCTGGCGATGCCGGATTCCGGGCAGGTTTCCCTTCGGCAGATGCATCCCCTGACACTGGCTTTTGAACCGTTTTTTCCTCAAACGGCTGGCCCGCTGCAGTTGGCTTCCGGACAGGTTTTCCCTCGCCAGATGTCTCCTCTGGCACCGGCTTTTGAACCGGCTTTTCCTCAAACGCCTTCCGGATAGTTTTCCCTCCGGGGGCTGCCTCCCCCGGCACTGGCTTCCGGACAGGTTTTTCCTCGGACGGCTGTCCCGCTGCAGCTGGTTTCCGGACGGCCCTCCTCTCCGGTGATGATTCGGCTGACAAAGGTTTCTGACCTTCTTTTCTTACAGGAACCGCTTTTCCTGATGCTGTCTCCTGCCGCGCTTTTTTTTCAGGAGAAGCCTGTCCCGGCACAATTTTTTCTGAAACTGGTTTATTAGCCGGTTTTGATTCCTGGGATGTCTTTACAGAAACAGCCTTTTCGGGAGACTCCTGTCTCGGAACGGTTTTCGCCGGAGAAGCAGCTCCTGCTTTCTGAACCGGAACCGCCTTTCTGGCACGCTGTTTATCTAAATCCCACTGTTTTTTACAATCACGGCAAACTGCATATTGGTGAAAGATTGGAGTCCCTTCTTCATCGACGCCAACCTGCTTCTTTTGTAGCTCTACATCCTTTTCACAAATCGGGCATTTCATGGAGTACATTTCCTCTCTTTTGTATTTTGCCAGGCCAGAAAATGCTTCTCAAATCGTACATATTGACCATAGCTATGGTTATTATAACATTTTATACCCGTAAGAACAATGAGAAAAATAAACATATTCCATTTTTTATCTTTTACACCCAATTGTGCTGCAGTTCACAGCCTGGCCATGGACTGCAGCTGAAATGTTACTGCGGAGGCTGTTCTGCGTCCGGATCCTTTACCCGCATCACAGGCGGCTGGTACTGATAGACATCATTGTATGATTCCAGTTCGCTCTCTGATGTCGGGAGGAACGGAATCAGTCCTGTACAATCCCGCGCTGAAGCTGCATTTGACAAATAGTCAAAGTCATCAATAATCTTTTCATTTTCCTTTGGATTCAACATTTTTTTCACCTCAATTTTATTATTTGCTTCAAAAAAAATTGTATTCCGTGAAAAATATGGTAAACTATTGAATAGCTGTCAGGCTGTTTTTTATTTTGAATCAAAATTTTGAACAAAAAAATGAAGCTGCAATTTGCAGAATGGAGGTTTTTATTTATGAAAATCATTGCAGATACACATGCCCATACACTCGCAAGCGGTCATGCATACAGTACGATACGTGAAATGGCCGCCGCGGCGGCTGAAAAAGGAATGAAAGCTCTGGCGCTGACCGAACATGCCCCGGAGATGCCCGGAACATGTGGACTTTTTTATTTCCAGAACCTAGGTGTCATTCCGAGGGAAATAAACGGTGTCAGGATGTTGTTCGGCTCCGAGCTGAATATCATGGATACTAACGGCAGGACTGATCTGCCCGAAAAGGTCATCCGGAATCTGGATATTGTTGTGGCAAGCATTCATCCCCCCTGCTTTGGCAGCGGGCATACAGAGGAAGAAGTCACCAGAGCCTATGTGGAAACCATGAAAAAAGGCTGTATCACCATCATCGGTCATCCTGACGACGGGAGGTTTCCGATTGACTATGAAGTACTTGTAAAAACGGCAAAAGAAACCCACACCCTCCTTGAGCTGAATAATTCTTCTCTGCGCCCGGGAAGTCTGCGGAAAAATACCCGGGAAAATATATTGGAAATGCTTGACCTGTGCCGCCGGTATGAGGTGCCCGTAACCACCGGAAGCGACGCACACGTGGATGTGGATGCCGGAAACTTCTGCTATGTACAGGAGCTTTTGGATTACAGCGGTTTTCCGGAAGAACTTGTTGTGACGACGGATTTGAAAAAATTAGAACCTTTCTTGAACCAAACTTTATAGAACAGGATGTATGACTATGATAGACAAAAAACTGATTCCCGTCGGTGGTCTGAAAAAAGAACCATTTTCGGGAGGCCACAATGGAATGCGCTATTTTTTCCGCTCGGATGAAAGCAAGGAAACATTTTCCGTATATGTGTATCCGGAACCATGGTCTTTTGACAAAACACCGGAGGAAGAAAAATCGGTACAATCTTTTCCGATGTCCGAGGAAGGGATGGATGCTGCCATTGATTGGCTTTTTCAAATGTATGAAGAGCAGAAAGAACGATGGAAAAAGGCAGAGCAGGACTGTATGCATATCGTACTGGATAAACCCTTGTGAATAGAAACAAAAAGTTTATTTTCCTTTAAGATTTTTCATAAAATCTTCCATATATTGTCACACTCGATTCACAAATGACTGTTATGATATCTTCATACATAAAGAAGACAATGGCTGCGGATGCAGCCTGCATGTGCGGCCATTGGACTTCGCCTAAAAAAACATGACAATCACATAAATTTTGATAGATTTTCCCTTTTCTCTGAGCTGTCTGCAGAATCTGCGGCAGCTCTATTACTGTTTACGTATTACAGTTTACTGCTCGATGGACCTTGAAATAGAACTTTTACGTTCTTTCTTTTTTTACCTTCCAACGAAAACCACTTTCCCCCCGCTGGATTTAGTGATATAATAAATGTCACCAAACCAAAGGTTTGATGACCTACGTGCGCATCAGCGCACTTCTGATTAATAAATGTCACCAAACCAGAGGTTTGATGACCTACGTGCGCATCAGCGCACTTCCGATCAATAAAAATATACAAAGGAGGAAGTCATGATGAAGTTAGTGATTACGATGAGCCGTCGTTTTGGTACAGGCGCCAGCATTATTGCCAACGATCTTTCCGTAAGACTTGGCATCCCTGTTTATGATAAAGCATTCATTGAGCAGAAATTGAGCCGGCATGAGTATGAGACTGAGGTGGAAGCTATCCGGAAGCTCGCCGAAAGCCCGTGCATTATTCTGGGACGCTGTGCTTCCAACATCCTGAACGACAGGATGAATGTATTGAATATCTATGTATGCGCTGATAAGGAAGACCGGATCCGCCGCATTATGAAGCTGGAGTCGCTCTCTTACGAAGAAGCAGAGGAGAAGCTTGAGCGCACAGATGCGCAGCGTGCTGCTTACTACCATGAACATACCGGAAAAACCTGGGGGGATGTGAATGATTACCACATGATCATGAACACCTCGGAACTCGGGGTCGAAAACTGTGCTAATATATTAATGCATTACTTTGAAAAACTGGAATACATTTAAATATTCCGGCACATAGATTCTCTTTATAAAATGTTACAGACTATCAGAAAACAAAAAGCCTGCCGGAGCAAAGTCATTGTTCTTTACTCTGACAGGCTTTTCATTTTATTCAGTTCCTGTGTCATCCTTCCCGGTATCTTCTGCAGCACTCTCATTCTTCTCATCGGACATACCGCTGTTCTTGTCTGATATACCGCTTTCTGCAAAGCTGATACTCTCCCACAATTCTGTGGTGAGCTGGCTGTCCGCCTCTTCCTTCCACTCTTCAATCAAAGAATCATACTGGTCGCTTTTCCGTTTTTCTACGATTCTCTCCTTCTCCTCATCCGTTGCCTTCCGGTCCAGAAGACTGGTCACTTTTCCGATATATACACCGTTGCTCGTATCAACCAGATCCGTTATCTCACCCTCATCCAGCTTATCAGCAGCCTCTATCAGATCAATATGGGGAATGGTCGAATCAGAATCAAAAGTTACTGTCTCCACTTCCAGTCCGGCATCCTCTGCTGCTGCAGCAATATCCAGATCCTCGTCTGCTTTCAGATCCTTCAAAAACTTTTTGGCATTTTTCTTTACTTCCTCTTTTTCATCGTCTGTCATTTCCTCTTTGTTGTCTTCTCCATCGGACTCTTCCTCGCTGTCACCCTCTTTTGTATATGCAAAAAGCACATAGTCCATACTCTTCTGAGCAGCCTCGTCATCCGACACTTCCTCATCAACGCCCTCTCTCATAGGCTCCTCCATCTTACGCCAGAGGGTTACTGTTGTCAGATAGTCTTCTATATATTTCTTATAACCGGAAACTTTCTCCTTCACTTCCAGTGAATTACTCTCCTCAAAATCAGACGCTGCTTTCTCTATCGCCTTCTGCTCCTCTTCTGTCAGTTCAACATCATATTCATCCGCATGCAGACGCGTCAGATACATCTCCTCCAGATTTCCAAGCAGTTCAGCCTTGACTGACCTCTCATAAACCTCACCCATAAAATCCTGTTCCCAGAATTCCGCCGGTGTGTCGCCAAACTGACTGGTATAATAGTCCTCATAGCGTGCCTGCATCAGCCTGGAATAAAAATTCACAACCCCGAACGGAACCTCTGTATCTCCTATCGTTACCAGTGTCTCGTCATGGTCAACGGATTCTTTTCCGCAGCCCACAAGCGAAGAAACTGCAATCATCCCTGCCAACGACAGGACTAAACCTCTTTTTTTCCACTGTTTCATGATATCCTCCTCAAGTATCTTTTGTAACCTGTTTTATACAATGTATCATTATAACCCGTTTTCTTTATTCTAACAAGCCTTTTATGTCATTTAACAGCTTTTTCACAAGCTCTAAGACATCTGAGTCCTTTTCTTTCTTCCCTCTATTCCGTTTCCGGTAGATAAAATACGGCGGATTTTCTGCCTTGAAAAACAATTCTCCTTTCCATGCCGCGATCAGCCCTGAAATCTGATTCGCCTGTACCTTTGCCTTTTCATACATGGTCAGCTTCAACTCCTGCCCCTTCTCCTCCACACTGGTCACATAAGCCGAGTGGGCCAATGATTTTAACAATGCGATTTGCAAAAGCTGCTGCACCTTTCTTGGAATATCCCCAAACCTGTCAATAAGCTCGTCGAGCATATTATCCATCTCTTCTTCATTTTCTACGGCCGCAATCCGTTTATAAATATCCAGCTTTTGATATTCATTGGAAATATAGGAATCGGGAATATAGGCATCCACATTCAGCTCCACCGATGTGTCAAATATGTCTTCCTCCAGCTCTCCTTTTTCCCGCTTCACCGCCTCGTTGAGCATCTTACAATACAGGTCATACCCTACGGATTCCATGTGGCCGTGTTGTTCTGCCCCCAAAAGATTCCCGGCGCCGCGGATTTCCAAATCCCGCATGGCAATCTTGAATCCGGAACCCAAGTCTGTAAATTCCCTGATTGCCGCCAGGCGCTTCTCGGCCACCTCCTGCAGCAGCTTATCTTTGCGGTATAAGAGGAATGCATACGCCATTCGGTTGGAGCGTCCTACCCGCCCCCGAAGCTGATAGAGCTGGGAGAGTCCAAATCTGTCGGCATCATGGATGATAATGGTATTTGCATTGGGAATATCCAATCCTGTCTCAATGATGGTGGTAGAAACCAGCACATCAATCTCTCCATTGATGAAATCATACATGATGTTCTCCAATTGCCGCTCATTCATCTGTCCATGCGCGAACGTCACCGCCGCATCCGGCACCAGTTTCTGCACACGTCCTGCCACCTCAGAAATATCGTTTACACGGTTATGAACGTAATACACCTGTCCGCCCCTGGAAAGCTCTCTGTCAATGGCCTCACGCACCATCTCATCATTATATTCCATCACGTAAGTCTGAATCGGCATCCTGTCCATGGGAGCCTCCTCTAACACACTCATATCCCGGATTCCGATAAGACTCATATGAAGGGTCCTGGGAATAGGCGTAGCAGTCAGGGTCAGCACATCTACGCTTTCCCGTAATTGCTTGATTTTTTCCTTGTGGGTTACACCGAATCTCTGTTCCTCATCAATCACCAAAAGGCCCAAATCCTTGTATCCCACATCCTTGGACAATACCCGATGGGTGCCAATGACAATATCCACCAACCCTTTTTTTAAGTCCTCCACCGTCTTTTTCTGCTCCGTAGGCGTGCGGAACCGACACAGCAGGTCGATGCGAACCGGAAAATCCTTCATCCTCTGCACAAAAGTATTGTAATGCTGCTGGGCCAAAATCGTGGTGGGAACCAGATAGACCACCTGCCTGCTCTCCTGTACGGCCTTAAATGCCGCCCGGATTGCAATCTCTGTCTTTCCATATCCTACATCCCCGCAGATCAGGCGGTCCATGATCTTTGTGCTTTCCATGTCATGTTTGGTGTCCGTAATCGCCTGAATCTGGTCCTCTGTCTCCTCAAATGGGAACATCTCTTCAAATTCCGTCTGCCACACCGTATCCGGCCCGTACACATATCCATCCGCTTTCTGCCTTGCAGCATAAAGCTTTACCAGATCCTTTGCGATAATCTGGACCGCAGAGCGGACCTGCTTCTTCGTCTTCGTCCACTGAGAAGTTCCCAGCTTATTCAGCTTCGGCTTCCCTGCGTCCGCACCTGCATATTTTTGAATCAGGTTTAACTGGGTCGCCGGAATATACAACACCCCGCCCTCGGCATAGGAAATCTTCATATAGTCCTTTGTCACCCGATCCACCTGAATTTTTTCAATTCCGTGGTAAATCCCAAGGCCGTGGTTCTCATGCACCACATAGTCCCCGGGCTTTAACTCTGTAAAATCCTGAATCTTCTGACCTTCATAGGTCTTCCGTCTCTTTTTTTTCTTCTGACGTCCGAAAATATCCGTCTCAGAAATAATCATGAATTTTAAAAGAGGGTATTCATACCCCTCCTCCACATGACCATAGGATGTCAGAATCTCTCCCGGCTGTACCTCCCTGTCCAATTCTTCACTGTAGAAACTGCTCAGATCATAATCCCTCAGGTCCTCCGCCAGACGCTTAGCCCTGGTCCGTGACCCGGACAGAAGCACCACCCTGTATCCGCTGCGTTTCAGGCGCTTCAAATCCCGGGTAAGCATTTCAAAACTATTATTATATGGGTTGACTCCTTTTGTCTGAAGCCGGTAAGTCCTGCGCAGTTCAAAACCGGTGCATTTTGATTCAAGAGTCGTAAATCCGAGTGCATAACGCGCATTCATCCGCTCCAGAAGCTCTTTTTCGGTAAATATCCGCAGGTGTCCATCCGTCAGATCCATCCCTGCATCTTCCCTTTTTTTCCTGCTCTCCAGATATTCCTGCTCCGCCTCTGACGCCCGCTCCAAGAGCCGGACCGGTTCATCCATCAAGAGCAGCGTCTCACCGGGTGGAAAGTAATCCAAAAACGACTCCATTTTCCATGAGCCGTCATAAAGCTCAGCGGCCGGATAAATTTTTATTTCTTCCAGATTCTCTATCGAACGCTGGCTGTCCACGTCAAAAGTACGTATGGAATCAATCTCGTCCCCCCACAGTTCCAGTCTTATCGGAATCTCCTCTGTTAAAGGATAGATATCCAGAATTCCGCCTCTCACGGCAAACTGTCCCGGACTGTCCACTTCCTCTTCGCGGCCGTACCCCATAGAGGTAAGTTCCTGCTGCAGTTTTGAAAAATCAAGACTGTCCCCGGTGTGAAGAGAAATTTTCCGGGCCAGAATCTTTTCTTTGGGAGGAAGTCCGTCCAGAAATGCATCAATGGTCGTGACTACTGCCAGCGTATCCTGCTCAAACAGCGCACGAACCACCTCCAGGCGCTGGCTGAGCAGATATCTCCCTTTGATATCTGCATGATAAAACAGCAGATCCCTTGCCGGATAATAATACGCACTTCCGTCAAGAAAACGGTATTCTTCCCATGCTTTCTTAGCTTTTTCCTCACTGGAAAAAACGATGAGTCTGTATCTGTACCCATCGCCCAATTCATACATCAAATGTGTTTTTTGAGAATTTACGCACCCTGCAATCTGCAGAAGTCCCTTCCCCTTTTTCCGTTCCCGTATAATCTCCTCATAATCCGCCAGTTCTCGAAGCGGCGCCAATAAAGCTCTCACAATGTTTACTCTTCCTTCTTTTTCCGATTATACTCGTTCATTGCGGCCTCAATCCTTCCCTCCATAATCGCCTCTGCTGCACAGACCGCTGTGTCAAATCCTTTTTCCATCAATTCTTTCTCGGCTTTCGAAAAATGTCCCAGTACATAGTCCGCCAAATCCATCTTCGGCGGTTTTTCTCCAACTCCCACCTTAATCCGCGGAAATGCCTGCCCGCCAATCTGGGAAATAATATTCTTCACTCCGTTATGTCCTCCGGCGCTCCCCTTCGCCCGAATCCGAAGCTGCCCTGTACCCAGACTGACATCGTCATAGATGACCAGAAGTTCCTTCGCCGCATCAATCTGATAATAGTCCACCAGACTCCGCACGCTCTCCCCGCTCAAATTCATAAACGTCTGAGGCTTAGCCAGAATCACCTTCTTCCCCTGAATCATCCCATTGCCGGTCAATGCTCTATGTTTTTTTGAATTTACAGAAATATTATATTTTTCGGCAATCCGGTCTATGACCTCAAAACCTACATTATGTCTGGTACCCTTATACTCCCTCGAGGGATTTCCCAGTCCCACAATCACAAACATACAGCCTCAACACCTCCAATTTCTTATCTTATAGGCTGTCCGAATGCCCCCTTATCACATTCCTTGCAGCCCCTTAAAGGTATATTTTTCTCCTCTTTGTCATACACTATTAAAAATGCACTTTGGGAGGGTATTTCATGAGTTCTAAAACTAAAATCGTAGTTCTGCATATGAAAGAAATCATTTACACGGCCATATTCGCCGCGCTCGGCATCCTTCTCATCATCCTGCTCGTTTTCATGTTCCGCCCAGGCGGGAAAAAAGCACAGGCAGATGCCGGCTCCGAAAGGCAGTATACCCCCGGAACGTACACTTCCACTCTCACACTCAACAACACCACACTGGAGGTTGAAGTATCTGTGGATGAATCCCGCATCAATTCCATACGCTTCTCCAACCTGGATGAAAGTGTCACCACCATGTTCCCGCTGATCCAACCGGCTATCGAAGACATTGCCGAACAAATCTACGAGACACAGTCTCTGGAAGACATCAAACTCTCTGAGCAGACACCTTATACATCCCAGGTAATCCTGGATGCCATTACTGAAACCGTAGAAAAAGCCGCAGTCGATTAGGCTGCGACTTTTTTCTGCTGCCATTCTTCTGTCCTTCGCATTTTCTCATGCCAAGTACTATTTCCTGTTCTCCCGGCTAAAGATTCATACACAGGCCTGCCCTGCATCCGTCCGGACTGCACTCTATTTTCACACTGCACTTAACCTTCTACTACCAGATACTGGCCGTTCGGCAGTGCAAATACTTCTGATGCTTCTTCTAACTCATCTTTGCTCATACCCTGTACGTCAATGCCATTCTCTTCCAGATATTCTCTAACGTCATCCAGTGTATCTACGACAACCGCCATACAGTCCTCCAAAAATGCTTCTGCCTCTTCTATGGACCCTGCCACCGGCTCGTCAAATAATTGAGACTGCTTCTCTAAGAAAGTCAACAGACATTCTTCACTATACTCATTCATGCTCTTTAACCTCCCTATTCCCTGATCAGTTTCATAATCTCTTCCGGTGTTTCTGCAATATATGCCGCACCGGCTTCCTGAAGTATTGCCCGACTGCGGAACCCCCATTCCACACCGATGGTCATCATGTGTGCATTCGTTCCCGTTGCAATATCAACTTCCGAATCCCCGATATATACTGTCTCCTCCGGAGCAGCGCCCAACTCCTTTGCAATCCGCAATGCTGCCTCGGGGTTCGGTTTTCGGGGTATGTCATCTCGCTGGCCCTGAATCTGATGAAACAATCCCTTGCCAAATACAGCCTCCACAACACGGACAGTCTGCTTATGAGGTTTGTTCGACAATACCGCAAGCTGATATCCCTCCTGCCTCAGGCTCTGAAGCAGCTCAGCGACTCCCTCATAAGGTACTACATGATATGTGCAGTTCTCATGAAATATACGTCCATAAACCTCCATGGCTTCATCCGCCCTGCGAAGTGTGGGCTCCCCCGCTTCCAAAAGCGACTTCTCTATCAAAACACGGGCGCCATTACCTACAAACTGTCTGCACCTCTCTGCCTGAATAGAAGAAAGCCCCATCTCCTTCAAAGTCTCATTTACGGAAAAAACCAGGGAATCCAATGTGTCTGCCAGTGTTCCGTCCAAATCAAAAATGCATAATCTGTACATGACATTCCATACCCTTCTTTTGTATATAGATAATCATAGTATGAAGCCATAGAAATTTCAACTAAAATTTTCTTTTTTTTACAAATTATCATTTTCCAAGCAGATACTGGCGCATGATTTTCAACGCATTTTTTTCCAAACGGCTGACCTGCGCCTGGGAAATCTTGATTTCCTCCGCCACCTCCATCTGCGTCTTCCCTTCAAAAAAGCGCAGCCGGATAATATAGCGCTCCCTCTCATTGAGCCTCTCCATAGCAGCCTCTAAAGATAATTCCTCTATCCAGTTTTCTTCCCGGCTCTTCTTGTCACTGACCTGATCCATCACATACAATGTATCCCCGCCGTCATTATACACAGGCTCATACAGGCTCATAGGCGCCTGGATTGCATCCAGAGCAAATACAATATCCTCCTTCGCAATTCCGATTTCCTCCGCAATCTCCTGCATCGTAGGCTCCTTCATATATTTGCGCATATACCCCTCCTTAGCGTAAATTGCTTTATAAGCCATATCCCGCAGTGACCGGCTCACCCGAATGGAATTATTATCGCGCAGGTACCGACGAATCTCTCCGATGATCATTGGTACCGCATAAGTGGAAAATTTCACCTCCCTGTCAGGATCAAAGTTATCCACCGCTTTCATCAATCCAACACAGCCGATCTGAAATAAGTCATCCGCGTTCTCATTGCTGCTCGTAAATCTCCGGATTACGCTCAGCACCAGACGCAGATTTCCCTTGATATATTCTTCCCTTGCTGTTTCGTCCCCCTCTTTGATGCGTGCAAGCAAAGCTTCCTTCTCTTCTTCTTTTAAGAGCGGAAGCTTTGCCGTATTCACGCCGCATATCTCCACTTTGTTCAAAGCCATCGTTCAAATCCTCCTGCCAGATGTTCTAGTAGGATTTTTCTCACTCTATGGATTTGTTATTCCATTTCACATGGAATTAAAAAAACTTTTAGTCCTTGACAAATAAGAGACTGCGGTTAACCAGCTTCTAATTATTTTTCAGATACTCTGTCAAATTCCTCCAAAATTTCTGCTTCAGGTGCAGCCGTCGCAAGGCTAACTGCCACATTCAGTACGATTGCTACTAAAAATGCAGGAAGCAGCTCATAGATATCCCATGCGCCTCCCATCGGACGGACCAGATATTTCCACACAAAAATCATAACACCTCCGGAGAGCATGCTGACAATGGCTCCATACCTGTTGGAGCGTTTCCAGAAAAGTGCCAGCAGCATGACCGGTCCAAATACAGCCCCGAAACCTGCCCACGCAAAGGAGACAATGCCGAAAACAGAGCTGTCCGGGTCTACCGCCAAAATCACACCCAGCACAGCAATCACCAACACCGTCACACGTGCAGCCATCAGAGACGCCTTTTCACCGATTTTCAAATGAAATACATCCTTCAGCAGATTTTCCGAAATGCTGGAAGAAGCCGCCAAAAGCTGAGAATCTGCCGTTGACATCGTACATGCCAGGATTCCGGACATGATCAAACCTGCAATCAAAATCCCTAATACACCGGTCTTGCTCATCAAAGTCGCAATCACAATGATCAGCTTTTCTGAATCTGCGCCTTCCAGTGTCTCAATCATACCGCCCTTACTCAGGCTGTAACCCATGATTCCGATAAAAATCGCCACGCCCATAGAAATCACAACCCAAACAGACGCAATCCTCCTGGACAATGTAATCTCACTTTCATCCCGAATAGCCATGAAACGTAAAAGAATATGAGGCATTCCAAAATATCCGAGTCCCCAGGCAAAGGTGGAGGCAATCTTCACTGCCCCATATTCTACAGCTGCACCGTCGCTGTGGATACTGGTCAGCGAGAGGTAACCCGGCAATTCTCCTGCCTGGCTGACAACAAGTCCGGCGCCTCCCACTGTGCTGATTCCAAAAAGAACCACGCAGATCAATGCCACGGTCATCACAATGCTCTGAATCAAGTCCGTTGTACTTGCCGCAGAAAACCCTCCCAGGGCGGTATAGGCAACGATAATCACTGCACTCACAACCATAGCCTGAAAATAGGACACTCCAAATAAAGTGGAAAACAATTTTCCACATGCCGCAAATCCGGATGCTGTATATGGAATAAAGAAGATTACGATGAAAACTGCGGAAACCGCAACTAAAATGTTGCTTTTGTCACGATAACGATTCGCAAAAAACTCTGGAATTGTAATCGAGTTTCCCGCAATCACAGAATATCTGCGCAAACGCTTTGCCACAATGAGCCAGTTGAAATAGGTCCCCACAGCCAGTCCGATCGCAGTCCATGCCGCGTCTGCTACACCAGTCAGATAAGCCACCCCGGGCAACCCCATTAGAAGCCAGCTGCTCATATCAGAAGCCTCCGCACTCATGGCCGTCACAATCGGCCCCAGCTTACGTCCGCCCAGGTAATAGTCCCCCGTTGACTTGTTCTTTTTCATAAAATAGATTCCGACTGCGACCATTCCCACCAAATAGATGACAATGATCGCAAAAATCCCCCATGTTCTACTGTCCATATCTCATTCCTCACTTTTCCTTTTGTATTATTTTGTGACAATTCGAAACATCAGACTATATAAAGTATGCTGTTCTAAATCGCCACCTTTTTATAGACACGCAAATAATCATAGAAACACCATTGTCAATTACTACAAAGGAATCCCTATGATCATCTGCAGCAGCTATTTACTTATGCGAAGCACTGATCCTATGTACACCGCAGCTTTTCCTGCATCTCCAGTCATTCTGTGCGTTTACCTGGATTCTACTCGTCCCGAATCTCCCATTTATCTGCAAGATTCAAGATTTGCGCCTCAAACTTCGCCTTATCCTTATTTGCCATTCCTTCACATCTGCTCGCCACATCCATAAGCCACCTTGCCGCTGAAAGCAGACGTTCTGTAGCCGCATCCGCCTTTTTCTGTACCGGCTTCTTGGTCTTAATCGGAATGCGCACTCCCTCAGAAAGAATCTCGCCTGTCAGCAAATCCACCTGTCCTCCTGGGAACGGCGCAAATGTCTGACATCCAAACTTTTCTTCCACTGTATTTGCAAACTCTTCCGTAACAGTGTCCTCGCCATGTACAACGAAAACTCCCTTCGGAGTTGTCTGAAAGCCTTCCAGCCACCTCAGAAGTCCATTCATATCCGCATGTCCGCTGATGCCTCTCAGGGTCTCAATCCGGGCGCGCACTTCGATAGATTCTCCGAAGAGCTTCACATCCTTCTCACCCTCTAAAATCCTGCGCCCCAGGGTACCTCCTGCCTGATAGCCGACAAAGAGAATGGTGCACTCACGCCGCCACAGATTATGCTTTAAGTGGTGGCGGATACGTCCTGCCTCACACATGCCGGAAGCAGATATGATCACCTTGGGTTCTTCCAATTCGTTAATCATTTTGGAATCTTCGCTGCCTGTGGAAATCTTCAGCCCCGGGAAAACGAGCGGGTTGATTCCGGAATTGACCAGCTCCATCGCCTTCTCATCAAAGCATCCCCGCATATTTTTTGTAAATACCTTGGTCGCCTCAATCGCTAACGGGCTATCCAGATATACTTCAAATCCCGGATACTCCGGCAGCAGGTTCTGTTCTTTAATCTCACGGATAAAGTATAGAAGCTCCTGAGTACGGCCAACTGCAAAGGAAGGGATGACCACATTGCCGCCTTTGTCAAATGTCTCCTTCACAATCCGCGTAAAAGTACCGACATAATCCACTTTTTCCGTAGTGTGGACCCGATTTCCATATGTAGACTCTATGACAACATAATCTGCGTCTTCCGTGTAAGTCGGCTCCCGAAGAATCGGCTGGTTTTCATTTCCCACATCACCGGAAAATACAATCTTTCTGCTCTCTTCCCCTTCGGTAATCCAAATCTCAATACTGGAGGACCCTAACAAATGCCCTACATCTGTAAAACGGACTTCAATCCCTTCACAGAGCTTAATTCTCTGTCCATAATCACAGGGCCTGAATAACTCAATGGCATCCAACGCATCCTGCATCACGTAGACTGGCTCAAACTCCGGATATCCGGCACGCCTGCCCTTTCGATTGCGCCACTCTGCTTCAAATTCCTGAATGTGGGCACTGTCACGGAGCATAATATTACACAAATCCGAGGTAGCAAACGTACATATAATCTCGCCCTTAAACCCATCCTTGACTAACTTCGGAATCATGCCTGAATGGTCGATATGAGCATGCGTCACCAGAACATAATCTACCTGGTCCGCTGACACTGGCATCTCGGGATTCTCATACAAATCAATACCCTGCTCCATACCACAGTCTACTAAAATGTTCTTTCCTGCTGCCTGCAGCAGATGACGACTCCCTGTCACCTCATGAGCAGCCCCTACAAATGTCAACTTCATAATCTTCACCCCACTCTCTTGTGGGCCTTCGCCTCACAACATAAAATGTACGAGAAAAATATTTTTCTTATTAAGAGGAAGTGCGCTGATGCGCACGCAGGTCATCAAACCTTTGGTTTGGTGACATTTATTATAACATTTTATTGATGTAACGTAAAGAAGTTTATTTCTATCTATGAAGTTTTATAAAGTTTATGCGTTACAATTCGCGGCCGGGTAGACCGTAAAAACCATAAATTTACTCATACCGCACCATCTCACGCTTTAAACGCTGCATAATCTTCTTTTCCAATCTGGAAATATAGGACTGGGAAATTCCCAAATAGTCCGCCACCTCCTTCTGTGTCTTTTCCTCTCCATCCGGATTATCCAATCCAAAGCGCATTCTGACAATCAGTTTTTCACGGCTGGACAGCTTATTGATTGCCTTGATCAACAGCCTCCTCTCCGCCTCACTCTCCAAGTCCTTGTAGATAGTATCCTCCTCGGTTCCTAAAATATCGGAAAGCAGCAATTCATTTCCATCCCAATCCACATTGAGCGGTTCATCAATGGAAACCTCCATCTTCGTCTTATTATTTCTCCGCAGGTACATCAATATCTCGTTCTCAATACATCTGGACGCATAGGTGGCCAGCTTAATCTTCTTATTCGGATTAAAGGTATTGATCGCTTTGATAAGCCCGATTGTACCAATGGAAATCAGATCTTCCACTCCCACCCCTGTGTTGTCAAATTTTTTTGCTATGTATACGACGAGGCGGAGATTATGTTCAATGAGCAGTTTCTTTGCCTGCTCATCCTGCTCTGTTCCCAGGCTCTCAATAATCTCTGATTCCTCCTGCGTCTCAAGAGGTGCCGGAAGAACCTCCGAACCGCCTATATAGTGGATTTCCTTTTGATTGGAAAAGAAAATCCCCTTTAAATCCGGTATGATTTTTAACTTAAACTGTCGTGGTACTGCCACCTTAACCACCATTCTTTCTTCCTCCTATTCAAATAAAATCTATATCTACGGAACTGTCGGGAAATTGCCGAATCCATCTTGCTTGTCTGTTCATACCACTTTCTGACAGCTTCTCAATGGGCCAGAGTCTCAGGATTTAAAATCATCTGGTAATCCTCCTGCTCCGAGATTTTCCCCTCGCAAATTCCTATCACCGGACGCTGCATCCGGATTTTCTCGCCTCCTTCCATCAGGCATACTTCCATCTCCTCCGCCCGAAACACCGGCATCACCCCTCCCCCGCCAACCGTGCGATATGGAATATAGCGGATTCCCGTATTTTCCTTCTCCTCCCCCAATATCTGCCCGGCACAATAAGAATCAAGCACACTCACCGGCTCACCGGACAAAGGATCTGTAAGTCCATTTCCCGTATCCACAAGCGCCTGAACCCGATAGGTTCCCTCCCCAATATGTAATACAACCTCGCAGATCTGCGCCTGCCGCCTCCCCAGGCGCAGTAAACACTGCCAAATACCACATAACAAATAATAGGCAGCCACTGCGGCAGCAAAAAAAATACTCCCTGTCCGAATCCAGGGACGCAAAGCCTGCATAATCCCTCCCATCAGAAATGCAGCCACATACAAGAGCCCGAATGCTTTCCAGAACCCCCTTCCCCACCGCAGATTCAGACCTGTACGCACCATTACACAGTTGATGCCCACATAGCCAGCCAAAATTTTCAGTACTGCCGGCAATGGGAATGCCGCAAGCAGACATGTCAGAAGCGCGCCTGCAGCACCGCCGAAAAACGCACGACCATTATTTACAGGGCATTTCATAACCTTTTTTACTGCCAAAAGAAGCAGGGAATCCATCATAAAATTCGTCAAAAACAAAACGTCTATGTAGAGTTCATAATACATATGCATAAAAGTATTATATGTGAAGCTTGATTGAATTTTTGTCAGATACTGACGAGACTTTCAGATTATATTTCGACAAAGATTTTCAAAACAAAAAATCCGCCTTCCAAAAAGAAGACGGAAATTTTCTGTATTTTATTTCTTAAAGAAATCCGGAATTTTCAGAGACTGCTCCCTGACATTGCTCTGAACCGGCCTTGACTGCCCGGAAGACATAGAACTTCCCATCGGTCTTGCCCCCGTCTGAGTCCGAGTTGCACCCACATTGCGCATTCCGCTGTTGTCCAAAGGCATCCGGCTCACCATGTCGCCGGACGGAAGGATAGATCCCATATTCTTCTGGCCTTCCAGTCTTGCTTTCAGCTTTGATGAGCTGCCTCCTACATTATGTAAGCCAGTAGCAATGACTGTAATCTTGGCTTCATCAGACTTGGTGTCATCATAGGTTGCACCGAAGATAATGTTCGCGTTCTCACCAGCCAAATCCTGTACAAATTCTGCTGCATCTGATGCATCCATCAGAGTGATATCACCGGAAACATTGATAATCACATGGGAAGCTCCCTGAATCGTGGTCTCAAGCAGCGGACTTGCCACGGCCTGCTTTACAGCTTCCAGTGCCTTGTCATCTCCACGGCCCTCGCCTATACCGATATGTGCAATACCCTTGTCCTTCATAACGGTCTGCACGTCGGCAAAGTCCAAGTTGATCAGGGAAGGTACATTAATCAAATCTGTAATACCCTGAATACCCTGCTGCAGCACTTCATCTGCCTTCTTCAGCGCTTCCGGCATGGTCGTTCTCCGATCTACCACCTCAAGCAGTTTATCATTCGGAATCACGATGAGTGTATCTACACTCTCTTTTAACTTCTCAATACCCGCTACGGCATTCGCCATACGGGTCCTTGATTCAAAACGGAACGGCTTGGTCACGACTCCAACAGTCAATGCACCCTGGTTCTTCGCAATCCGCGCAACAACCGGAGTCGCTCCGGTTCCGGTGCCGCCGCCCATACCACAGGTCACGAATACCATATCCGCGCCCTTCAATGCAGCAGCCACTTCTTCTTCACTTTCCTCTGCCGCTTTCTCTCCTACTTCCGGCTGTGCACCTGCTCCCAACCCTTTGGTAAGCTTCTCTCCAATCTGCATCAACGTTGGCGCCTTGCATAACTGCAGCGCCTGTTTATCTGTATTAATCGCAATAAATTCTACGCCTGCAATCTGTTCGTCGATCATACGGTTCACAGCATTGTTACCGCCTCCTCCGACTCCTATTACGATAATCCGTGCGGCGGCTTCTGATTCGTTGGTTTTAATTTCTAACAAGAGTACTTCCTCCTTTGTCATCTCTTATCAATGCTATATACTTCCCTTTTCTATTGAACGATATAATCCAATAAGTATATAATAAAGTCTTTTCCGCAAATAATCAATAGATTTTTGTGGATTTCCTCATTTTTTTATTTCCTTTTTTATCTTTTTATGCCATCTTTTGAATATATCACTTTCCGGATGCCCGTTCGGCCGTTTCTATCCTGCTTTCGCTTTTGGACCTGCCGGTAAATCTTATGATAGCTTACCTCAAAATTCACTGACAGTCAAGAACGACTTTTATAGTATACATTTTACATTGTCATTTTCATCGAAATCCATTATACTAAAATAGGAATTTATTTACATCTTTCTGTAAATCAGGAGGTTTTTATGTCAAAGAACACAGGGATTGGTATCCATGATTTCGACACTCTGCTCCCAAAACGGTATTTTTGCCTGAGAGTGTTCTTTTTTGTGTTTTTTCTCCAAATGGTTTTTACAGGATGCGGGCATAAATCGGCGGAAGCGGACAATCAGATGCCGGAAGAAAATCCACCTGCCAATCTAGATGTAATGGATTATTGCGGCAAATGGGATGAAATGCTTTCTGTTTTGGACATGGAGCTGATAGACAGGTCGCTTGGTTTGGGGAATGTATATGAAGGCAATGGTTTCGATCTTGATATCGGCTCCGGAAAAAATATAGAACTAAGGAACGGCGAATGCCAGAACATATCCATCAGCGGAATTTTTTTAGGAAATAACAAGGCTCTGGCCGAAAAAAAACTAGAACAGGAATCATGGCTGTACTGCAATTTGTATATGGATATCAATTGTGACCTGTACATTACAAAACGAAATGAAGAGTATTATTACCTGCAGCTTTACTATTCGGGAGACGATAATCTTGTGGAACATTGGTATTTGTATAATTGGAGTGCAGATGAGTCAATAGATGAAGCATGTGCGGGATATGATGCTTTTATCAATGCCGAAGAAGCCTGGGAGAAAGAGTATATCCGATTTATCATGGAGAACGGAATGTATCCTGCTTCCTGGACAAATTATAAGCTTTTGGATATTAACGGCGACGATATTCCGGAACTTTATATCAATTCCGGGAGTACCGCCGGGGGCGCCTGGATCTGCAGTTATTATGATGACATGGTAATTTCCACGAAGATATGGAATTATGGTTTTTCATATATAGAAGGGAAAAATTTATTTATGGATTTCGGCGGCCATATGGATTGGTATCATAATATTATTTATAGTATCGAAAACGGGGAATTTGTCATACGCGGAGCCGGCAGCTTCGGGGCGGCAGATAATTCCAAGCTGCAATATGATGCTGACGGGAATCTAATATATGAGTATTACTGGAATAAAGCCCGAATTCCATCTGAAAAAGAATATCAAGAACTCCTTCATGCGGTTTATGATGAGCAAAAGGCAAGCAATCCCTATCTTGGGGCGGAATATGACAGCGGGAAAAGGCGGTATGTGGGAAACGGGCTTTGTGATTACAATGAAATCCTGGAAGCAATTACGGATTATTAGTTTCAAAACGAGGCAGAAAATATGTTACAAAAGGAAAAAGAAATTAAGAATACCATATCCGCTATCACTTTCTATTTAAACAGTATGCAGACCGAAGTGGAATTGGCCAATACACTTGGACTTTACGATATTGATATTATAATAGAAGACTTTTATTGCGGACTGCTCAATCTCCTCTATGACTATGAATTGGAAAATAAAAATAAAGAAGATAAAAATGCGGCGGCAATCGATCTGTATGACAGTAAACGCAAAATAGCCGTACAGGTGACAGCACGGAATGACCGCAATAAAATAAATGAAACAATTGATATGTTTATCAATAAGAAATTATATAAAGAGTATGAGCGGCTGCTTATTGTTTTCTCGAAAGATAAACCGAATATTACTAAGCCATTTGACACAAAAGGTTTTTTCCACTTTAACCCGAAAAGCGATATCTTAGATAAGAAAGATTTAATCAATCATATCAAAACACTGGACACTCAAAAAATAAAGGCTGTCAGCGATTACATAGAAAGTGAAGTAGATGAGCGGTACAGTACAGGAGTGAAACCACACGGGAAATCAAAAGTAAAATCGGTCAGGAAGTTTTGGCCGGCCGCTGCGGCAGGAATCGCTGCTGCTATACTCATCATCGTTTTGGCAGTCATGATTCCATTTACACGGAGGGACAACGGAACAGAAATAGACGGGACAGTGTATCTGTCTTACCTCAAGCCTTATACAATGGCAGGATTTTATGAAACCTACGATGATGTTCCGCCTGTGGAGAAGACAGAGCTTCAGACAGACAAAGCATTTTCCATCCTGAGTTTTGTGCGCAACATGGGAGAGAAATCTTCGATGATAGAAAATGTATATTGCGATATCCTTGAACTGGAACCGGTGGAAAAGCCGGAAATAATACTGGATGCTGAAATTGTAGACCAAAAGCTCCGGTTATTTGCTTTTAATAACGGCTGGGGTGATGCAAAAGCCCTCACAGTAACAAATGCATTTTTGGAATATGCCCTGACAAAGGAAGAATTGGCTGATGTATGCAAAGAGGTGTATATAGAAGAAAACTCGAAAACTGCTTCAGCGGATGTTTCTTTATTGGCCGAATACACACTGGATGAGCTGAAATTTCAAAAATTCTGTGAAGATCGTAATTTTTCTCCGATTAAAGTCTTAGCAGAAGGTGAGGATGGGACTTTTGAATGGAATGCCCAATTGTGCTATGAAAACGGAAA
>CANOBT010000053.1 GCA_947564305.1 uncultured Lachnospiraceae bacterium | reverse complement strand
AGCTTGCGGAGTATCTTGATTATTTCCATATTAGACAAAAAATATAGTGAACATTTTGGATTCACCGAAACGGAAGTGCTGAGTATGATGAAATATTATGATGCAGACAGCCGTTTTCCAACGATGAAAGAATGGTATGACGGATACAAATTCGGGGATTCAGAGGTTTACAATCCGTGGAGTGTGATAAAGTTTCTGTACGATTTATATTCAGATGTCAATGCGTTTCCGCATCCCTACTGGATTAACACCAGTTCCAATGATATTATTAAGGATTTGATCGCCCGGGCCGACAGAGAAACGAAAGGGCAGATTGAGAGCCTTTTGGACGGGAAGACCCTGGATATCCAGGTACACGAAGAAGTGACCTATGGAGATATGCACAGTTCAGGAGAGAATCTGTGGAATTTCCTTTTCTTTACGGGATATCTGACAAAAGAAAGTGAATATTTTAAAGAGTCCTCTATTTTTTTGCAGGTGAAGATTCCGAATACGGAAGTGAAGACCATTTATCAGAGTACCCTTATGAGATGGTTTCGCCAAACAATCCGGAAACAGGATTTCAGAGATTTATATAAAGCATTGGAAGAAGGAAATCCCGATGAAATAAGAGATATTCTGAACGACCAGCTTTTTCGCACGATTAGTTTCTATGACAGCGCGGAGAATTTTTATCATGGTTTCCTGACCGGAATCCTGAGCCAGAGCGACAATTATCTTGTAAAATCGAACCGTGAGTCTGGCAGCGGCCGCTCGGATATTATGCTCAGAAGCCCGTCCCTGCGCGGCAGGTCATTTGTGTTGGAATTAAAGGTTTCGAAAGGCATCGACGATCTGGAATCGGACGCCGAAAAAGCATTGCAGCAGATTTATGATAACAAATATATGGATGAACTGCGCTTGGAGGGCTATAAAAAAATCGACTGTTACGGGATATCTTTCTTCCGCAAGGACTGTGAAGTCCGGTTTGGAAAGTAAATGAAATGTGAATCTGCCGTTGCTGCATTCTTGTTGTGAGCAGATAGAATCATTGAGACAGGCATTTTAATCCCCATTGAATGCCAGGACATCGTTGATGATATTTGTAAAATCCTCCATCTGGGAAGTGTATGTCTGACTCTGGTTATAACAGAGATAGAAGTAGCGGTTCATAGATACATTTTCCAGAGTGCAGGCATTAATGTCTCCTTTTTCAACGTATTCTTCGATGCAGCGTCGTGACAGGACACCCAGGCCCATGTTATGGCGCACCGCATCAATGATAGCGCAGCGGCTGCAGCATTCCCACTTTATCACATAGGGGATATGGTGGGTCATCATGATATTTTCAAACATAGCCCTTGTGCCGCTGCCTTGTTCCCGCATGACAAAGGTCTGATTCTGCAGCTCGGGCAGGGAGACGGATGTCCTGGATGCAAAGGGATGTTTGTTTCCGCAGATCAGGCACAGCGTATCCTCCAGTACCGGCGTAGTCATGATTTCCCGTCGGGTAATGACATTTTCTACAAGCGCAAGGTCCAGTTCATTGTGGATTATTTTTTGCTCTATAATTTTGGTATTGTTTACAAAAACGGTTATGTCTATATCGGGATGCCGTTCCATCAGATGTTCTACCAGTGTTCCCATCAGGGTGTTGCCGATGGTAAGGGTGGCGCCGATACGCAGAGGGCGCAGGGAGTGGACCTTTTTCATAGACTGTTCCAGATGTTCGTGTCCGGCAATGATCTGTCGGGCATTATATAAAAAAATCGAACCCGCAGGTGTAATCTTTAATTCTTTTGGAGAGCGTTCAAAGAACTTTGCCTGATATTCATGCTCCAAGTCAGATATGATCTGGCTTACCGTAGGCTGGGAAATATAAAGCATTTTAGCCGCCTCACTCATTTTTTTATATTCTGCAACGGCAATAAATGTTTTTAGTTGTTTCAAAGTGGCCATACAAACCTCCGTTTATTAAAATGTACTTTAGGAAAAGGTATAGGAATTTACCTATAATATAACTTGTATTTTACTATTTTACGTAGAATTTCACAAGTGTTATTATATTAAGTAGTGAAAGTTTTATCGAAGTTTTTATAAAAAAGGAGGGTGAAAACCATGAAAGTATTAGTACTCGGCGGGGTTGCCGCAGGTACAAAAATTGCGGCAAAATTGATGAGAGAAGACCGCAGCAATGAAGTCATTGTCCTGAATAAAGGAAAAAATATTTCCTACGCAGGCTGTGGGCTTCCTTATTATGTAGGCCATGTCATAGAAGATAGGGAGCAGTTGATCGTGAATACGCCTGAGAAGTATTCCAAGCTGACCGGGGTGAAAGTTCTGACTGAAACAGAGGCAGTGAAGGTAGAGCCGGATGCGAAAAAGGTGACGGCTGTTGATTTGACAACAGGAGAGGAAAAAGCCTATGACTATGACAAGTTGGTAATCTCCGTAGGTGCAAGTCCGATTAAGCCGCCGATTGATGGCTGTGATCTGGAGAACGTGTTCTTTGTACGGACTCCTGAGGATGCGATTCGTCTTCGGGATGTTGTGGATGCAGGAGATGTAAAGCGGGCAGTGGTAGTCGGGGCAGGCTATATCGGTCTGGAGATTGCCGAGAACCTAAAGCTGAAAGGGATTCGTCCCTTTGTGTTGGACATGGCGCCTCATGCTTTGCCGGGATTTGATGCGGAGATGGCAGAGTATGTGGAAGGGAAGCTCCAGGAGAGCGGAATTCCGGTTGTAACAGGCGTGACTGTGACAGGAATCGAAGGCGAGGGCAAAGTTCAGAAGGTTACGACAGATAAGAGAGCTTATAAGGCGGATTTGGTTGTCTTGAGCGCAGGAATCCGGCCGAATACCGCATTTTTAGAGGGAAGCGGGATTGAGATGTTCAAAGGTACCATTCTGACAGATGAAAAAGGCCAGACCAATCTTCCAGATATCTATGCAGCAGGCGACTGTGCAATGGTACATCATGCATTAACCGGAAAGCCGGCATGGTCTCCAATGGGCTCCACGGCAAATATTGCAGGACGCCTGATCGCTCAGAATATGATGGGTGCACAGCTTAGTTATAGAGGAGCACTGGGAACTGCCGTATGTAAGCTTCCGGGTATGAATGTGGGGCGGACTGGTCTGACAGAGACACAGGCTGTGGCAGAGGGCTATGCTCCAGTGAGCGTGATTACGGTGGTAGATGATAAAGCACATTATTACCCGGATGCAGGCTCCTTTATCATAAAAATGATTGCAGACAGGGAATCTCTAAAACTCCTGGGGGTACAGGTCATCGGTGCAGGTGCGGTGGACAAAGTGGTAGATATTGCTGTTACTGGTATTATGTTAAAGGGGACGCTTCCTGATTTGGCAGATATGGATTTGGCCTATGCTCCGCCATTTTCCACGGCAATCCATCCGTTTGAACATACACTCAATATATTGATGAACAAGATAAGCGGTAAGTTTGAGACTTTCACTCCGGCAGAATATGCGGCCGGCGAGGCAGAAGAGTACAAGGTTGTGGATGCCTGCATGCAGCCGTCGATTGCTGGGGCTCCATATGTGGACTTGACAACAGTAGAAGGGCTTGTGGACGGACTGGACCCGGAGGAAAAGATTCTGCTTGTGTGCAACAAGGGCAAGAGGGCATATCTGCTTCAGAACAGGATGAGATTCTACGGTTATAAATATACAAAAGTACTAGAGGGCGGCATTACATTCAATGATGTGACAGTATAAAAAACATGGCGGCATACCAAGGGATACTTAAGAATTGTGGATGCTTAAAAACAGATACAAAAAATAGGAGGAAAAGAACATGGGATGTACAATCAAACCCGAGGAAATCAAGCGGGTAAAGGCATTGGGATTTTTGAACAACAAGGGGACAGACTTATTTAATGCACGTATTATCACGGTCAATGGCAAGATTACCGCGGAACAGACAAAGGTAATCGCTGAGGCTGCAGAAAAGTTCGGAAATGGCGAAGTGGAATTTACTACCCGCCTTACGGTGGAGCTGCGGGGCGTGCATTTTGATAATATTGAGCCTCTCCGTGAGTTTATTGCAAAGGCAGGTCTTGAGACCGGAGGAACCGGCTCTCTGGTACGTCCGGTTGTTGCTTGTAAAGGAACGACCTGCCAGTATGGTTTATACGATACCTTTGATTTGTCCAGGAAGATTCATGAGCGTTTTTATAAAGGCTATCGCACGGTGAAGCTGCCGCATAAATTTAAAATTGCGACTGGCGGCTGCCCGAACAACTGTGTAAAGCCAGACCTCAATGACCTGGGAATTGTTGGCCAGCTTATTCCAAATGCAGACGAGGATATGTGCAACGGCTGTAAGAAATGCCAGGTGGAAGCGGCCTGTCCGATGAAAGCGGCTAAGGTGGAAGATGGACTCATCAATATTGATCAAGATTCCTGCAATAACTGCGGACGCTGTGTGGAGAGCTGTCCGTTTGATGTGATTGAAGAGGGGACGCCAGGCTTTCGTGTATACATAGGCGGAAGATGGGGCAAGAAGACCGCACATGGAAAGCCGCTTTCCAAGATTTTTACGACAGAGGAAGAATTATTGGATACCGTGGAAAAAGCAATTCTGTTATTCCGTGAACAAGGCAAGACAGGGGAACGTTTTGCAGATACGATTGCCAGGATTGGCTTTGAGGAAGTAGAAAATCAGCTCTTGGCAAATGATATTTTGGAAAAGAAACAGGAGATTTTGGATGCAAAGCTGCATGTGACAGGTGGGGCAACTTGCTAAACTTTGTCTTTTTAGGAATTCATTATAAAAATGCTCATCTTGATATCCGGGACAAGACCGCTTTTACGGATGCTATGAAGCTGGAATTTTTTCAAAAGGCGGAAATGGCGGGAGTGGAGCAATGTATGGTATTGTCCACCTGTAACCGGAGCGAGGTTTATTATTTCTATTCTGAGGAAAAGCAGAAGGCAGAGATACGTCGGATTTACGAGGAGATGTTCCCAGAGATAGAAGTCAAAGAATATCTGTCCACATTGTCGGGATTAAAAGCTATGGCATATCTGTTTCGGATTGCGGCAGGGCTGGAATCTCTTGTTCTAGGGGAGGACCAGATTCTAGGGCAGGTGAAAGAGGCGCTGGATTATTCCCGCACCATGGGCTACGCAGGGAAAGAATTGAATAAGGTGGTCCGGGACGCCGTTACCTGTGCAAAGCGGATCAAGGCAGACATAAAGATTAGTGAAAAGCCTTTGTCAGTGAGTTATATTGGAATTCAAAAATTACAGGAAAAGGCTGGAATCAAGGGGAAAAGAATTTTAGTAATCGGAAGTGGAAAGACGGCCGCATTGGCCTTAAAATATGTGTATGAGTATGGAGCAGAGCATGTAATTGCCTGCAGTCGGACCTTTTCACATGCCAGACGTCTTAAGGGTGCATTTTCGGAGATAGAGGTGATTTCCTATGAGGAGCGGTATCAGGTGATGGGGCAGTGTGATATTGTGATTTCTGTCACTTCCTCCCCACATCTGGTGCTTCGCCGGGAGGAATTCTGCCCGGCAAAGCCAATTGTCTTTTTGGATTTGGCTGCGCCCAGAGATATTGATACTGCATTTGCGAAAGAACCGCTAGCGGAATTGATTAATCTGGATACGCTGCAGGAAATTGCCGAAAATAACAGGAAGGAAAGAGAGCAGCTTGTAGAGAAAAGCCGGGAACTGATTGAGGAAGGGGTGCAGGAGACATCACGCTGGCTTTTGCAGAGCAGGATGGACCCGGCGATTGAGTCCCTGCAGCAGCGGTGCAGCGCCATTGTGGAGGACAGTTTCGAATATCTGGACCGGAAGATGGATTTGGGAGCGAGGGAAAAGAAACTTGTGAAAAAGGTGCTTCATGCTTCACTTCAACGGCTTTTGCGGGAGCCCATCCGGGAATTGAAACGTTTGGATACAGAGGAAGAGCAGGAGGAATACGAACGGTTTATCCGGCAGCTTTTTCAGATATAATAGATGTCACCAAACCGAAGGTTTGATGACCTACGTGCGCATCAGCGCACTACTGCTTAATAAATGTCACCATGGATTGGAGCAAAGAGATGAAATATACAGTCGGTACAAGAGGTTCCAGGCTGGCACTTGCTCAGGCAGAGTATGTATGCCGCAGACTGTCAGAGACATACCCGAAACACGAATTTGAAATCAAGGTCATTAAAACAAAGGGAGACGTTGTCTTGGATAAACCGCTGCACGAGATTGGAGATAAAGGCGTGTTTGTCAGGGAAATCGAGGAGCAGCTTTTGAGCGGCGAGGTGGATATCGGTGTACACAGCATGAAGGATATGCCCTCTGCTCCGGTTTCCGGTCTTATGTTTGCCAGAGCATGGAAAAGAGAAGACCCAAGAGATGTGTTGATTCTGCGTGAAAAAGAGTCGTTGGAAGAACTGCCGGAGGGTGCGGTGATCGGAACCGGCAGCAGGCGCAGGGAATTCCAGTTGAAACGCCTGCGTCCGGATTTGAATTTGGTGAATATCCGGGGCAATGTAGACACCCGGCTTCGGAAAATGGAAGAAGAAAAACTGGATGGTATCGTACTGGCGGCAGCAGGTCTGCACCGGTTGGGAATGCAGGATAGAATTACCCGATATCTGGAACCGGAGGAAATGATACCTGCACCGGCTCAGGGGATTCTGGCATTGGAAATAAGAGAAAGCGATAAAATTGTTTCCGAGATGCTGAACGCTTTATGTGATGAAGAAACTCTAAAAGCGATGGAAGCAGAACGGGGATTCCTTTGTCAGATTGGCGGTGACTGTCACGTTCCGGTCGGGGCAGTCTGCAGGAGGCAGGAGGGCGGTTTTCTGCGCTTAGATGCCATGTTCGGAAATGAGACAGGGAGCAGGCAGGCGTATGTATCGGTATGCGGCCTGCAGCCGGAAGAACTGGCCCATGAGGCAGCGATTCAGATTCGGCAGCAGTTGGCGGGTCTGGTATCTTTGGTAGGCGGAGGTCCCGGAGACCCGGGATTGATTACGGTAAAAGGATTGCAAAGGCTTCGAGAGGCAGACTGTATCATCTATGACAGGCTGTCATCTCCGGAATTGCTGGATGAGGCAAAGCCTGGCTGTGAGATGATTTACGTCGGGAAAGCGGACCACCATCATACCATGAAGCAGGAGGACATCAATCGACTGTTAGTGAAAAAAAGCATGGAATATGAAAAGACGGTCCGGCTGAAAGGCGGAGATGTCTATGTGTTCGGACGGGGCGGTGAAGAAGGGCTATTTTTAAAGGAAAATGGAGTTCCATTTGAAGTGATTCCCGGAATCAGTTCTGCGTTAGCAGGCTTGGCCTATGCAGGAATTCCCATTACCCACCGGGGGGAGGCCGTAGGTTTTCATGTGGTGACAGCCCATAACAAGAAAGATGAACTGGCGGAGATTGATTTTGAGGCTATGGCACGTGGAAAAGAAACTAGCGTGTTCCTGATGGGCCTAAGCAAGGTGAAAGAAATCGCTGACAGGCTTCTTTTGGCAGGTATGCCTAGCGAAACAAAGGTCGCAGTGATTTCCTGTGCCACGACACTAGCACAAAGGACTTGTGTGTCAGATTTAGAGCATATTGCACAGGAGGTCAATAGTGCAGGCTTGATTTCTCCTGCAATCATTGTTGTGGGAGAGGTAGTTTCCCTGCGGAATCACTTGAATTTTTTTGAAGAACGTCCTTTATTTCACAAGCGTTATCTGATTCCAAAGATAGGGAAGCAATCTACGAGACTGAAGGAACTTCTACAGGCTCAGGGAGCTATGGCAGACGAAATCCAGGTGGGAGAGATTGTATATGCAAAAAACACATTTTCCAAAGAAGAATTAGAAACAGTAGATTGGCTTATCTTTACCAGCAAGAATGGAGTGGAAGCTTTTTTCAAAAGTTTTACAGAGAGCGGACTGGATGTGCGCAGTCTGGCTGGGTGTAAGATAGCGGCTATCGGCAGAAAAACTGCGGAAGCTTTGAAAAGTTATGGGTTGTATGCAGATTTGGTTCCTGATGCGTTTCACAGTGATGCACTGGCAGAAGCATTGAAAAAGAGACTGAGTGTATCCCACAAGGTCTGGTATCTGAAAGCGGGAAATGCAGACAGCCATTTAAAAGAGGCATTGGAGGAATACTGCAGGTTCGAGGAGATTGTAGTATATGAAAACCGGGCAGTAGGGCTATCAGAGGAAAATCATTTTCCTCTGATAGAATATGATGGGATTTTGTTTACCTGTGTTTCCTCTGTGGAGCGTTTTATCTGCGCATTTGGGAAAGAATGGGGGCAGTGCAGGGCCTACAGTATTGGCCCGAAGACTACGGCCTGTTTGAGGGCGTATCATGTGGAGCCTGTGTTGGAGGCAGGCGTCGCTTCCTATGAGGGGATACTGGAGTTGGTGTTGTATGATTTTGCCTTAAAGGTAAATACAGAAAGAGACCGGATATAGAACGATGCAGGGAGAGAACAGATTATATCAGCAGCAGTTTTTGCAGGGTGTAAAACCAGATACCATAGAAAAACTTTGGCGCTGCGGCCAGGTGAGGGAGCTTTCCAAAGGATGCGTCATCATGAGGGCAAAAGAAAATATAGAGTATATATGCATCCAGTTATCGGGAAAGTCTATCATTTATAATATGACCCATCATGGGAATCGGAAGATTATCTTTATATTAGGAAAAGGAGCTCTGCTCAATGAAGATGTGTTAAATGACCATGTGGCTTCCTTATACTGTGAGACAATAGAAAAAAGCCAGATTTTTATGATTCCTGTCGGGTCGTTTCTCCATCTCATGGAAGAGGATTTTTGTCTGGTAAAAGCAGTGATGGAGGCACAGTCAAGAAAAATCTGGAGATTAGGCCATCAACTGAAAAATACGATGGGAAGCATTTATCTGGAGCGGAAGCTGGCGGCAAAGCTCTGGAAACTGGCAAGAGATTTTGGAATCCAGACCCAGGAGGGGATTGAGATTGACATCAATCTGCCGATTACCTTCCTGGCTGATATGCTGGGAGCGCCCAGGGAAACGACATCCAGAGTATGCAGGACATTAACCGAGTATGGGCTTATGAAGATCAATAAAAAAAGAATTGTAATTACCAATTCAGAAAAGATGTCTGAATTTTATAGAACCGGTAAAATCAGAGGCTAGGCAGTAAACCGATGAAATTTCATCTAAGATATTAAAAATTCCGTGACGTATGTCACGGAATTTTTTTCTGGGTATTGATATAATCGTGTCAATGAATATAAGACAAGTATATCGAATATCAATAGCCGGTTAAGAATTATTCGCTGTACAAAACTAAAACTGCCAGATTAGAAAGGAGCCGTTATGGGATATCGATTATCGAAAGCACAGGCTGAAGAGATGTTCTGCAGATGGGTGGAGACATATGAAGTATTCGCCCCAAAATTGATGGAAGGGGAGGGTTGTTTTTCGGACACAGATATCATCCGGTATGGAAAAATTACTTCATTAGATGAAATTGTATGGGATAAGAAATCAGACTACTCTTTCAAGGAAGTTCTTATGGCAATCAATGAAACTTTGTTCTATTTTACAGAGGATCATACCATAGTTCCCAAGGGACCCAAGAAGGATATTTTAATATTTCTTCGCTCCTGTGATATTCATGCTGTCAGACGTCTGGATGAGATTTATCTGAAAAATGGATTTGAAGATTTTTACTATGCCAGAGTAAGAGAGCGGGCGAAATTTATTTTAATGGGCTGCAAGACCACTTGTGATTCCGGTTTCTGTGTGAGTATGGGAACAAACCGCTGCGATAGCTACGATGCATATCTGAAGCCGGACGGAGATACCGTTTATGTGGACTTCAAATGTGAAGAACTGGAGCGCCCGGCTGCGGGAGCAGAACAGATGGAAGTCATTCCGGACTATGTGACGGAGAATAAGGAGAAAGTGACTTTGCCGAAAAAACTGTCAAATTCGGCATTTGACAAGGAAATTTGGAAAGAATACGGAGACCGCTGTATCGGCTGCGGACGCTGTAATTTTGTCTGTCCCACTTGTACCTGTTTTACCATGCAGGATATCTTCTATAAGGATAATGCAAAAGCGGGAGAGAGACGCCGCGTATGGGCCTCCTGCCAGGTGGACGGATACACGGATATTGCGGGAGGACACAGCTATCGACAAAGCCAAGGGGAAAGGCTGCGTTTCAAAGTCATGCATAAGATTTATGACTTTGAGAAGCGCTTTGGTTATCCGATGTGCGTTGGCTGCGGACGCTGTGACGACGTTTGTCCGGAATACATATCCTATTCAAATTGTGTGAACCGTTTAGCAAAGGAGGAAAATGAAGAATGAAAAATGAATATATTCCTCAGTTATCGACAATACGGGAGGTCATCAAACATACAGATTTAGAATATACCTTCCGTATGGGATTTATTGGAGACGTAAAGCCGGGGCAGTTTTTTGAGATATCACTTCCAAAGTATGGGGAGGCGCCGATTTCAGTCAGCGGTATTGGTGAGGATACCGTAGATTTTACCATCCGGCGGGTTGGAAAAGTTACCAATGAGATTTTTGAAAATTATGTAGGAAATCAGCTTTTTATCCGTGGGCCATATGGCAATGGTTTTGTCATTGAGAATTATAAAGGAAAAGAGCTGGTAGTGATTGCAGGGGGAACCGGACTTTCCCCGGTCAGAGGAGTCGTAGATTACTTTGCACATCATACGGATGAGGCGATAAGCACGACGTTGATTGCAGGATTTAAGTCCCCGAAGGATATACTTTTTAAAGAGGATTTTAAATTTTGGAACGAGAAAATAAAAGTAATTCAGACCGTAGATACTGCTCCGGAAGGATACCAGGGGGCAACAGGGATGGTTACAAAGTACATACCGGGCCTGCAGTTTCAAAATCTGGAGAACACCGCATTTATCTGTGTCGGCCCTCCGGTCATGATTAAATTTACCATGATGGAAATCTTGAAGTTGGGCGTGAAGGAAGAGAATATCTGGATTTCCCATGAGAGAAAGATGTGCTGCGGACTTGGAAAATGTGGTCACTGTAAGATTGGCTCTACGTATATTTGTCTGGATGGACCCGTATTTAATTATGTGGAAGGAAAAGAATTGATTGATTAGGAGGTGGTATGAGTGGGACTGGATATTAATACAAAGAAATTAAAGAAAAATGCGTTTCGTGTTTCAAAAGTCCGTGGAATCGGTGCTTCTAGAATCCGTGTTCCCGGAGGATATCTGAATGCCGAAGTATTGGGAATGGTGCAGGAGATCGCACAGACTTATGGCAATGGATATGTGCATCTGACAACACGGCAGGGGTTTGAGATTGAGGGGATACGTTATGAAGACATGGAGGAGATCAATAAAAAGCTGCAGCCGATTATTGAATTGCTAGAGATTAATCAGACAGATCCGAATACCGGATATCCGGCATCAGGAACAAGAAATATCAGCGCGTGTATCGGAAATAATGTTTGTCCATTTGCAAACTACAATACGGCAGAGATGGCAAAGCGGATAGAAAAGGAAGTATTTCCGAATGACCTGCATTTCAAAATTGCATGTACAGGATGCTCCAATGACTGTGCAAAGGCAAGAATGCATGATTTTGGAATTATTGGCATGACAATGCCACAATATGACCCTAATCGCTGTGTGAACTGCCAGGCATGTGTAAAGGGCTGCCAGAAGCTGTCTGTCAGCGCTCTAAGGGTGGAAAATTATAAGATTGTCAGAGATGAAGAGAAATGTATCGGCTGCGGAGTGTGTATCACCAAATGTCCCACCAGGGCATTGACAAGAAGCAAGAAAAAATATTATAAACTGACGCTCATGGGAAGAACCGGAAAGAAAAATCCGAGACTGGGAGAGGATTTCCTGGTGTGGGCGGATGCGGACAATATTATTAAAATCATTCTGAATACATATAAGTTTGTGGAGAAGTTTATTTCACCTGATGCACCGGCAAGAAAAGAGCATATCGGATATATCATTGACAGGGTAGGATTTGAAGAATATAAAAAATGGGCATTGGACGGGGTGGAATTGATGCCGGAGACGATCATGAAGAAATGTGTTTACTGGGATGGAATTCATTTTGACTGATATAGTGTGAGGCATCGCATGAAAGAAAAATGCGGGTAAGTAGATAATCACCTGCAATGCAAGTGGTTACAAAGAAAGGGTAATGACATGAAAAAAATACAATCGACCTGTAATTATTGTGCCATTGACTGTAATCTGGATTTCTATGTAGAAGATAACCGGGTAGTGCGGACAGTGCCTACGAAGGGGTATCCGGTCAATGACGGTTTTTGCTGCATTAAAGGATTGTCCTTGGACAAACAGCAGAAAACAGTAAAGCCGAATAGTTTGCCGAAAATCCGTCAGGAGGACGGAAGCTTCCGGACAGTACCGTGGGAAGAGGGATTTCAGTATGTAGCAGATAAGTTGAAGGAACTGCAGAGCAAATACGGACAGGAGAGTGTGGCCGGGATCAGTACCGGGCAGCTCACCATGGAGGAATTTGCTGTTTTTGGGCATGTAATGCGAAATTACCTGAAAACGAATGTAGACGGAAATACACGTCTATGTATGGCAACGGCTGTGGTTGCACATAAGCAAAGCTATGGATTTGATGCGCCGGGATATACACTGGAAGATCTGGAACTGTCGGATACGATTATTTTTATCGGCGCGAACCCGGTAGTGGCACATCCAATCTTATGGGGAAGAGTGAGACAAAACCAGGTGCCGGGACATAAGATTATTGTGATTGATCCTAGAAAATCGGAGACCGCAATGAATGCAGATTACTGGTATGGCCTGAAATGGAGAAGTGACCTTCTGCTTCTTTATACGATTGCGAACCAGTTGGTTGAAAAGGATTATCTCGATCATGGCTTTATTGAGGAACATACGGAGAAGTTTGAAGAATATAAGCAATTTGTGAAGAGCTATACATTGGAGAGAGGTGCAGAGGGAACAGGACTCTCACAGGAACAGATTTTGGAGCTGGTCGAACTGATTCACAGCGGAAAGAAGGTTTCCTTCTGGTGGACCATGGGAGTCAACCAGGGATATGAGGCAGTACGCACGGCACAGGCGATTATCAATCTGGCGCTGATGACGGGAAACATTGGAAAACCGGGAACAGGGGCAAACTCCATCACCGGACAGTGCAATGCAATGGGCTCCAGATCTTTCAGCAATACGGCAGTATTTTATGGCGGCGGTGATTTTACCAACCCGGCGAGAAGAGCAAGAATTGCGGAGGTTCTTGGTGTTGATGAGAGTATGTTGGCTGAAAAACCGACGAAGACTTATAACCAGATTATTGAGGGAATCAATGCAGGCGAGATTAAAGGGCTTTGGATTCTGTGCACCAATCCGAGACATAGTTGGACCAACAATGAGACGTTTGCTTCCGCTGCAAAGAAGCTGGAGCTTTTTGTAGTGCAGGATATCTATGATACCATCGAGAGTGCCGAGGACTGCACGGTGTACTTCCCGGTTGTGCCGGGATTGAAGAAGGAAGGAACCTATATTAATCTGGAGCGCCGCCTTTCCGCAATGCGCCCGGTATTGGAGCGTGGAGAGAACGAGATTTCCGATTACGAGGCGATCCTTGGCGTTGGAAAAGCGCTTGGCATGGGAGATGCCTTAAAAGGCTGGGAGACTCCAAAAGAATGTTTTAATCTGATGCGGGAGTGTTCCAAAGGGATGCCCTGTGATTTTACCGGTGTAACATGGGACGCGCTGACTGATTCTCATGGAATCCAGTGGCCCTATCCGGCAGGGAAGGAAGAGGAAAACGAGGCGGAACAGAGACGGCTTTATGAGGACGGAAAGTTTTTCACTCCGTCAAAAAAAGCACAGTTTATGTTTGAGGAGGTACGGGAAAATCCGCTTCCATGTAATGAAGAATTTCCGATGGTTTTGAATACAGGCCGGGGAAGTGTTGGTCAATGGCATACACAGAGCAGGACAAAAGAAGTGAAGTTTGTGGAAGATGTCTCTGCGAAGAAAGCGTATCTGTATATGAATACTTCTATGGCAAAGGAACATGATATTCACGAAATGGATGAAATCCGCGTGTATTCGGTAAATGGACAAAATGCGGTATTTGCAGTAAAGATTACGGACAATGTGCAGTATGAGGAATTGTATGCACCGATTCATTACATAGAATGTAACAAGCTGACGCCGTCTTTGTATGATTCTTATTCCAAAGAACCTTCATACAAAGCAACGCCGGTGCGATTTGAACGCTGTAAAGAAGGAGGAGCATAATGTATCGTATTAAAATTGACCGCAGCCGCTGTATTGGCTGCCTGACCTGTGTAACTGCATGTGTTGTCAGTCATGAGACAGAAAGTGCAGATGCGAGAAACCGCGTGACCATTGACAGTGAAACAAGGCCGGCGCCTATTTTCTGCCGCCATTGTGAACGGCCGGAATGTGTGTATACCTGTATGACCGGTGCGATGAAAAAGAATCCGGAGACAGGATATGTGGAATATGATAAGGAACATTGCGCAAGTTGTTATATGTGTATCATGTCCTGTCCATATGGAGTCTTGAAGTATGACAGTATTCTACAGCAGGAGATCATGAAGTGTAATATGTGCGTGCATCGGAGTGAGGACGGGAGTGCCAATCCGATGTGTGTAGAAAAATGTCCGATGCAGGCGATTACTCTGGAGGAAGTGGGAAGCGTATAACATTGTAGGAAGAAGGATACGGGCAAGTAGGCAAGCACTTGTGTTGCAAGTGGTTACAAAATAGGAGATGAAAGTATGAAATATGTAGTAGTGGGTGCGTCTGCGGCAGGAATCAATGGGATAAGAGAACTCAGAAAGCAGGATAAAGACAGTGAGATTACATTGATTTCTAAGGATCAGGCGATTTACTCCCGGTGCATTCTCCATCATTATCTGAGCGGACAGCGGAGCATGGAGCAGCTTCGTTTTGTGGAGCCGGATTTCGAGGAATTATATCGGGTAAACTGGGTAAAGGGCGCAGAATGTACATCAGTGAAACCAGAGGAAAAACAGGTTATTTTAGATAATGGGGAAGCAGTCAACTATGACAAACTACTGATTGCTACGGGTTCCCATACTTTTATTCCGCCTGTGAAGAATCTGGAGAAAGCAAAGAATGTGATCGGGTTTAGAAATATTGATGATATTGAAATCTTAAAAAATGTGGCGGGAAGCGCCAAACATATTATTGTCATGGGAGCCGGGCTGATAGGAATGGATTGTGCCGTTGGTTTTCTGGAATTGGGCGTGAAAGTAACGATGGTTGAGATGGCAGGATGGCTTCTGGCTAAGCAGCTTGATCAAAGGGCAGCCGAGACTTATCAGAAGGCATTTACCCAGAGCGGTATTAAGCAGTATTACGGTGTGGGAGTGCAGGAAGTAACGTTGGATACAGGCAATAAGATCACAGAAGCGATCCTCACAGATGGCACAATTCTTCCCTGTGATTATCTGGTAGTGACAGCGGGGGTTCGTTCCAATGTAGAATTTTTGAAGGGAACCGGTATTGAAACCAGCAAATTTGGATTGCTCTATGATGAAACAGGAAAGACCAGTGACGATCATATTTACGGTGCGGGAGATGTGTCCGGGACCAGTCCCATCTGGCCGGCAGCGGTAAAAGAAGGGATTGTCGCTGCCAGCAATATGGCGGGGGTGCCGAGAAAGATGACAGATTTTTTTGCCAGCAAATCCACGATGAATTTTCTGGGGATTCCAAGTATGTCATTAGGCAATGTAAATTCAGATGAAGATGGTGTGAACGTAGAGGTGAAGGAAACGAAGGATTCTTACAAGAAGATTTTACATAAGGACGGGAAGATTGTCGGGGCGGTGCTCCAGGGCGATTTGGCGTATGGCGGAATCCTTCAGCAGCTTATTGCACGGAAAATAGATGTACGGAAAGTAAAGAAACCAATTTTTGATGTGGATTATTCAGATTTCTTCCATATGAATGAGAATTTTGAATATTACTATGAAGAGGAATAAGGAGAATGCCTATGAAACGATTAGAGAGAATGCCGGTGCCTGTACTGCCTACATTTGTGGGGGCTTTAACGCTTGGAAATGTATATTCGGGGATGGGATATACCTGGGTCCGCCACCTGACGATGTGGACGGCTACAGTTATTTTACTCCTTTATATTGTGAAGCTTATAAAATATCCTCTAACCTGTAAAAAAGAGTATGAGACCACAGTGCCATGTAGTTTATATGCAGGTTTTACGATGGTTCTGATGCTGCTCGGAAGCTATTATTTTGAGTATATTCCAGTTCTGGGGAAAGCGATGCTGCTGATAGGATTGACTGTTCATGCAGTCCATATATTCGTTTTTACCTATCGAAATGTAGTAAAGAACAGAGATATCAATACGTTTGTGCCGAGTTGGTTCGTTACATATAACGGGATTATGGTAAGCTGTGTTGTCGGGGGTGCGATGGACATTGCACCGGTTTTGAAAATTGTGCTGTATTACGGAATTGTAATTTATTTTGTGATTCTTCCATTTATGCTACGAAGATTGCTCACGGTAGAAGTAAAACCGCCGGTATATCACACAATGGCTGTACTGCTTGCACCATGCAGCCTGTGTCTGGTGAGTTATCTGAACCTGGCGGAAACGCCAAATCGCATTCTGGTTTTTCTATTATATTTTTGTATACTGGCCTCGTTGACATTTATTATCATTAAACTGCCGAAATTTTTCTCATTTTCTTTCGCGCCAGGGTTTGCGGGGATGACATTCCCAATGGCAATCGGAATCGTGGCAACGAATAAAATGACTGGGTTTCTGGAGGGAAATGGAATGGAGGCCTTCGCGGGACTGACAGGACAATTGGCAGGAATCCAGATTTATCTCACAACAATGATCATTGGATTTGTTTTGCTCAATTTTCTCATTATGGCACTGAAAATTGAGAGAAAATAAAGATGACTATGAAATATGGCGTAGTGATTCTTGCAGGTGGAAAGAGTAGGCGTATGGGCAGGAATAAGGCAGAACTGCGGCTTGACGGCATTCGCTTTCTGGACAAACTCGTATATGAACTGAGCGGATTCCAGGAACTGTTGATTTCGGTGGATCATAAGGAGAAACATCCGGAAATCAGATATCCTATGGTGAATGATATCTTTCTGGATGCAGGTCCTTTGGGGGGCTTGTATTCTGCCTTAGCTTCTTGTTTATCTGATGCGCTTGTGGTGGTGCCATGTGACGTTCCGTTATTTTCGAGAACGATGGCGGAAGAAATGTGTGATGCATTGGGGAAAGAGACGGATGCCGTCATCGCGGCGGATAGTGACGGAAGAATACATCCATTGTGCGGCGTCTATAAAAAAAGCTGTGCTGAGCGGCTGGGACAATGTCTGGAACAGAAGAATTACAAGATGCGGGATATGCTGTCAAGTCTGCGTGTAACATGGTACCAGGCAGGAGAAAACTCCTGGCGATTGAAAAATGTCAATACTCCGGAGGAATTTCAGAGCGTCAATAATCGGAGTTGCCTTGCTGTTGCCGGATGGAAGAACTCTGGGAAGACAACGTTGATTGAGCAATTGATACCCATTCTCATCCGGCAGGGGCTTCAGGTGGCAACGGTCAAACACGACGGCCACAGTTATGAGCCAGATGTGCCGGGGACGGACAGCTATCGCTTTTTTCAGGCAGGTGCAAGAACTTCGGTTATTTATGACGGAGAGAAGTATACACTTACGGAAAGAAGGACGATTACGGAGGAGGATGTTGTGAAGCTTGCGCCGGAGGCAGATATTGTTCTGCTGGAAGGATTTAAATGGAGTGGATATCCCAAAATAGAAGTTGTAAGAAGAGAGACAGGGAAGGAACCTGCTTTCGATTTGAGCGGGAGGCTTGCCTATGCTTCAGATAGGGAAATCCTCCAGAGCCCGCAGGAGCATCTTCCGATATTTCCGATAAACGATGTAGAGGCTGTCGGGAAGTTTATCATAGAGGCGTATGAGACTGGTGTATTAAGAAAGAGGTGGAACAATGGCAGGGATGAAGGAAGCTTGTCAGGCCCTTTGTGAAGTGAGCGTGAATCTGAGGACGGAGGAAATCCAGATTGAAGAAGCCTATGGCAGAGTTTTGGCAGAAAATGTCACAGCCAGGATTGCCGTTCCCTCTTTTAGAAGAAGCGCCTATGACGGTTATGCGATTCGGAGTAAGGATATTCAGGAAGCGTCAAAGGAACATCCTGTTACACTTAAAGTTACGGAAACGATTCCGGCAGGTAGTGTTGGAGAGTGTCCAGTCACAAAAGGAAAAGCTGCTAGGATTATGACGGGGGCTATGGTTCCAGAAGGGGCAGATACGGTAGTAAAGTATGAAGAAACGTTTTTTACACAAAATGAGGTCCGTTTTTTTCGACCATCAGAACCAGGAAATATTGTTTACCCAGGAGAGGATGTTCAACAGAATGTACGCCTGATAGAGAGCGGGAAAATCATCGGGGCAGCAGATGCAGCAGTTATGGCCGGACAGGGAATGCGCAGTGTTCATGTGTTTCAAAAGCCGGAAATCGCAGTACTCAGCACAGGAAGTGAGCTTGCCAGACAAGGGCAGGCGCTGCCGGAAGGAAAAATTTATAATACGAATCCATTCCTCCTTGCAGGATATATACGAAGATATGGAATGATACCAAGAAATTACGGTATTGTTCCAGATGAGGTTGATACACTTGCGGATAAAATTCAGGAGGCGCTTCGAAACAGTGATATGGTGATTACTACAGGTGGAGTCTCAGTGGGTGATTATGATTATGTGCCGAAGGTCGTAGAACAGATTGGCGCAAAGATACTGTTTCATAGGCTTTCATTCAAACCCGGCGGTGCGATGCTGGCAGCAGTTAAGGATGGAAAGATTATTTTGGGACTGTCTGGAAATCCCGGCGCGGCATCTGTTGGGCTGATGTATGTGGGGCTGCCATATATGAAAAAACTGTGTGGTCAACGTAAGATTCATCTGACGGAAGCACAGGCAGTTCTTGCAGAGCCCTTTGAAAAATACAGCAGGGGAACACGGATATTAAGAGGGATAGCCAGGATTGAGACAGGCAGACTGGTGTTTGAGCAGATAAAAAATCAGAAAAATGGGTCTGTATCGTCTATGATAGACTGCAATTTGTTAGGAGAGATTCCGGCGGGAAGCCCCCCGCTTCCGGCAGGGACAGAGGTAAAAGTATATTTTGTTTAATGAGGGCCCGGACAGGGGATAGAAAGCAGAAGATTAGTGAGAATTTATAAAAAGGATCATAGTAAAAGGAGCAGCGTGAACTGCTCCTTTTTATGGGTGTGCCCGACGGGCACATGCTTTTTATGTTTGGATTCTCAACCCTTTACACCACCAGACGCAAGTCCGCTGACCAGGTTCTTCTCAATGCACATAAAAAGGATAACAACTGGTACGATGGCGAACAGTGATGCAGCGAATAGATATTGCCATTCAATCATATTGTATCCGTTAAAGACATTGATTCCGACGGTCAAAGGCTCCTTCTCACTGGTGGAGATGAGACACAAGGCAACCGTATATTCGTTCCACGCATTGATAAATATAAAAATCAGTGTGGTTACAATTCCAGGTGCCGCTACAGGGAGCAGAACCTTAGTCATCCCCTGGATGCGGTTACAGCCATCAATGGTTGCCGCCTGTTCCATCTCTGGGGATATTCCCATGAAAGTACCCCGCAGTAGCCAGATAGTAAACGCCTGATTAAACGCCGCATTGATGAAGATCAAACCGACAATACTATCTGTCAGGGTTAAAATAGACATCACTTTATAGATACCAATCAACAGTACGACCGGAGCGAACATCTGGGAAACAATGACAAATCCCAAAAAGGCGGTCTGACCCTTGAATTTCATTCGTGCCAGTGCGTAAGCAGCAGGAATGCCACAGAGCATAGCGATAATCGTCGAACCACCGGCGATCATGAGTGAATTCATCATATAACTTGCCATGGGCGCCCGGCTCCAAATATCAATAAAGTTTGACCACAGCGCATTGATCGGAAGTATCGTGCCATTCATGGAGAAGATTTCAGCTCTGCTTTTTAATGCAGTACAGAGCATGGCAAAATAAGGATACAGTGTGACAATACAGACTATGATCACGACCAGATAAAGTAAGGTGCGTAGGATTACATTTTTCGCAGTCAGCGGTTTTTTTGCCATATTATTCATCTCCTTTCCGCAGAGTATAGATCATGTATACACTGGAGCATACCAACAGAATCATAAAGCCGATGACAGAAACTGCGGCAGCCTGCCCCTGTTTTCCATTATAAAATGCCAGCTTGTAAAGGTAGGTGACCAGCGTATCTGTATGGTTGGCAGGATCGCCCTTGGTGATTGTCCAGATGATAGGAAAAGAATTGAATACATAGATGATATTCAATACCGTACTTACTGTCAGAGATGATTTTACCAGAGGAAGAGTAATCTGGAAAAGCTTCTGCCAATAATTCGCACCATCTACAGTGGCTGCCTCATAATAGGTGGAATCAATGCTCTGCAGACCGGACAGGACGCAGAACGTAACAAAAGGAATCGTAACAAAAATACCACAGGCAATCTCCCACGTGAAGTAAGCTTCCGGCGTAGGCGTCCAATTTACGGATTGTTCAATAATCCCAAGACGGAGCAGCAGTGTGTTCAGCGTGCCATAATCGGTGTCAATAATGAATTTCCATGCACTTGCCTGGATGACCAGGGTTGTTGCCCAGGGGAACACCATAATGGCCCGCGCAATCTTTCGTCCGCGGAACTCATTGTTCAGAATCAGGGCAAGTACAAAACCTAATAAAGTGGACAGGCACACGACTGCTACGGTCCAGACAATTGTATTGCGCAAAACCAATTTAAAGGCAGAACTGTTCAGCACTTTTGTGAAATTGGCAAGACCAGAAAAGCCTTTGATGATACCCGCCTTGCTGACGTCACTGAGCGACATCCTGAATACAAATATGATAGGAATTAAAATGAATACTGCCATTAGGATGATGCTGGGCAGAATCCAGATATAAGGTTCTATCTTACGAAAGAATTTATTTTTCACGGGGGACACCTCCCTTTATTTTTCCAAGTACTCTCTAAGAGTGCTCTTTTCTCAATTTGATAAAAAAGTGAGCCGGCCATTACAGCCGGCCCACCATATATGCCATTTCATTCGTAAAAATAACTATTCTGCAATCTCAGCCTGCAGTTCATCCAACAACTCCTGAACATCGCCGCCAAGCAATGCCTGCTGTTCTACATTGATAACGCCTTGTTTTACATCATCCCATTCCGTCTTAGCGGTTGGATAGAAGTTACAGCTTCCTACGATATCAACCCAGCTTGCCATGCTTTCATCTGCCTCTGCAAGAATCTCTCCACCAGTGGAGGTTGCAGGCAGGAAGCCTTCCATCAGAACCCAGTCAGAATAGCGGGTATCCTCATAGAAGTAATCAAAGAATGTCTTGATTGCATCCATCTCAGCATCAGAATAGTCATTGTCAAAGCACATAAAACGGTCCATAACACCTGCGGATACGGAATCATTTCCGCCATTTGTCGGGATAGGAGCTACTGCATAATTGATGGAATAGCCGCCGTCAGCAATATATGTAGGAATGCTGTTAGGTCCGATCATCATAGCAACCTGTCCTGCTCCGAACATATCCTGAAGATCATAACGAGTATCATTGGACGGATCGCTGTTGGTATATCCATCATTTACAAGTCCGATAGCAAATTCGATTGCTTCTACATTCTCTGCACTGTTCAAAGCCCAGTTATTGTCATCATCTACGAAGCCGCCGCCATTGTTCCAGGTATAGTAAGCAAATGCAGCCTGACCTTCGTCGGTAGTCATATCAATGCCCCATGGATAAATCTTGGAATCGTGTTCTTTGATCTTCTTACATGCTTCGGTCAGTTCATCCCATGTGGTCGGAACTTCTACGCCTGCTGCCTCTAAGATGTCTGCATTGTAGTACAGGGCGCGTGCAGAAGCCAGGTCAGGAATCGCCCAGATTGTGCCGTCTACATTGGACTGCTCCAAGAATGCAGGATACATCTTATCATAGGTTTCTTTTGAAACAAAGTCTTCAGCAGGAAGCAGAAGATCATCAGCCTGATAATTCGCAAACACGTCAATGTTCAGAATGTCCGGTGCATCATTGTTGGAAATCCGGGTATTCACTACGGTATAAATGTCATTCCAGGATTCCACTTCTACTTTCAGATCAATGTCAGGATATTCCGTTGTAAACTCTTTTACGAAATCAGCCCACCACTTCGTCGTGTTCTGTCCGTACTGAGCAGCTATGACATTGAGAGAAACCTTTTCGCCTGAACCACTGGAGTCTTCTTCATCCGCAGAATCAGTGTCTTCCTCAGCAGCGCTGCTGTCTGTGTTATCGCTTCCGCTGCTGTCACCGCCGTCGCTTCCGCCGCCACAAGCCACCAATCCAAACGTCAGGGAAAGAGCCAGGAACAGTGCTACAAACTTTTTCATAATACAAGTCCTCCTTTTTAATTAATCGTCTCTGTGAAACAGAGTTGTAAGTTAATAGAAAGTATATCATGTGAAATGGGTTTCGTCAATATAAACAAAAAAAAGAATTTGTAGAAAAATTTTTATGCAAAATAACGAATAAAAAGCAGGATATAAATGGTTTGAAGTTATAAGTTTCTAAATTTGTATCGAAGTGCGTGCCATGGATGATTATCCTGTTTTCACTGAAATTTATCTGTATTTTCCACAGTTGGCAAATGTGACAGCTTCGGAAGTGAATAATTCACGGTTGGGATATGGGGCATTGTATGTGAGTGATAGTCTGATGGTATGAATGATGCGTCCATATAAGGAAATGAAAAATAGAATCTTCTCATTTTTACAGAATAATGTTATACTGAAACTGATGGAAATGCCAGGAACGGATATCTTGTATTAATCTTAGATAATTAGGACGTACGCTATTGAATAGATACAAAATATGGCAAATAAAGGAGCATGTATGTTCATTTCGGATTTTATCGGTGAAGCGACCGAATATGATAAGAAACTTACATTAGAAGAAAAGAAACCTAAGAGCTGGCTGAAAAGCGTCAGTGCTTTCGCAAATGGTAAAGGAGGTATTTTATTCTTCGGAGTGGCAGATGATGATACGTTGACTGGCATTGCCGATTCACGGCGGGTTTCCGAGAAAATTAGTGAAATCATCAAAACGAGAATGGATCCAATCCCGTAGACGGAACTGGAGCTTCATGAAGAAAATGGAAAGCAGTTTATTATTCTGCGGGTATTGTCAGGAGTGGAAACACCATACTATTATGTTGGCGATGGGAGCAGGCGGCACTTGAGTGTATCGTGAATGGATTGATCCATCGAGATTATCTGGAACTGGGAAGTGAAGTACACATTGATATTTTTGATGATCGTATAGAGATTTATTCTCCCGGCGGCATGTTTGATGGTTCTTTTGTACAGAATCTTGATACTGCTCATGTGCCTTCCAGACGGCGAAATCCGATTATCGCAGATGTTTGAAGATGGAAAAACAGTTGTTTTGAATGAAAAACAGTTGTTTGAAAAGAAAATACACGAATCGCAGGTAAGTAAGCTTACAAAGGAAAAGATCTTACAATTATATGGGTATTTTAGCGAGGATATGTTTTTTTCCAGAGCGGACGTAATGAAAATTGCAGGGATTACATCTTCGCCGGCAGGAGATTTGATTAAAAAAATGAAAAAGGAAAAAAATATTTTAGAAACTGAATGTGTGACGAAGGAATTTAAGGTGCATGCGGCCGTTGATACTGGGAATATCAGACGAGCGGATACGGGGAAGAAAAAGGCGGGAGCGTTTTCATTGGGAATGAAACAGCGGCTTGGAATCGGAATCACCCTTCTGAATCATACGAAGCTTCTGAGTCTCGATGTAAACTGAGGTAAGGGTTATGGCTGTATATAGTGTGCATCGTATTTAAAATGAAAAAATATAGCTACTTAATACACAAAACATGGGGAAAAATGTGTATAGGGTAGAAGGGATTCATCTAGGCATCTGTAAATAGCAGACGCCTAAATTTTCAGATAATTATTCAAAAGGTGCCGAATCAAGTATTTCTACTTTCAGGGCATGATTTTCAGCAATTTGACGAAGTGAATTGATCATGTAATGTGCTCTGCAGTATATGATAAACTCAGTTTTTTCTTTTTCTATATATATTTCCTTTAGAATTTTCCCATTGTTTTCAAGTTCTCCTTTTACTTGTTTATAAGTATCCGGCGGTATAGAACCATCAGCGCTAATATGTAGGTAGTAATTCTCTGCATTTTCTGAACCTTCATAATAAATGCCGTGGCGTAAGAGACTGCGCAGAATTGCACTGTAAATAAAAGCAGCCGGTTTTTTTTCTGACGGGTCACAGCCGAGATATTTACAGGCAACATAGTCGAACAGATCCTGATAATTGGTCAGACACCATTCTTCAGCATTTCTTTTCTTTGTAAAGTAATCGTTAATCAGGCTACGGAGATACTGTGCGCACAATTCAATGTTGTAATCCTCCCGCCACATTTTGCGGATGAAAAAATCTGGATTTTGCCCTAGAACTTTTTGTGCAGTGGAAATCCGTATTTGTGCGGCTCCTAAGGAGACATCCATTTTAATCGCATAGTTTGGAAACCAGAAACATAAAAGGTATTCTGCTATCCGATTCCAAGAATTATCACGATAATATCGCTCCATTTTCAGGATGGATTGCAGCCATTGGACGTGGAGGTCATACTTCCGAGACATGTGTTCAATGATATATTTGTTTTTTTGATCGAATAAATCCTTTTCCTTTAGTATCCATTTCATGATAGATAGTTCTTCTTGAAAGGTATCAATACGGATAGGTACGATGACCTTGGAATACTTTATAATCATTTGTTCTGCTGAGAGGGGCAAAAGCATTGTAATGAACCAGAATAAAATACTGATTCCCTGATTATCAAGAATATAGATGCTTTCTTTTCCTTTGAGTAAAGGGATTAACCGGTCTACGGTTATTGCCGAAATAATCACGGAGATTATCACAAATAGAAGATAGCGAAATAGCAGCATCCAGTGAGCCTTTGATTGGATAAGCTTTAACAGATGATGCTGAACGATGGCGGGCCATACGTTTAGAAAGCTCGCGATGAAGACACCGCAAACAATTTGAAGATTGGAGAACAGGAACATGCGGCTGAAAAGAAGTGTTCCAGTCATAATATATAGTATCCGTATTACAGTACTGTGAAGTGTTCTTTGCTCATTTTCTTCAAATTGCAGGACAGAACTATATTCTGACGGAAAGAGAGTGCGGTGTATCATTGCAAATCCCGAAAAGCAAATGGCAGTAATCAGTATATGAAGAAAATCTTTTGAATAGAGTGTAATCATAATGTTCCTTTCTGACAAAACGTCAATGATACCTTTTTTAGTTATACGCCATGTATGTCATTTTGTCAATATAGAAACAGATGAAGAGTCTGACTCACCCCGCATTAGTTACTTTCTCTACCGTGGAAAGTGGTCAATCCGTCAATTCTTTGGGAGTATTATGGAAAGTATTGATTTAATATGAGAGAAACTGCTATAATAAATATACAAAAGGGGCATCCTGTAATTCTTGCTCCTTTGGGACGGGTGGACTTCGTTCGCAAGATATAATAAACGGCACTTGAAATAGGTTGTGTTTATGGAACTGGAGGTGGTTGCTATGCGAAAAATCAAGGTGTATTTGGATACGTCTGTTGTCAGTTATTTGTCACAGGAGGATGCACCAGAACGAATGAAAGATACGTTGGAATTATGGAAATCTTTTATAAATGGCAAATATGATATATATCTTTCACAAGTGACAATAGACGAAATAGGAAAGTGCTCAGAACCTAAAAGAAGTGTATTGTATGATTATTTAAGCGATATCGAGTATACAAAATTAGAAATAAATGAAGAAATTTTGGAACTTGCGCAAAAGATTATTGATATGGGTATATTAAGGCCAAAAAGTTTTGATGATTGCCAACACATAGCAGCTTCTGTTGTCAGTGGCTGTGATTGTATTATATCGTGGAATTTTAAGCACATTGTAAATATAAAAACGATCAGAGGGGTCAGAGCAATTACCAATTTAGAAGGATATAAGGGAATTGATATTATTAATCCCTCTGCATTATTGGAAAGCGAGGAATGATAATGGGAACATTAATTATTAGCCCAGACTTTACGATTGAAGATATCCATAGAATTCGGGAAGAAAATTATGAACGAACAAAAGACATGACTATGCAAGAGAAGATAGCATACTACAATAATTCTGGAAGGGATGCAGAACGGGAGATTGATAGGCGGAGAGCATTAAAGAGGAAAATAGCAGTTAATGTAACTACAGACTGAATCAGCAGTCACTAATTTGGGGATAGTTTGATTTTTGAATGAAAGTTCCATGTAGCAATGGGAAGGGGAAAGAACAAAAGATTTGCGAGGAACCTGATGTGGAACATAGAAAATGAATAGGTTATTTTTATTAAGGTCACAGATTGGAAACGGTCTGTGATTTTTGTTTCATGAAAAAAAAAGATTTTTCATTTCCTTATACTTTCCTTATAATTCCCCATTATCCTTATTCCTGTAATCAGTTACGACACAAACCATTTGGCTAGATCAAGCCAGTCAATCTGTGAGTAACACAAAATATTTATGAAAAAAGATATGGGAAAGGGTGAATTCAGGATGAAAAATATTTTAGAAACCGAGTGTGTGACGAAGGAATTTAAGGGGCATGAGGCCGTAAGTGGTGTCTCGCTGCAGGTGCCGGAGTGTTGTGTCTATGGACTTCTTGGTGATTGTGCAATAATAGGACTAAACCAGAAAAACCTTACAAATACAGGGGTTTGAGGCTTAGTCCTATTTCTTTGACCAGAAAAAGGCAGACTCAAAATTGCCAGATAGATTGAAAAGCAGCGCTGCAATATAAAATCAGATATCTTGATTCGCTATCCGTCTAGGTAAGCATATTGAGATTGGCAAAAATGATATGTAAGGCATTTCCATAGGTTTGGGAGTGTCTTTTTTGTTACCAAAAATCAAATAAAGGAGGGCAATTATGGCAGTAAATACAGCGATAGGGGCAGCAAATACCCAGGCAATTACTTTCAAAAACCAGAAACACAGAAACTTTTATATGGATTCCCTGCACAAATGCAGACAAAAGGACGTATACCACAAAGCCCTGGTCTACTGTCTTGGAATTGACGAAGACACAAGAGAGCATGCGGGGCAGATTTACGATTTTGAATCCGGATGCGTAAAACCAGAGTGCCTGCAGGAAGGATGGCAGACCAGTGGAAGTGAGAAGATCGTCCGCATGGCTTTTAACCTGTACTGCAATGAAACACCCAGCGTACCAGTTCAAAAGGGCGGGAAAGCTCAGATAGAGGAATGTCAGCAGTACACAGTCGAAAATTTATTCTGCTGCGCGTATGCCCGGTACTTTTGGGAAGCCGTCAAAATCCGTTACCCGGATGAATGTAGTTACATAGATTGGGAGGACATGTATGCTGAAGATTAGATTACAGGGAACTATCCAGGATATGAAATGGTTCTGGCAGTTTCTGGAACACCAGAAAGAGGTTGAAGTGCTTCGGAGGTCAGAAGCCTATACCAATAAAGGAACGAATAAATATTATCGCATGTATGCGGATGTGGAAAGAATTGGAGGGTATGATGGAAGCAAGGAAGCTGAAAATTTATGAAGGATCGGGATACAATTATTCATCAATCCCACAGATTTTATTACAGGGAAAATGGCTGGACAATCTGGGATTTTCGATAGGGGACCATATTAGTGTAACCTGCAGCGGGGACACGATTACGATTATACGGTGTCCCAATAAACCGGATATTAAAAACATGGAAAGTGAGGAAATGGTATGTGCAAAATAATAGCGGTTGCGAATCAAAAGGGTGGAGTCGGTAAGACTACCACCTGCGTAAACTTAGGGATTGGTCTTGCGAGAGAAGGAAAACGGGTGCTTCTGGTGGAGGCGGATGCCCAGGGAAGCATGGCCATCAGTTTGGGAGTGCAGGAGCCGGACGAACTGGCTGTAACATTAGTAAAGCTTATGGAAAAAACAATCAATGATGAAGAGATTGGACCGGACGAGGGAATCATCCACCATGCGGAGGGGATAGACTTTATCCCCGCCAATATCGAACTGGCAGGTTTGGAAACAGCGCTTGTTAATGTCATGAGCCGGGAAATGGTGATGCAGAATTATCTGGAGGAATTAAAGGGGAAATACGATTTTATCCTGATAGACTGTATGCCATCATTAGGAATGATCACGATTAATGCGCTGGTAGCCGCCGACAGCGTATTAATACCTGTTGAGGCGGCTTACCTCCCGGTCAAAGGATTACAACAGCTGATTAAGACGATCGGACAGGTACGCAGAAAGCTAAATACGTCACTTGATATTATGGGAATTCTGTTGACAAAGGTAGACCGGAGAACGAACTTCGCAAAAGACATTTCTGAGCAGATCAGGGAAGTATATGGAGACCACATACATATTTTCAAGAATTGCATCCCATTGTCCGTAAGAGCTGCTGAGACGACAGCCGAGGGGAAGAGCATTTATCTCCATGATCCAAAAGGAATCGTAGCAGACGGATATCATTCTCTGACACAGGAGGTGCTTTCAAATGAGCGGGAATAGCGCAAAGAAGATCAAGCTGACATCCTATAACGATCTGTTCGGCGTCAGTGAACAGGAGGCGTCAGGCGAAGTGGTTACAAAGGTTCCTATCAGCAGTTTTCACGCTTTTAAAAACCATCCATTCCGGGTGCAGGATGATGAAAAGATGCAGGAGACGGTGGACAGTATCAAAAAGAACGGCGTACTGATGCCGGGAATCGTCCGCCCGCATCCGGAAGGTGGGTATGAAGTCATAGCGGGGCACCGAAGATGGAAGGCGTGTGAATTGGCGGGCATTGAGGAAATGCCCGTTATCATCCGCAAGCTGGATGATGACGAATCAACAATCATTATGGTGGATACGAACATCCAGAGGGAGAATATCCTGCCGAGTGAAAAAGCAAGGGCTTATAAGATGAAATTCGAAGCCATGAGCCACCAGGGGAGCAGAGGAAATAAGAATACAGCGGATGCGATTGGCGAAGCCGCCGGAGACAGCGCAAGGACAGTACAGCGGTATATTCGTCTGGCGGAACTGATCCAGGAACTGCTTGACTATGTAGATGAAAACAAAATCATGATCATGGCAGGCGAAAAGCTGTCTTATCTGAAAAAAGAAGAGCAGGAATGGGTAGCGGAGGCCATCGGAAACAGCGGGATGTTTCCAGGCAAAGCGCAGGCTGACCAGTTAAAGGGATACAGCGAAGCCGGAGAATTAACATCAGGACAGGTATACGCGGTCCTGTTGAAAAAAGGGAAAGAGAGCATAAATGTGACAATCTCCGCTAAGAAAATCCGTAATTATTTTCCAGTCGAATACTCGAAGGAGCAGATTGAAGAGACGATTTATATACTTCTGGAAGAATGGAAGCAGAGCGGAAGAAAAACAGAAGGCCACCAGGAGAAGGAGGGAATGAAAGATGCAGGAAATACAGTTTGATTTTTTCAGAGGGATTGAAGCGGAGCAATACTCATTTTACCGGGTTCCCAAAATGTTATTCACAGCAGAATGTTTCCGGTCACTGTCCTGTGAAGCAAAAGTCTTATACGGTCTGTTACTGGACCGTATGAGCCTCAGCATCAAAAACAGGTGGCTGGATGAAGAAAACCGTGTTTATATCGTGTTTAAAGTAGATGAAATTGTAGAACTGATGAACTGCGGCACTCAGAAAGCGGTAAAGCTGTTAAAAGAGCTGGATGCGGATAAAGGGATCGGGCTGATCGAAAAAAAACGGATGGGACTCGGAAAACCAAATGTTATTTATGTAAAGAACTTCATCATACATCGGACAGAAGCGGATGACACGGAAAAGGAATCAGAGGATGACCATGCGGATATCCAGAATTGTGAAAATCAAAATTCAGGAGTTGTGGAAAGCACAAGCCTGGAAAATGGGGACAGCGAAGAGCTTCATCCAAAATTGGAGAATACGGAGATCTCAGACTGCCAGACACCACAAAACCAGAATTATGAAAATCACAACTCAGGAATCGTGGATATCACAGATCAGGAACTTCCAAAGTCACCATCCTTGAATTGTGAAAATCAAAATTCCGGGATGGTGAAAATCACAATTCAGGAATTGTTAAAATCAAAATCTAATAATACTGAGTTTAACAAGAATGAGTATAGTGATACTGATTTAAAAGAGACAGAATCAGCCATACAGAAAGATATCCATCCTATCCCATCTTATCCATCTATCCATGAAGGAAGCGTGGATGTGATGGACAGGATGGAAGCCTGCAGGGATGTGATCCGGGAAAATATCTCTTATAGCTGCTTTGAGGATGAACGGTATCACCGGAGGCAGGAGGTAGACGAACTGATAGAGCTGATGATCGAAGTGCTGATGATGCCGGATGACGCGGTTTTACGGATCGCAGGAGAAGATAAGCCTGCGGCAATCGTAAAAAGCCGGTTCATGAAATTGAACCAGGGGCATATGGAGTATATCATGTCCTGCCTAACAGCAAATACCAAAAAGGTCGGGAATATCAGAGCCTATCTGCTGACAGTACTTTATAACGCGACATTGACTGTAAACAATTACTATACGGCGGAAGTAAACCATGACCTGCATGGAAACAGATTTATCCAGGGGCGGGTCTGAGAGAAAATGGCTGTAAATCCAGAACGAGGCATGAAGAAAATGGAGGAAAATATGAAGATAAAAGATTTTATGAAAAACGTGGCGGCACCGATTGTAATGACGATACTTTTAATGGCATTCTTCCGGCTTGTATGTACGCAGAATGGGGAATGCAATTACCTGATGTTATGGTTTTTGATGGGAATCCCTGTAGGGCTGGGGCACTTGTTTTTCCTGGTCATCCCAAAGGGATATGATACCGGTGGGGCTATGTCGGTTCTGTTTTTAAATCTGGTCATGGCAAGCGTGACAGGCGTGGTAATCCTTACATTCCGGCTGCTGACAGCGGCGGTGTGTCTGGCGAGAGTAATGGGGATGGGAATTAACAGGCTGTTAAGGATGGGCTGTAGAAAACGGTAAGAACAGACAGGCTTAACGATGTTGGCAGGATGAGAAAGTAAAAATTGAATAGGATTCCAAAAAGAACAGCTGACCATCCGGCTGTTTTTTCTGTCTCTGGAGGAAACTTTACGCCGCAGTGGCGTAAAGTACCGGATAAAGAATTCACGCCATAGTGGAGCGTGGTATCAGAGACAAACTTTGCGTCACAGTGACGCAAAGTGCAAGATAAGCAATTTACGTCATGGCGGAGCAGGGTATCAGGAAGAGAACTTTACGTCACAGTGACGCAAAGTATGGAGCAGAATCATTCGGCAGGAGGTGTTCAGTGGGAAATTGTGCAATATCACAAGAGTTGATCAATTTAGGAAACCGCATTCGGGACCGAAGAATGGAGATGGGAATGTCACAGGAGATAGTCGCGGAAATGGCCGGAATCAGCGCAAATACGGTCAGCCGCATTGAAGGAGGGCATTCCGCCATGTCCATTGAAATATTTATAAAGCTGGTACAGATATTGGATCTGGATGCTAACGAGCTGTTAGGGGTGAATCTTCTGACATCAGAAAAAGAAGAGCAGGGTTCGGAGATGACATGTCGGCTTCAGGATTTAAACCAGAAGGAACAGAAAGTAGTGATGCGGACGATCGAAACCTTAGTGGAGGCGCTTCAGCAGTATGAAGCTTAAATTTCAACAAATATGGTGTGCTTTCCGGCGAAGTTCTACATATTTGTTGAGGAAAATATCACGTCTTACTGTTAAACTGTAACAAATTCAAGATATATCAAGTCACAGATATTCAAAACAGGGAACATTTGAAAAAGGGCAGCAAGTCAGAGTTTCTGGAACCATTAAAAAAACGGGTGGGCTGGAAGCTGTTTTTTGCTGCCTATTTACACGATGGAGAGAGTACATACAGAAAGTATACCGTCGTGTAACCATTCAGTATACTTTTGTATGCTGAGCAGGCTTCACAGGCCGCCCGCAGCCTTTGGGCAGAAAGGTGGTCATTTATGCTGACATTATCACAGCTGCAGCGGATTGTGGAAAAGCCGGAACAGGGAGAACAGACACCAACGGCAAAATGCCTGAAAGAAGACAGTGTGCCTGTCATTTTCAAACGTCTGAGCCGGGATGCGCAGATCACGGTGTATTCAACCGGGTATGTACTTTATCAGGTGTGCAGACGTACCACGGTATTCCCACTCCATTCGTGCGGAGATTATCTGTATCTGTCCGGTAACAGCGGAGCGCGTATGCCGAAGGTTTTTTTTGAGAAAGAGCCATGGTATATCCGCCTGATCCTGGAAGGAGAGGACAGGATAGATGGAAACAGGAATCGAAAAGAGCAGAGCAGGACTATTTCTTACAGTCCTGTATCAGAGGAATGGAAAGCCGTAGAAGATAAACGGGAATCCATGCTGGAAACTTTGGTCAGGCAGGAAATGCTGGGGGAGATGATGCGTGTCCTGACAACGAAACAGCAGGCAGTGCTGCAGGCGTTTTATTTCCAGGAGAAAACGCAGGACCAGATAGCCAGGGAACAAAATATAAGCAGAACAGATGTATCGTCCCTTATTTTTAATGCGATACAGGCAATCAGGAAAAGGTATCTGGCGGAAGCTCAGCATTTTCAGAAAAACGACATTAGCAGGATCGTAAGTAATACGCAGTATGATCAACATAAAAATAGGTATGGACAGGAAAGGATTCATACTGCAGGGAGGATGGGATGACCATGCGGGGGAAGAAGCCAAAAGAACGGGAGGTTTATGTGCTGCGCATGGCAGGCGGCATATTAATAGAAGTTACAAGGGAAGTCTATTTGGAATGGTATCAGTCCAGGAGAAGGGAAAAATACCAAAGAGAACGTGACCAGAAATATAGTGTATGCAGTCTGGAGAGACTGAGAGAGTATGGACAATATTTCGAGACAAATATCCCTGCATGGAATGAAACGGAAGAGACCGCCCTACAGAATATCCAAAGGGACAGCCTGCAAAAAATGTTGAAGAGACTGCCGGAGAAAGACGCACAGCTTATAATCCTTTTGTATTATGAGCAGATAACGGTAAAAGCTGCCGCAGAGTTTTACGGGTGCAGCCGGAAAGCCATACAGAACCGCCGGAAACGTATCTTAAATCAATTGCTTCAGATGATACAGGAATCGACAAAGCACCAAATGAAAGAGAGGAAATGGAAAATGGGATGTTATTCATGGATCTATTCAGATATAAAGAAGCCAATGCTGATCGGAAATCCGGGAATCCTGGTACTGCCGGACGGAGGTATCCTGGAAACCGGGGCATATCGTGGATATGGGATATTTGCGGGAAAAGATGTTTATGAACAGGTTATGGAATGGAACCGCCCTTATCTGTCACAGCATCCAGAGCATTTTTTCCCAGGTGATAAAAAAAGTGTTTCTGGATTTTTCTGGTATCCGGTTTATGCAGATATGTCAATCCCGCTGAACCAGGTGATACAGAAGCTTCGGGACGAACATAAGACACTGCCGGATTGTTATGGACTGCGGGAGATCGGTATTGATATAGCATGTGAAGATAAAAACAATCAGTCGCTGCCGTTCCCAATCAAGATATGCCGTTTCAAGGAAAACGCAGACTATAAGATTCTCGAACCATCTTTAGGTGATTCAGGGCAGGGATTGTAATTATTAAGGAATCTGAGGTGTTACTGTTCAGAGGGTAACAGGCATAGAAAATAGAGCTGGCACTTAAAGTTAT
>CANOBT010000052.1 GCA_947564305.1 uncultured Lachnospiraceae bacterium | reverse complement strand
ACTGTCCTGATTCCTTTAAAATATGTTTCCTGGAAAGGCCCCAGATCTTTTGTCATACAGACCGCGAGTTCCGGCCGGATAACCCCTTTGGTCCGGGTATGCAGTAGGGCGAATCCAAATTCTGCAAAAATCTGAGAAGAAATTTTTTCCCGCCGCATCAAGTCCTCCTGAATCATCCCACTGCGGTCCGAATAGGGCGACATTTTTTCTCCAATTGCAATGAGCAGTTCTTCAAAGGAAATGTCATTATCTACTTTGAAAAATTCAAAATGCTCCAGAATCGTTTTAATCTGCAATGCAACCAGATTAATCTCCTCTAACTGGTTCGAAAACTCATTGTCCTTCTTGCGCTTTTCTGGCATCCTTTCACACTGGAACACTAATTTTCGGATTTCCTCCATATTTTCCTCATTGAGCAGAGGATTTACCTGAATGACCGGAATTTCCATAGGCTCCATCGGAATACTGGAAATCAGGAAATCTGTTTTTCCAAGAATGTATGGCGTAATATCATTTTTCCCATAGGCCGTCAAAACCATCTGATCCTTAAACGTCTTCTCCAGCTTGGAAACCATCAGACGGGAAATGCCGATTCCGCTGGAACAAACCACACCCACGTATACTTTTCGTATCGTTTCCTTACGTCCTTCCAGACGAAATACGGCTGCCCCAAAATGCACGGTTAAAAAACCGGTCTCTTCCTCAGGCACCGCACGCCCGGTCCTTTTCTCCAGGACTGCTGACACATTTTGGCACTTTCGGTAAATCTCCGGATACCCTTCTTGTATATCCTGAAGCATGGGATTCTGAATATGCATTCCATGCCTGAGACGAATCAACGTCGGCTGCAGATGTGCCAGAAGCCCCTGTATAAATTCATCATCCTGTTTCAGCAGGCAGGATTGTACCGGGTCGTAGGCATCAATCATCTCATTGATCAAATGCTGCAGTTCTTTATTTTCCATCGGCTGTCCGGAAACCGTATTCCACTGGATTCTTTCATGCTTAGCGCCTTTGATATGTAGACAGATATACGAAATCTCTACCTCTGGAATCTGGATTTCAAATTCCTCTTCCAGCTCCGTCACAATTGCCTCGGCAAGCCGGAAGTCTTCATCCTTTTCTATTTTTTCCATCCAATCGTTTCCCGGCTCGATGACCTCATTCTTAAAAATCCGGTTGATGGCAATGGAAATATGGAGCACAAGGCCAACGTATGAATTTTCCGTCAGATTTTTGACCCGAAGGTTATCCATACTTGCGATGCAGTCAACAACCCGTTTCAAAATATCGTCATCCAATACCTGCCCAATCTCACTTTTCTGTAGAAGACCATACCGTTCCGGCACCGGCTGCTCCATCTCATAGGCATCCCTTAGAATCTTTGTGTCAATATTTTCACTGATAAACGCCCGGATTGCCCGCCGGTAATCTTCCTCGTTTCCGGTGGCCGAAATTCCGCTTCCCGGTTTCCGGCTGACCTGAATCCCATATTGATTCAGCCAGCTTTCCACCGATTCCAAATCTGCACTGACCGTTGCTTCACTGACTCCAAACTGGCTGCTGTAATAAAACAGCTTTTTTAATCCTTTTTCCTTCAGGATTTCCAAAATCAGACGTTTTCGCCGCTCTTCCCGGTTACTCACGTCATAGGAGTCCCCCTGTCTGACCTGAGCAAAAAGACGTTCCTTTTCCCCTTCACTGCCCTCCAGCCAGATACCGACGCCTGTTCTGGAAAAGAAATGTATTTCATAGGTTTTCAATGTGCTTTCCATGTATTCCAATTCTCTTTGGGCAGTCCGTTTGCTGACGCCAATCTGTTCCGCCAAAGACTTCACAGAAATAGGTCCGTCCTCCCTAAGCAGTACCAGCAAAATCTGTCTCATACGGGGTGTGATATCCATAGCTCTCCATCCTTTTGTTTCTTAACTCTGATTTCTCTTCTTCAAATCCTCCACAAGCACTTCATATTCCGGCGCTGCCAGGAAATTTGTAATCAAAACTCGTTCCGCATTGGGGTTACTGCGTGCGGCCCGTTCTCCAAGCTCCTGATGCGTTACCACAATCTGTACATCTGCCGGGATACTGGACACCGGTGTATGAATCACTTCGATTCCCTCTAATCCGGCCGCCGCAATCTTTTTCTTCAAAACCGTTGCTCCCATTGCACTGGAGCCCATTCCTGCATCACAGGCAAATGCAATTTTATGTATCCTTCCCTGTACCTGTACAGACGCTGCGGCCTCAGAACCTGCATTCTGAGAGGATGCATTGTCATCCCTGATTCCTTTTGCCTGCTTCTTCATGGCATCCTTTTTCTGCTGTGCTTCTTCCAGAGAAGTATCTTTTCCCATAAACTTCAATAATGGCATTGCAATCACGAAGGAAACTACAGTGGATACCAATACGCCCAGAATCAATCCCACATAAGAATGACGTTCCGCCATCATCAGCAACGCCAGGATGCTTCCCGGAGAAGCCGGTGCACTCAATCCTACATTTAACAGGTTGAAGACAAACACTCCGCTGGCCCCGCCTGCGATAGTCGCAAGCAGCAAAAAGGGATTCATCAGGATATATGGGAAATAAATCTCATGGATACCACCCAGGAAATGAATGATCACTGCGCCTGGAGCAGAACTTTTTGCACTTCCTTTTCCTGCAATACAGTATGCTAACAGCACTCCAAGTCCCGGTCCCGGATTGGATTCCAACAGGAAGAAAATGGATTTTCCGGCTTCCTCTACCTGCTGGATTCCCATAGGCGACAAAATACCATGGTTAATCGCATTATTCAAAAACAGCACCTTGGCCGGTTCAATAAATACACTGGTGAGCGGCAACAGGCCGTGGTCTACGAAGAAACCAACCCCGGCGCTCATGGCTGCATTTAACGTATTCACTAATGGCGTTACACCATACATAGCCGCAACTGCCAGAATTGCTCCGATGATTCCCAATGAAAAGTTGTTGACCAGCATTTCAAATCCGGCCTTGATATGATTTTCCATCAGTTTGTCAAATTTTTTCAATATCCATGCGGAAAGCGGTCCTACAATCATTGCACCGATAAACATGGGGATATCCGAACCAACGATGACTCCCATGGTTGCCAGGGCGCCGATAACGCCTCCCCGTTGTCCTCCAATCACATTTCCTCCCGTGTATGCAATCAGAAGGGGAAGCAATACCGAAGACATCGGGTTTACGAGCTGAGCAATCCGTTCATTGGGAATCCAGCCTGACTCGATAAACAATGCAGTAATAATTCCCCATGCGATAAATGCGCCGATATTCGGCATCACCATGCCGCTTAACGATCTTCCAAATAGTTGTACTTTTTCTTTCATAATCTCACACCTCTTTTAACTTTTTGTCTGAAAAGTGTGATTGGCCAATCACTGTACTTTTTGTTCTGTGATTATTATAAACAGTCCGAGTGGGGAATTTCAATAAATAGAAAAAGAGATTTGGCATTATCCAGATAGTGACAAGTGGAAGGTTGGGGATAGAGAAAATTTTATCCCCACCGTAATGATGGGGATTTCTACTAAAAAGATTTATGAAGATATCGTCTGAAATCTAATTTTTCAATACGAAAATAATGGTCTATACAGTGGCGCAAGCAGCCCGAGCAACGGCCATACGACACCTACGCCGCACAAAAGCAGCGACAGACGGTTATCATGTTTTTGCACGGCCGGGACATAAAATATTCTTGGATTTTGCGGGTTATAATACAAGTCCACCTCTTCTCCTGTACTCACAATATGAAAGCTGTACCCTGCCGTGTATTGCACTCGATAGGTTGATTCACCGGCCCGGAACTCAAATTCAGGAAAAAAGTTTCTTTTTCCTGGCTGTATTCTTAATCCTTCCGAAACAACGAAAGCCTTCGTTAAAGCAGTGGCATATCGCCGCTCTTTCAGCAAACGACGGCGCATAGACATTCCGATTGCAAAGAAAATCAAAGGAATCAGTGCAAAAAATGTATCGCAAATACGCTCCTCCATATTCCGGCCGGGGACGCATATAATAATTCCTATAAAAAGAACACATATTAAAGGCCAGAGAATAGCGAAAAAACGCCACCTTCTCAGTTTGTCATTTGCTTTCATAATCTTCATCAGCCGTACTTTCCCCCGTTGCATAATCAATTTCTACTCCTGGCTGGACATTATAGACATAAACATTGTAAAAAATCCCGTCCCCCTCATCTTCCACCGAGCAGGCTTCCATCTGCACGCCGTCAGCCACCAGGTTGTCTCCCTCATAAACCGGAGTCACCCGGTACAGGACATGATTATCTGTTTCCTTTACATAATCCGCCACCATATTTTCAAAAGGCAGCATTCCCTCCACATTCATATAACGCGTCCCTGTAATCAGATTTCTTTCATTCGCATTCTCTCCAGACAGCTGATAGCCAATGAGATGACACCGATTATACAAATATTTTCCATCTACAACATCATATTTTGCCGTATGCCATCCTGATGGTTTCACCTGTCCGATACTTCCCCTCTTTTCCGTTGGCATTAAATCCGTTCCTATACTCGCGTAAGCCGTGCCGCATCGTCCCAAGCTGTCCATCTCACTGTATATTTCGAAGGATTGCTCACTCAGTTCCTCCTCCGAAAAAAACGGCTCATTTCCATTGATTTCTATGTATGGTTCCCCGGAATACTCCGGAATTTCCGAAGGAGCAATCACTTCCTGAGCATCTGGCACCTGATTCTGATCATCCGTCAGGACATAAGTCCCCACACACGCTGCCACAAACAAACAGGAAAATAGAAAAGACAACCATTTCCGATGGATTCTTGTAGATTTGTTTTTCTTCGATTTACGCTTCATTTTCTTTCGTAAACCTCCTTCGTGATTTTCTCATGAGAAGAGCCTCTAAATTCCTCTGTCTGTTGGAGTTCCCATGAGCCGTCAGACAAATCCAGGGTAAAATAAAAATCAGCAGGATATTTTCGGTTCCATTTATATAAAATCACTTTCTGAATTTGTTCTTCATAGCCAGTGATTTTTGCATCTTCAATGAAACAGATGTCCTCTTCCCCGGCCTGTTTTATTATACTTTCCGATATTTTGATTTCCACTCCTTCAGCTTCCGGAAACAATTTTTCGGAATAGGCACTCATGTACAACTGTTTTCCAGTGCATTCCTGCAGGATGTCCCGGCATACCACAGAATCCCGGCTCTGGCGGCGGTGGTTGAACATCAATCCGTTTCTGTCATCTACACAGGCTATTATGACCATAGTTTTCTCCTTTCCGGACTGAAAAATCTGTTTATATTTATGCCGCATGTGCTTTTATTTCTTTCTTCACAGCCAACAACCCTGATTTCAGCAGCACGGGACGAAGCACATTATACAGAGCGGCTACCAAAACCGTTGATACCACTGCATTTACAAATGTAGTTGCTGTACTCCACTTCGCCAGAACCTCTGCCATCTCCTGCGGTTGGCCCAGAATATACTGTTTGTAAAAATATCCCACGAGCGGATCCGCAATCACATTGAATCCCAACCCCGCGACAGAAGCAATCACACTCCAACGGAAGATATATTTCTTATCCGTACTTTCGTTAATTTTTGCCACTCTATGAGCTACAAATCCTACAATCAGACCAATACAGAACTTCAATACAAATGTCTTCGGCGCACCGACGATATAAACAGGATCCAAAATATCTGCAATTGTCATTCCAACTGCGCCTGCCAATCCGCCGTAAGTACCGCCCAACAGCAATGCTGCCAGTACACAGAATGCATTTCCTATATGAAGGGAAGTCGCATCTCCGCCCGGCATCGGAATCTTAATCTGTAAAAATGTAAATGACACAAAACAAAGTGCTGCAAGCAAGGCTGTCTGTGCTAATTTCGTAATCGTTTCATTTCTCTTTTCCATAGCATATGACCTCTTTTCTTTTACTCTCATTGTTCTTGATAAAAAACATCTTAGCAAAGCGGATTTCATCTTTCTGCTTCATCTCTGATATGTCCTTTATCAATTTACCATACTATCACTATAGTGGCTATGCGGGAATATCCAGTTTTATAATTTTTATACATACCAGTTTGCACAATCCATTTTCTTGCGGAGCTTTCTTCCAACCCTCATCTTTCATTTTTATTTTTCAAAATCTACACTCTTTAGCAGTTTTAATGAAACAAGAATCCTTATTGCATCCCTTATCCCTGCAAGGTATGAAACTTCCGCATAACGACTATCAGACGATTTTACACAATCTACATACGACTACTGAAGAATATAGCAAAATCAATATTCGATTAGGGGAAATTTTAGAAAACCGAAAAATTTCTTTAAATCAACTCTCTTTCCGTGCTGAAATGGAAGGTTCTCAGCTTAGACAATATCGAGACAATAAAATGCAACGCTTAGATATTAACATCCTCCTCAGATTATGCTATGTATTAGAATGTGACCTTTCTGATTTGGTAGAATATATTCCACCCAAGCCAAGAGATTAGCAAACACCACTACTTTTCCCAGTCTGCATACATCCACTTAAGGAGTACAGAATATATCACATATATAGATAGGGCTGTTTTTCTCCCACCTGCAGAAACCCACGGAAATCCAGCGTTTCAAGCACAAAAAAATCACCGTCCCCACAGCTTCTAATGTCTGCAAAAACAGTGATTTCAAGTGCGCGATCAGGGGCTCGAACCCTGGACACCCTGATTAAGAGTTATATCTCATTCTACTTCCTGTAATCCTTCATTTTCTTTCTAAACAATTCTTCTGTAAGATTTGCCTGTGCAGCTGCATCTGCTATGGAAAGTAAGTTGCCGCAGACCAGGTCAAAAAGCATCTCCAATCTCCCTTCATTGCGTCCTTCATTACGAATTGTCTTTGCCTCATATTCCAGTACTTTTCCGCCCATAACTGATTTCACTCCTTCCCGGATTGTTTCATATTTTGCTGCAATATGCTCCAATATTTTATTCGACATATCAATGATTGTACATTTTGTATATTCACTGATTTCCTTTCGGTTCTGCAGTTCTTCAAGCCTGCTCTTGATCTCTTCATACTCTGCTTCTAATTTTTTTAGCTTTTCCGCATCCTGCGCATACTCTTCAAATCTCTCCTCATGAGAAAATATATAAAAAGGAATCAAAAATAAAAGCTTCTTTCCAAAGATTTCCTCTGATGTGTACTGCTGGGATTTCATTACCCGAATGTCATAAGTAATGCTTCCGCCTGGCGTAACTACCTCTGTCTTTAATTGATCCGGCGTCCGGCTGTTACTCCTTAGGAACAGAACAGCCGAATGAGGAAATATTACACGTAATATATCTCCTTGCAGTTCTCCCTGATCCAGTGCAATCTGTGTATCATATTCCCAGAATCTTACCAACATACTGTGATCTGTGCTGCTCTGACATTCCAGATGATATTTTTTGATATCCTCTCCGATAATCTGAAAACAGGTATCCGTAATCCGTTCCTCTTCCTCTCCATCCTGCTGATTCAGAAAATGTTCATTCGGTGAAAATACAATCTCTTCTTTTCCTGTATAATGTTCCTCAAACACTTCGTTGATTACCGGGATAATCAAACCTCTGCAGTCATTCAGTAATGTCCGGAACACGTCATCATAAGGGGTATTTGTTAGTTTCATCTTTACATCATCCTCTCTGGTAGAGTTTCTTTGACAGCGCAGAGAAACTCTATTCATGGCATAATGCCAAATTCAGGGGCTCGAACCCTGGACACCCTGATTAAGAGTTACCTCTCCTATTTCCTATATTCCTTCATTTTCTTTCTAAACAATTCTTCTGTAACAATGCCCGGAATTGTCATTTTTAGCGAAACTATTTAATCTGATATTTTAAATAAAGTTCTTGACGATACTCTATGTTTTCTTTTATTCCTGATATATCATCAAACCTTTTATCTTCTATCAATTATTCCTAAATCCTCCCAACTTGTCGGTTTCATTCTCATTTGACCTATCACTCCTTTTTTTCTATTTTATCATGTTCTCTCTAGTTACTCAATTCTTATTCTCTTTTATTTTCAGACAATATTATCACCGGTCACTTTCAACTCATACTTTATTCCATTAACTTTTCTTTCATTTTGCACTATTTATTTTGCCCGCGACGAGTTCGCGACGAAATTCGCGGCAACTTTGCGTTCTCCCTCCTGATTTCTCCAATCTTCTTTTCCCTCCTGCCTTTTTTCCTCCCACATTATAGAAACCCGCAGAAATCCAGCGTTTCAAGCACAAAAAAATCACCGTCCCCACAGCTTCTAATGTCTGCAAAAACAGTGATTTCAAGTGCGCGATCAGGGGCTCGAACCCTGGACACCCTGATTAAGAGTCAGGTGCTCTTCCAACTGAGCTAATCGCGCATTTCCTATATTAAATCTGTCCTCCCGAACAAGACAATAGCTATTATAATCTATGTCTCCAAAAAATGCAAGTGTTTTTTTACATTTTTTTATGATTTTTTTTATATTTTTTTCTGACACAACATATTTCGTATTATCTGGATATATAAATTCTAAAAAACACCCCACGTCAAGCCATGAGATGTAAAAAATTTTAATTCAGTACTGCCAGAATAGTTGTATTATGATACTTTGCTTTATTTTTTTAAGTCAAAAACCTTGCGGCAGCCGCCAAGTGTACATGCCCGCATGTACACTTGGCTCATTGCTTCGCGGGAATAAAACCGAAAATTTCCATAAATTTTCCTACCTGAGTCGGATTATCAGGATACCACCCATCACCACAAGCGCTGCACCCGCTAACATGAGATACATTAAAATCTTACCTGTATCGGGGTGCGTCTGATTCTCCTCAGATTTTTCGAGATTGCTATCTTTCTCCTGCTTCTGGTTATTCTCTGTACCGTCATTGTCCGAATCTGATTCCTCTGGTTTTACCTGGTGCCCTTCCGTCCAACCAACTGCAATTGGGGACAGTCCATAAACCTTAAACTGAATACCGCTGTCAGTCTCTGTTACTTCCGGATATTCCACTTCTCCAGGCGAAGATAAATACATATTTTCAGCAAACATGTGGCACACAACAAAGTCATGTGTTCTTCCTGATGTGCCTTTTGGATACGGCAGAGTAACTGTCACCCCTTCTTCCGGGAATCGCTCATCTGTCACTTCCACCCATGCACCTTCGTCACTCTCAATATCACTGGCTTTATCCAAACTGCGCAGCGTGACATCATAGACTTCTATATCGTCATTCGAAATCCCCGGCTCCCACTCCTGAATCCTTGTTTCAAGCGCTGTCTGAATTTTTGCCGGTGTATCAAGTTCCAGACTCTTATCCTCTAAAAATGCATCCGGTACCTGTGTAATTGAATCCTCCATCTCCAACTCAAGTGTCAGCTCTTCCGTAGATTCAGGCGGTGCATCAAGCACCTGGGTTGATGTAATCTCCCCTGTCAGTTCAGGAAGTTTTTCCGGCAATTCATAACAACCTGCCTTATCACCGTTCAATGTGCGCTTCTTTCCTTCTTTCCAGTCCAAAGTAACTTTCTGCGTACCTACGACTGTAGAAGCATACGTTCCGGTCAAATCACTGCTGTCGAAGCTGAACTTAGAATCCTTATCCTTATCAGATTCCAATATACCCTCTATGGTCATTTCCCCAAAGAGAGTTGCATCTCCGGCAGAACCAATATTATCTTTCTGATCAGCAGCATACAGACCGCTCACATTCCACGTTAAAGGCTTCTTTGCAACTGTCAGCTTATAAGATGCCGTCGAGCCTCCATTACTGTCCGTTGCCGTAATCGTAACCGTCCCTGGTTTTAATATGCGTACTTTTCCTTTTTTATTTACAATCTGAGCAACAGAGTCATCACTGCTCGTATATGTAATCTTAGAATTCTCTACAGTTCCTGAAACAGTTTCTACAAAAGAATCGTCGCCATACGTTTTATTCAGTTCCGCCACGTCAAAGCTAAGTGTCGATACCGGCTCCTTCTGTTTATCCTCTTCCTTTTCTGTTTTCTCTTCTGGCTTCTGCTCCGAAGGATTCGTTGTATTGGTATCTGTTGTCGGTGTTGGACTAGGTGTAGGTGCCGGGTCTGGCGTCGGAGTCTGTTCTGGGGTCGGATCTGGCGTTGGGGTTGAATCCGGAGTCGGTGCCGGCACCGGGTCTGGTGTTGGAGTTGGCGCCGGTGTATCTGTATTGTCATTCTCCTGATTGTTATGCAGAGAATCCTGTTCCTCATGTCCATCATTACTAAGCGATAAGAGCGTCGAGCCAAAAATCTCCCTCGGCTCCGCATTATACGTATATGTGATTGGCGCCCAACCGTTACAATAGAAAGTATAGCTGCTATCTACGCTCCCATTCGGATTATCTGCCATAAACAGTTCAGAACTCTCTCCAATCGTACCTGCATCGCAGTTAGTGGCATCTACCAGATAACCTTCCCCGCTGCTTACGCCGCCTATACGCACAATATTCCACATATGCTGTCCTGCACCTTGTCCACTGTCTGATACTCCGGTAACCGTATAGCACCTGACTTCATGTTCAAATGTAGACAGGTCACACAGATACTTAAATGCTTTTGCATAGCCCTCACACACCACATTCGTATTGGGATCCTCGTCAAATACGGAAATCAACTGATATGCATCGCCATAAACTCCATTTACAATTGCCGCCCCATCATACGATACCAGTTCACACACCACGTTCTTATAAGCTGCAAGCTTATCATAATCTGAACTTCCTTTGTATGTATCCACAATAGACTGTGCTTTCTGTCTTGCATGGTTCACTCTATCCATCCGAGCGTCATTCACCTGATACAGATTGTCCGGACTTATTCGGTAGTCCTGTGAAACCTTAAAGCTGAACTGTACCCTTCCATCTTCATAATATTTGGAGTATACACCGTCAGCAGCACTGCCGTCCTCTGTAGTCAGAGTCTTATCATGCCAGTATAAATCAAACGGGCAGTCATGCAGCAGGTAAAAAATGATTGAACTCACATTCAGCTGAGAAAGCTGTTCCTCTGTCAAAGCTGTCTGCAGGGTGAACTGTGTCGTCTTCCTTTCTCCTCTTGCCACTTCTGCTATACAGGTCTTTAAAGAATTATAGATAGCCGCTTCATTATCGTTTAGGCTTTTGCCATCCAAAGCATAAAATACGGCCCATGATTTCGGCTGTGATATGGACTTCTCTTCCACATCCTCTTCCGTTAATTCTATCTCCTCCATCTCCACATCTGACCGCGTCTGCTGCTCATCAGAGGTCTCCTCCTCTGATATCTCTTCTTCCGCAATATGCACTCCTCCATCAGTCTTATTACAGCCGGCCAAAGCAAATGCAAGAATAAAAATCAATCCGTATCTGAGCCAGATTTTCCATTTGTTCATTCGTCCACCCCTTCTTTTCTGCTGAGCATTATTTCGTGCCGTCAGATAAAATCAGCAGTCTTCTAAAATTCATCTATGCTGTGCTCCCCATGGCATAGTCTGCCCGTCAAACGGGCAGACCTATCCGAATAGCCAGATTCCTGATATAAACATCTTAGCATTTTGAAAAAATTTGTCAACCTCATTTCACACCGTACACACAAAAAACACATCTTAAATATGCAGTCCGATTTCCTGCCAAATCATATCCAGAAGCACGTCTTTATCCGATACGCCGCTTGCCACAGACACGGCTTCTCCCCGTTTAAATATGACAAATGTGGGAACAATTTCCACCTGGAACTCTTCTGCAAGCTCCGTGGATTCGTCAATCTCTATCTGGCAGACCTTTAAATTCCTGCCACATTTTTCGGAAATGGTTTCTACTACGTCTTCCATCATCGCACATTTTGAACACCAGTCAGCAAAAAATTCCACAAGAACCGGTCCCTTCTCACTTAACACTTCCCTACGGTAATTCTTTGCAGTCACTCTTATTTTCATAATCAACACCTGCTTTTCCTATCAACATCCATGGCAGTTGTCCATATTCAAAATTCGGTACACTTCGTCAAGCGAACGTTTCAGACACATCAGTTTCCGATTCCATTCCGGTTTGCAATACAGCTTTTCGCAGATGAAATCCTTCCATCCTTTTCTTCTCTTCATCCATATCACTTCCCTTATTTTTGTATCCACTTGCAACGCAAATGACTGTCTGCTTGCACGCCATCTGTATCTCGTAACCAATCTCCTTTGCAGATTGGCTGCTTCCCTGCATTTTTTTGATATAACGAATGATATTACCTGTTCTAATCATATCTTAAAGTCTGTCGTCCTGAACCATGGATTCTTTTTATAATATGCAGAGAGCTCCTAAAATGTACCTAATACTTCTGATGATGAAAAATGATTTCTATCTTTAAAATAGATTGAATCCCAAATCTGCCATTTTATGCAATGGTCCTTTTGCGTCAATCTCTGACAGCGATCAATTTATAAATCGGATTTCCTTTTGCGGAAAATTTTTCTTCATATTCTGTCATGATATTTCCCTGATTCATTGTACCATCATGATGCAAATCCCGGGTATAGCCTTCCAACATCCATCCCGCCGCCTCATCTACCTGCTCAAGCGAGAACTGAAAAAGCTGTTGATTGTCCGTCTTAAACTCTACCCTGCCCCCTGACTTGATGATATGAGCATATCTTTCAAAAAATGATACAGAAGTCAGTCTCCGCTGTGCATGGCGTGCTTTCGGCCATGGGTCAGAAAAATTTAGGTATATTCTGTCCACTTCCCCCGAAGCAAATATATTTTCCAAATCATGTGCGTCCATGCAAAGGAAACGAACATTCGTCAAATCCTGAAACTCCTGCGTATCATATCTCTCTATGGCACGCAGCAACACGCTGGAATAACGCTCAATCCCTATATAGTTGATATCTGGGTTCCTTGCCGCCATCTGAAGCAGAAACTGCCCCTTTCCCATCCCAATTTCTATATGTATGGGGGAAGTGTTTCCAAATATTTTATGCCAACAGCCTTTTTGAGTTTCCGCTTCCTTGATCACATCCTGATGCGCCTCTATTACGCCCCTTGCACGCGGAATATTCCGTAGTCGCATTTGCCGTCCTCCTAATCACAATGTAGCGCCCCCTCACCGTTGGTTCGGCGGCAGGTCGGAGGACGGCATTTTATAGAAATTCTTCGCATTTGCCGTCCTCCTCATCACAATGTAGCGCCCCCTCACCGTTGGTTCGGCGGCAAGTCGGAGGACGGCATTTTATAGAAATTCTTCGCATTTGCCGTCCTCCTATTTACAATGTAACGCCCCCTCACCGTTGGTTCGGCGGCAAGTCGGAGGACGGCATTTATAGAAATTCTTCGCATTTGCCGTCCTCCTCATATAAAGAAGCAGGAATCTGGAAAGACTTCCTGCTTCTTAGATTACTTTATAAAAGTATACCCTTACTGCCAGACTGCTGTCAACTGTATCTTATAAGGTATCATCTCTACGAATATATCCTGGCTTCTCCGGAGCAGCAATCACCTCTTTTGCATGAATAATCTTTGCCCGTTTGTCAACAACCTGATTCTCTACATGTGCATCTTCTCCAATCAAAGCGCCCGGAAGCAGGATACTGTTCTTTACCACTGCCCCTTTCTTAATCACACATCCACGTCCAATTACAGAATTCTCTACAGAACCTTCAATCAAACATCCATTTGATACAACGGAATACTTCACGTTACAGTCTTCAAAATACTGCGTAGGACTGGAATCATTGGTACGAGTGTAAATCGGCCAATTTTCATCAAACAAGCTGGCTGCTGTCTTGCTGTCAATGAGACTCAGGTTCGCATCATAATAGCTCTTAAAATCCGTGATTGTCGCAAAGTATCCACGATGAGCAACCCCGCGGATGTCCAGCTCTTCACATTCCCTGTTCACAATCTGAGGCAGCGTATACATAGAAGAAATCTTCCTTGCCTTTTTCACCAACTCTATAAACAGATCTTTCTTCATAACATAGGTTCCCATGAAAATATTTCTGTTCTTTGCCGTTCCGCGGTTCTTCTCAATAGACAGCACGCCTTTCTGCTTATTCAGATTCAGCATATCGCAGTTCAAATACGCATCTTTCGCATTGTCTACGGAATGATACAACATGGTGATATCTGCTTCTGATTCAATATGTGTCTGAAGGAGTGCATCAAAATTCTGTACAAACACCATATAATTCGGCGTAATTATCACATATTGTTCATGGGTCCTCTCAAGTATATCCAGATTTTCATAAAATGCAGCAATGTCTGTATTATAAATATCATTGTCCGCACTGTTCTCTGAAAACAGAACCTGCAGCTTACCGCGCTTGGAATTAATACTGTAATGACGTCCGGTTCCCAGGTGGTCAATCAGAGAACGTGGTTTTCTTCTGACAAAGACTTTAATCTGTTCAATATTACTGTTGCTGAAATTGGAAATCGGAAAATCAATCACGCGGTATCTTCCCAGAAATGAAAAAGCCCCGATTGTACGATAGTTCTCAAGTCCCTCTACCCAGATATGGTTTCCGGCCGTATTTACAATGCCAAATGCTTTTGCCATATTATTCTACCCCCTTTACACGCTTTGCAACCAGCTCGATATGTTCACTGTCTGCACTTCCTACAGAAGCCTCTTTTCCAATCTTTACCCCGTCTGCAACAAGGGCACGGGTAACGGTAGCGCCTTCCTCGACTACTACGTTTGGCATGAGTACGCTGTCAATGATTTTTGCGCCCGGTCCAACCTTTGCGCCAGTAAACAATACTGAATTCTTTACTTCGCCTTCAATGACACAGCCCTGGGTGATAAATGCACGTTTAATATCAGCCTCCGCGCCAACATAATGAGGAAGTGTTGTTACATCTTCCGTATAAATCTTCCAGGTCGGATCACTTAAATCCAACTCATTCTTCTTGTCCAGAAGGTCCATATTCGCTTCCCAAAGAGAGTCTATGGTTCCTACATCCTTCCAATATCCCTTGAATTTGTAAGCCATCAGTCTCTTGCCACCGTTCAACAGAGCCGGAATGATATCTTTACCGAAATCATGATGTGAATCCGGATTCTTCATATCTGCAACCAAAAGCTTGCGAAGCTGCTTCCAATCGAAAATATAAATTCCCATGGATGCCAGATTACTCTTCGGCTTCTCCGGCTTCTCTTCAAATTCATAAATCACACCGTCATCATTCGCATTCATAATGCCAAAACGGCTGGCCTCCCGCATCGGAACACCGATAACAGCAATCGTCGCATCCGCGTTATTTTCCTTATGGAAATCCAACATCTTGGAATAGTTCATCTTGTAAATATGGTCTCCTGAAAGCACCAACAGATATTCCGGGTTATATGTATCTATAAAATCAATATTCTGAGAAATTGCGTCAGCAGTTCCGCGGTATACGTCCAAATTCGCATCTGCTTTCTCCCGCGGTGGTAATACGAAAACGCCGCTCCCTTTTGCGTCCAATCCCCAGCGACGTCCTGCAGCCACATAACTATTCAGCAGTACAGACTCATACTGTGTCAAAACACCAACCACATCAATTCCACTGTTCGCACAATTACTGAGCGGAAAATCAACGATGCGGTATTTTCCCCCATATGAAACGGCTGGTTTTGCAACTTTATTGGTCAGGTCATGAAGACGAGATCCACGGCCGCCAGCCAAGATCATTGCTACCATATTATTTTGCATCATAGTGAACCCTCTCTTTCATATTAATGTTCATATTATACAATCTTTTGCCTCTTTTTTCCACAATTTCACATAAAAAAGCCTATAAAATCAAGAAAAAAATCAGTCTATTTCTTGCCAGAACAAAAAATCACTGATATTCTTATTTACAGGCCGTATTTTCTATATGTATTTTTCCTTTAGAACTGTAAAATACTATAATCCAGAAATGTACTATTTATCTCAATACAAGGAGTCATTTTTATGCGCAGGATATCCCACACATATTTCCATACATCCATTCGTTTCCGCCCGTTCTTTTTCTACTGTGGGCTTTTGATGGCAGCCTCTGAAATCTGGAAACAATACTGCCTGACTTTCCTTGTAAATCATGGCACTTACAACTGGTGGTATTTTCCGTTTCAGCTTTGCAGCACCCCTATGTATATACTTTTATTTCTTCCTCATATAAAAAAAGAAAGGCTTTGCAATGCATGCTTAACCTTTCTCATGTCATTTGGACTGCTCGGAGGCATCGCCGTCTTCGCCGATACCACCGGGCTTCATTATCCTTTGCCTGCATTGACCATCCATTCCTACACGTGGCATATCCTTCTCATTGTAATTGGGTGTTTTGCCGCTGCTTCCCTGTTTTCCAGGACCTCAAATGAAACTATCGAAGGTACATCCACACTTTACAGTGATGCAGATGCAAACGCCTCCGTCCCCCTCTGTTTTGCAGATACAGTTTCTTCTACGCTTCGCGGCTTTAAGGATGCTACCCTGCTGTATATTTTTTTCTGTATCACCGCCGCCTGCATCAATCATATTTGCAGCCGGTTCGGGACAATCAACATGTTTTACATTAATTCGAAATACCCTATGGAGCAAATTGTTTTTTGTGAGCTAGTTCCTTATCTGGGAAATATCCCTGTTATTTTTCTCTATATCGCAGCAACAATCCTCGGTGCGGGAATCTTGTTCTTTCTCTGGAATCTTATATATTCTCGGAGGAATTCTTGACCTCGTCTTTCTGAAACAGATTGTCTCTGGTAATATTGTTCAGCCATTTGCCGCTTCGATAATGTCTGAGCACCCAGGGCCATTTTACAAATTCATCCGTACAGAGCAGAAAATATACCCACATCACCGGGAGCTTGAACACAAAGGCAGATAAAAATCCCAGTGGCACACCATAGCACCACATCGTAATCGTATCACAGATAAAGCCAAACCTGCTGTCTCCGCCTGCCCGGAAGGCTCCTGCAATCAAAGTCGTATTGACTGCTGCCCCCATGATATAGTATGTATTGATCCACAGCATACATTTCAGATAATGCATAGCCTGTCCGCTAAGTGATGAGGACGCATAATTTAAAACAACAGGCATTGCCGCGACCACAATCAAACCGCCGATGGCACCGGAGATCACCGTTAATTTCATAATCTTTTTCGCTGCATCTCTTGCCTCTTCCAGTTTATTTTCCCCGATAATATTTCCCAGCAGGATTCCCCCTGCGCTAGCCATTCCGAAGCATAGAATTGTACCGAAATTGCGGACCACGACGACAAAAGAGTTGGCCGCCACCGCATCTGTCCCCATATGCCCGATAATAACAGAGTACATGGCAAATGCAACACTCCATACGATATCATTGCCCAATGCGGGCAGGGAAAGCCTTACAAAATCCTGAAACAGCAGCTTATTTTTTACAAATACATATCGAAAGTCCAATTTAATACTGTCCCGGAAATGGGACACCAGCAAACATGCCAGAAGTTCCACAAATCTGGATATGGATGTGGCAATTCCTACTCCGGCTGCCCCAAGTCGGGGCGCGCCAAACAGTCCGAAGATAAAAACTGCATTCAGTACTATATTTAAAGAAAATGCCAGCACATTCAGAGCCGTGCTGATGGCTACCTGCTCGATGCTTCTCAGAATAGCAAGGTATACTTCCGCAATACCGCAGCAAAGATAGCTGACGCTCATACAGCGCAGATAGGACGTGCCTACCGCAATCAGCTCTGCATCATTGGTGAATAACCGCATCATCCAGTCCGGAATAGTCAACGCTAATCCGGCAAACAGAATTGATATCGTCATGGAGAACCGCAGTGCAATCCCCTCTACGACCTGGATTGCCTGCATGTCGCCCTTTCCATAATATTGTGCACACAGAATAGTTGCTCCGGTGCCAAGGCCATAGAATACCATAAAAAGAATATTCGCATACTGAGAGGCCAGTGATACTGCGGAAATTGAAGACTGGCCTACATAGTTCAGCATGACTACATCCGCTGAACTGACGGCGGAACTCAATAAATTCTGAATGATGATTGGCAGAACTAATTTAAAAATTCTGCTGTAAAATGTATTTTTCTGTGTGTGATTCTGAAGCATGATTTATCTCCTGTTTATAGAATGATATGAAAATAATTCGCTCCGCCTGCATAAAGATAAATTTTGTTTTAGACAATGCCTGCTATTATTTTCCAATATATCCGAATTGGGTTACCGCGCCTAAGTATAACTGATTTTTATCTAATGTACAAGTGGATTTTATTTGTATATTTCGCTTTGTTGTGGTTCGCATCCAGGCTGCAGGCAGTAACTTTTACTTTGCCCGAACCACGACCTCACGCAGCATCCAGAGACACAAAAGATTTGGAATCGCCATGAGAGAATTGAACAAATCCGACAATGTCCACACCATATCCAGAGACAGGACGGCCCCTAGATATACCGCAGCAATATAGAATATGTAATATTGTTTCAGCCTGTCTTTGCCCCACAGATAGCGCACTGCACATTCTCCATAAAAACTCCATCCAATAATCGTGGCAAATGCAAACAGTACCAACGCTGCTGACAAAACAAAACTTCCACTCAAATCAAACCCGCCCGGCATCTGTATTTGCACTGGATTTTTGTTTTGAAACAGACTATCCAATTGAGAAAATGCAAGAAAACAGAGACGGTCCGATTCCGCTTTCTGAAAAATCTCCGGCTGTCTCAGCATACTGCTGACCACGGCGATTCCTGTAATCGCACACATGACCACCGTATCCCAAAATGTGCCAGTCATGGAAACCAGTGCCTGCTGCTTCGGAGATTCCGTGCATGCACCGGCAGCCGCAAGCGGAATGGAGCCCAACCCGGCCTCATTGGTAAACAGCCCGCGAGAAATACCGGTACGCATCCCTACCATAACCGCAGTGCCCGCCAATCCGCCAATCACAGAGCGGGAAGAGAATGCAGATTGGATAATGACCCGCAGAGTTTCGGGCAAAAGACTTCGATTCATCCAAATAAGCAGAAAGCATCCCCCCAGATAAAAAAGGCTCATGAAAGGAACCAGCCACGTACATACTTTCGCAATCTGCTTTGCCCCGCCCAGAATCACGATTCCGGCAAGCGTTGCCGTGACCATACCGATAATCTGCGAAGGGACTTCTTTCTGCTCCAGGACTGCCGCCGCGATAGAATGAGACTGAACACTGCTTCCCATTCCCAATGATACTAAAATTACAGAAAATGCAAATAAAACAGCCGCACTTTTTTGATGCAGTACATGCTCCATCACATACATAGGACCACCTTGAAAGGTTCCGTCTTTCTGTCTGATGCGGTAACGCACAGACAGGTAACACTCGGCATAACAGGTAGCAATTCCTAAAACACCGGTGAGCCAGCACCAAAACACAGCGCCAGGGCCTCCGATTGCAATGGCGGTGGAAATGCCGATGATATTCCCTGTCCCGATGGTTGCCGCGAGGGCAGTTGCAAGGGCAGAAAAGGGAGAAACATTTCCCTGTCCGGTATCTGACTGGCCGCCGCCTGAAAAGCTGAGCCGGATTCCCTGTGGAATGTTCTTCTGGATAAAGCGGGTGCGGATTGTAAAGTAGATGTGGGTTCCCATTAATAGGATGAGCATTGGGAACCCCCATAAGAATTCTTGTATGGAACGGAGCATATCAAGGATTTGGGGCATGGATACACCTGGGGAAATGTTCATTGATTCTATTATATGAACTGGTGAGGACTGTCATGCATAAGGGGTGCGAAAAGATATATTTTCACACCCTGCTTTACATTTTCATTCACACGATACTATTGAAAACTGCATCTGCCTAATCAGAAAACATACTCCTCAAGCCTTCTCATAGCCTCTTCCACCAATGCTTTGGGCAGCGCCAGATTCAGTCGTATTGCATATGCCCCATGAAACGGCCTTCCATCCTGCCAGATGATGCCGGCCTCCACGCCGGCCCTCTGCAGTTCATCAATGGTCTTTCCATGTGTCTTACACCATTCCTCACAATCCAGGAACAGCATGTATGTCCCCTCCGGTTTTGCCACGGACACCCCTTGAAAATGTTCCTGAATATAACCATATGCATAATCTACATTTTCTGTCAGCACCCGACACAGTTCATCAACCCACTCATATCCTTCCTGCTTATATGCGCCTATCAGGGCATACATGGAAAGAACATTCATAGAATTATAATGGGACAGTGAAGATTCCTTTCTCACCCGCTCCCTGATATATGGATTATAAATAATATGGTAGCTTCCGATCAGTCCTGCCAGATTGAATGTCTTGGAAGGTGCATAGAGGGCAACGGTACGCATTTTTGCATCCTCGGAAACCCTCTGGGTCGGAATATGCTTATGACCTTCCAGTATAATATCAGACCAGATTTCATCAGACACGACCATAACATCATGCTTCCTGAAAATCTCCATCGCCTGTTCCAGTTCCCACTTTTCCCAGACACGGCCGCATGGATTATGGGGAGAACAGAATACGGCGGCATGAATCTGCTCTTCTTCCAGTTTCTTTTCCATATCTTCAAAATCCATCCGCCAAATCCCTGCATCGTCTCTTTTCAAAGGACTGTGGACAATATGATACCCTGCATTCTCCATACTGCCTGTAAACCCGATATAAGTCGGAGAATGCAGCAGTACTTTGTCCCCTCTTGAACAAAATACATTCAGCGCACTGATTACACCGCCGAGAACACCATTTTCATATCCGATACATTCCTTCGTCAAGCCTTGTACTCCATGTCTCGTCTCATGCCATTTGATGATGGAATCATAATACTCCTCCCGCGGGGAAAAATAGCCGTAAGCCGAATGCCTGACGCGCTCGGCAATTGCCTCTGGAACTGTGGGAACTGTCTGGAAATTCATGTCCGCCACCCACATGGGAATTTTACTGAATCCTTCCTTTATCTGAATGTCCTTATACGGAATCATGTCTACCGCAATTGCGTCTTTACCGGCACGGTCCATAATTGTTGTAAAATCGTATTTCATTTTCTTCTCTCCTGTCATTTACCACCATGTCTTACAAAAATATTATACCTATTTATTATATAACAGTCAAAATAATTTTAGAAATCTTACATATTGCATTATCAAATTGCATATGCTATAATGCCAAATAGGCAAAAGAACAAAATAGTCCATGGTGACAAAAAAACGAACCCCCGAAGTACTGGCATACTTTCGGGGGTTCTTCCTCATATGTTGCGAGGCGTTCCAATTGGGCTAGTTACCGATTACTTATCGCCGTCTAACCACTTGATGATGTAGTGGCAAGCTACGCCAGCCGCAACAGCGACTAAAAAAGAACAAAATGTTTCCATGGTGACACCCCCTTTCTGTTGCCAGTATAGGGGCGGTAACAAAATAATTATACCATATCTTACCGTCCGTTTCCACACAGACACATCAAAACTATATATTAAACTTTCTCAAAGTTCTGCCGATATATGTTATGTGTAGTACTCGGAAACATTTTTCAATAGAGAGGTGACCTTATGGATATTCCTGCATTGTCAACAATGATGTCGATGGAGCGGTTAAGTACGAGTGTCAGTTTTGCATTGATGTCCAAGGTTATGGATACGGCAGAGGGCACCAGTGAGGCAATGATCGAGATGATGGATGCCGTTATGGTTCCCGGTCTGGGAGAGAATCTTGATATCATGGCATAAAAGTACCGCACGTATGGCTGTTCATGAATTTATGAGCCGGTCAGGAGCTGTTTCATACTCCAGGCCATAGGATTCGATGACGCAGAACAACGGGAACGGTGCAGTATATAGCATTTCTATATTTGAGAAAAAGCTGTATATTGCACCGTTTCCTATGCCTTTATCTGAGCAAATTGAAAGTGGATAGGATACACAATAAAACAATACAGGTGAAAATACATGGAGTCAAAAACAAAAAACTATTCTTTTAGACATACAATAAACCAGTCTGCTTTTCGTAACGGAATGCATGATGGCATCCCCATTGGGCTTGGTTATTTTGCTGTTTCCTTTTCGCTGGGAATTGCGGCAAAGAATGCAGGGCTTACTCCGTTTCAAGGTTTTCTTGCCAGCCTTCTTTGCAATGCGTCTGCAGGGGAATATGCAGGATTTACACTGATCGCCGCAGGAGCGGCTTATATAGAACTGGCAGTCGTCACATTGATTACAAATGCAAGATATCTGCTGATGAGCTGCGCCATGAGTCAGCGGCTGGACCCGAAAATGCCGGGAATCCATCGACTTTTCATGGCTTTTCATATTACGGATGAATTGTTTGGAATCGCCATTGCACGTCCTGGCTGCCTCAATCCATTTTACAGCTATGGCGCGGTATTGGTGGCAGCGCCTTGCTGGGCATTCGGAACTGCTTTAGGTGCGGCTGCAGGAAGTCTCCTTCCGCTTCGCCTGGTGAGCGCATTCAGTGTTGCCCTTTATGGAATGTTTCTTGCAGTCATTATTCCTGCCGCAAAAAAGGACAAGGTCATTGCAGGTCTAATCATTTGCTGTTTTATTGCCAGCTTTTGTGCTTCTTACCTGCCTGCCTTTTCTGGAATGTCCAGCGGTACGCGCACAATATGTTTGACATTGGTTTTATCTACGATTGCTGCACTGCTGTTTCCAAGAAATACCGACGAAACAGCGTAAAAAGATTTCATGAAAAATACAGGACTGAGAGGAAAACAAATGAACAACATGTACATCTACCTTGGCATCATGGCCGGAGTATCTTATCTCATCCGTGTCCTGCCTCTGACTTTAATCCGAAAACCGATAAAGAATCGATTTATCCAATCCTTTTTGTACTATGTTCCTTATGTCACCCTTGCCGTTATGACATTTCCGGCGGTCATAGAAGCCACTCAGAGTCCGATATCCGGGCTGATTGCCTTCTTAATCGGTATCATAGCCGCCTGGCTGAGCGCAGACTTATTTAAAACAGCCGTATTTTGCTGTGCAGCAGTATTGGCTGTGGAGTTGTTTTTATGAATGTTCTAGTAGAACTGGTGTAAACTGATTACATAGATTTGGTATACAATTTCAGAGTATTCCCCTTAAAGTTGAGGTGAAGTTTCATGGCAAAACATCCGTTTCCCCGCCCTTTGCTGAACAAGCTCCAGCAATTGGCAAAGTCTTCTGGCGTTCCATATCCTGAGGAATATGAAATCATATACAGCTCCCGAAAAACTCTGGCTATGCAGATTGCAGCGGACGGTCGATTGACAGTGCGCGCTCCCATGCGTACACCGAAGTCTACGGTCGACCGCTTTTTTATGGAAAAGGATGCCTGGGTGTTGAAGCACTTGACCCATGCAGTGGAAAATACAGCGCCGGCTCCTCCCCCGCTTTCAGAGCAGGAACGCCGACGCTATATGGGGCTTGCGCGGGATGTCTTTTCCAAAAAAACGGCTTATTATGCTTCCATTATGCAGGTAACCTACGGACGCATCACCATCCGAGAGCAGAAGACCCGGTGGGGAAGCTGCAGCAGTAAGGGAAATCTTAATTTTAACTGGAGACTGATTTTTGCACCAGAGAAGGTTTTGGATTATATCGTGATCCATGAACTGGCTCATCGGAAAGAAATGAACCACTCCCAGGCTTTTTACCAAATCGTGGCATCCGTCATGCCGGATTATAAAGAACAGCAGAAATGGCTTCGGGAGCGTGGACAGGAGCTGTGGCGGATGGTATAAAAAACGGGGAATGCTGATTGTAAAAATCACTTCCCCGATTCTTTTTATCAAAAATATTTCTAAACACCTAACACTACTTTACAATGTTTTCTATAACAGGCAATCCCAATTTTTTGAATCTCTTTCATCCCATTTTCCAAAAGACGTGTCTCATATCTTTTGATTTCAATCCGTTCCAACTTAGAGGCATCCTGCACCGTCGTCTCCTGAAACCATTCTTTAATCTGTCCCACAAACAGTTCCCGAATCTGATGGTTCGGAATTGCAAGCCGGTATCTATGGCTGCCAATCCGGCCGCGGTGCGTGAGATAGCCGGTCATAAAAAGAACACTCCATAAATTTTCAATCGTAGTATCCAGTTCAGGATAGGTAAGCTCTTGTTTTACAATTTTTTCAATCGTATTTCCTGCGACGAGCTGCTCAATCTCTTCTTTTGTTTTCTGATTCGATTTATTTATAAAACGCCGTACAATGTAATTACTGCTGGTATTTGACCAAAAATCCTCTGGTTCTGCCTCAGAATCGGCCAGAAGTGCATAACAGTATTTTATGACGTCCCAGGGACAATACACCGAACTGTTTCCGAATTGATATCCGTCATACCATTCTTTTATCGTATTATAAAATGATTCTAAACCATAATAAGAAAGCATTTCCTGGACTTCGTAATCCGTAAAACCAAAATATTCACTGAAACGAACATCTGTAACAGAAAGTATATTTGGATTATTCAATCCTGTAAATATGCTTTCTTTGGAGATTCTCAGACATCCTGTCAGCACTGCGAAATAGATACTATCATTTCCTTTCAGAGCACAACTGAACATATTTCGTATCAGAGAAACCATTTCCTGATAATATCCTGACTGGAATGCTTTATCCAACGGCACATCGTATTCATCAATAAAAATAAGCACCTTACAGCCGTAATGTTTAAAAAGCAGAGATGAAAGCGTCTGCAAGCTGGTTGTGAGCACAGCATCAGACATGGAAAAAACCGCTCTCTGGCTCTTATCCGTTTTTATCAATTGTGTATACAGTTCCTTTTCTTTCGCTGAAAGGACGCTGCTGTCCTGCAGAAACTGAAACCGCATAGCTTCTTTTCCAATTACATTACACATAGCCGCACAGGCAGATTCAAAATTCAATCCATTGATATCTTTCAGGCTCACCGAAATAACCGGAAACTTGCCCATATACTTTTCACACAGCTCTTTTTCTTCTGTAACCTTCAATCCATGAAATAAACTTTAATCACAGCCTATTTCAAAAAAACTTTTCAGCATACTCATGTTTAAAGTCTTGCCAAAACGCCGAGGCCGTGTGAATAGATTTACCTTGCCCCAACTATGCAGCAAATCAATGATAAGACCTGTTTTATCTACAAAGTAGAAATCTTCTAATACGATTTTAGGAAAATTTTCGATTCCCACGGGCAGTTTCTTTTTCATTGCCATCCTTTTTCAGCAAATTGGGATTTATTCTACAGTTTTTCCATTCCTTTCATTCCATTTCTGCCTGTGAAGCTCTTTCAGATCATCAATGGCCATCTCGACATCAAAAGTATGGAATCCAAGCCAACATTCATTCATAGTTTTAGCATCGGCAATTTTATAGATTTCACGGCTAAATTCATTCGTGTAATAATGCCAATAACGATAGAGATATCCTGTCCAGTACATGACTTCCTCAGTGTAAGTGATACCTGCCTTTCTCAAGCCGCCTGATTCATCATTTAATTCTTCAAGGATATATTCTTCCCCGGCCCACTGCAGCCGGTCATAGACGTCATCAAGCGCCGCTGCCGCTTGGCTGTTCATAAAAAACTCAATAAATGATGGACAATCCAATCCGTTTCTGAGCGCAAGCTCAAACAGCCGTCCCTGTATATCACAAAGCTGGCGTTTTTCAAAAGATAGAGTTTCCATTTTATTCACCTACCTCTAATATTTCATCAAAGAAACGCCCTTCACGGCGATATTTCCGACAAATATCGTTTGCCATTGCAATTCCTCGGGAACGATTAAACTCACTTTCCTGCTTTAGTTTATCCCGTTCAGTCTCAGTAAGTACTTGTTCGTCAAGAATCTTTATCTTTTTACAGGCCTTTTCTGTTAAAGCAACATATTGTTTACCGAGTTTTAACGCTGAAAGACTGTTAATCAGGGCGATATCCGTAATCTCCCCATGAAAGAAACGGTCTAAAACAACAAACATTCTATCGTTAGCAATATAACCAATTATCATATCACGGTCTTTACTCAAATCTGCAATACGATTGTAAATCGGCAAATGCTTTACAGATTCCATCTTTCCGCGATTATATGCAACTAATAATGCCCAATCCAGTCCCTCTTGCACGTCAAGAATTCTTAGTTCCGATAGTTCAACGCTTAGTGTATATATCCTGGCATTAGGAAAGTTACAAATTAAAGTCAAAGGCTGAGTCCGGTCAGTCCCCATGTAAAAGCCTTTTCCAAAATCACATCGTTCCCAGCTTAAAGGTGCAATAGCACCACGAATTCCTGATTTTGAACCATGGTAGAGGGTTACAATTTCATTGCCGTTATTTTCCTTTATTTTCTCGGAACTTCTCATAATAATCTCCCAAATCGTGAACTGCCCATTGCCTAAAGCTGATAGGTTTGCGGTCATATCTGCAAAAGGTATCGAACAGATATAAACAATTTTATTATAACAGGAGAAATGATGGAATACAATATCGTACATCTATCAAAAAACATCCAAACAGCACCCCCGCAAAAATCTCTCCTATAATCACCTGCTGCCATGCGCTGAACATATCCTGCCAAACAGAAAATTCCTGAGAGGCCGCAAGTCTCTGTATCTGTTCCGCCTTTTCCTGAAAGAGACGAACAAAGAAATCAAAGTCCGACCAGTATGTAGGCAGATAATCCGCGCCTGGAGCTGCTGCCTTGATTCCCGCTATCGAAATAACGACAGCCGCCGCTACACAAACAACACCTATGAACCCAAACAATATCTTCCCTGCCGTAGCAGTCTCTATCCGAGCGATATCCTCTCCCTTTTCCACTGAAGTCTCAGCCAGAAATGTTCCACGTTTCTTTGCCATAACAATCCCCATCAGAATCATCATCAAAGCCGACATGGCAGAGTAAAACAGCACCGCCGACGTAAAATATAGCTGCCCATCCACCTTCTGCCCGTCTGTCCTTCCAAAGAAAGCTTCGAGCAGGCTGATTGCCAGAGCGGATGACTGCCCCATCTCCTGCTTTTGAACTGCCACACCGTCAAACACCGTATCTTCCCTCGCCGGAATCACGCAGACTGGCTTTGCACCTTCTCTCTTATTCCTTTCTAGAATCCCAATAATCTGATATGCTTTCTGTTCAACCTCTACTTCCATCCCCAGTACATGTTCTGAGCCAAATAACTGCTGTGCCAATCCCTCATCTATCACACATACTGTATGTTCCTCTTCCGTAAAATATCTTCCCTGCACCAGATGATTTCCAAAGACAGCGTCAAGCTGCCCGCCCACCTGATAACAGGAAACTTTTTGCTGACGCCCTGTATTTTCTGCGAAAACAGTCACTTCCTCCATTGATTTCCACAAAGCCATTTTAGAAAAATTCTGGCTTTGCTCGTTCTCTTTTAACTGCTCCAATCCGGATGCTCCTGCACTTCCTGACGTATAGCAGACAAAAATGGAATCCACAGATTCTTTTAGCACAGACAATCGGCTTATGGAATAAAGATTGGCCAATAGAAACAAGGAAAAAAATAGGAGTGAAATTCTGTTGTTTCGTACCCTGTTTTTTATCATTTTATCCGCACACGGTCTCCTTCCCCCACATATTTTTCCGATGAGATGATAATCTGGTCTTTGTCCTTTAACGTCGATGTCACAGCCGCATTCTCAGAATCTTTCTCCAGAACAGTCACAGAAACACGTTTAGCCGTCTGCACGGTTCCAAGCATGCTTTCTTCCTCTGAAACAATCAGACAATATGCTCCATCTGCGTCCTCTCGAAGAGCGCTTAGAGGTATGAGCTGCTCATACTCCTTCCCCGAATCGGAACGAACCGTCCAATCAAAGGAATCTCCATGATTTGCTGCTGTATTTTCGGGCAGAGGTGCATACCAGAAAGTCTGGATGGATGCTGCCAAAACGCCATTTTCGCCTGCAAAAACATCGGTTCCGGAGGCACCGGAAACACTCTCAGCGCCAATAGATTCGATTTTCACAGTCCTCTTGGAACCAGTTCCTAAACGAATCTCTGCCTCAACACCAGTCCTAATCTTTTCTTTGTCATTTACAGCAACCTGCCCTTTCAGCTTCCATCCCCCATTTCCAGTGATGAGGACTTCTGAGCCTGTAGTAAACGCGCCTGCCTGAATGCCTGATGTGAGAATCGTACAATCCTGCTCCGCACAGATTTTTCCTCCTGCATTCTGATAGGAAACCAACTGTTCCAAAGCCTTTCTCGCCGTGTCCGCCTGAGCATTCAAAGCCTGGACTCCCAACTGTGCCGACTGAACGGCATTGGCTTCATTGGCATCCTGTGCGGCATCTTCTTTTAAAGCAAAGTTGTAGTCATTCTGCGCCTGGATAACCGCCTGCCGGGCCACTTCTACATTGGCCTGTGCCTCTGCAAACGCGTTTTCCAACTCCTGCTGTGAGGGAGAAGGATTCGACGGCTGAGGGATGTCGTTTGCGCTGTCCGTGACGACATAAGCGGACTGTGATTGAACCGCTGCCGACTGCCCAGCCTGAAATTGCTCATACGCCGCCTGCGCTTCCGCTGCCCTCTGCTGTGCCTCTTGTAACTGACGCTGTGCATCCGCCAATGTCTGTCCTGCCCGCTCGGCCGAAGGAACACGCACAGTCCCGCGGGCTGATATCTGCTGCTGTCCGGCTTGAAGTTCCAGTTGTGTCAATTCTGCCTGTTTGCTTTCAATAGTCTGCTGCAGATATTCCATGCGGAACTGCACAAGGCACTCTCCTGCTTTCACCGTACTTCCCACTTCTGCCGCCCATTCCACCTGCTGCCCCGGCCATAGGAAAACCATGTTCTCCTGTACAGGCACCACGGTTCCACTTCCGCTGCTAGTATAGGACAACCTCCCCCTTCCTGGTTTCCCGACCTCTACCTGCGCAACCAGGATGGATGCAGCGGCTCTGGAAAGAATGGTACATAATACCATCACTATCAGAAAGACTGCCAGAATCCGCACTTTTCGTTTTACTTTGATATCCACTTTCACATCTCTCCTTTATTCCTTCGAAGCAATCGGACCGAAATACTGGCATCTACGCTTTTACAATGTTCCCAAATCCCTCTAACTTAAACTGCTTTCCTTTGCAGCCCGGATGCCACAATCCCTTGTTCCAGATTTTCCTGACCCGTCAGAAACAGAAGTACAGCCGGAAGCAGCGTGATAACAGATGCAGCGAATGCCGTTGAAATATCTGTGCCTGCCATTTGCGGCAAATATAAAGACAAAGGCCATAGCGCTTCTGTTTTCAAATAGGTCATTGGCGGCTCGATAGCATTCCAATATTCCAGAAATCCCAAAATTAATATCGAAAATATTCCGGACTTTCCCAGTGGAATTCCGATATACAGAAAAATCCGTAAGCTTCCTGCGCCGTCAATCTGTGCCGCTTCCACCACTTCTCCCGGTATCCCCGCAAATGTTTTCTGCAAAATAAATACCGGAAGTGTGGAAAAAATTCCCGGTAAAATAACTGCGCCGTGAGTATTCATGAGATGAGCTGCATTGAGTACAAAATATCCTGACACCATGGTAACCTGAAAAGGGAGTATCATTAAAAGCATATACAGAAACCAAAGTACTCTTTTCCCAGGAAATTGAAACCGAGCAAATGCCCACGCCGCCGGAACTGCGACAAAAAGCTGTCCCATAAGCACACCCGCTGTCTGAAAACCAGAATTCCAAAATGCAGTGAAATATTCCGGTGAATCCAAAAGGAGACGCACATAAGCCCGCAATGTCGGGTAAAGAGGGAACAGGCGGAATCCTGCATGTCCTTCATAATCGGAAAGGACCGCGCCGCAGGTTTCCAAAAGTTCCCGCTTCCCCATCAGAGAATCTACAAGCAGCATCAACAAAGGAAGCACCATCAACGCACAGAATACAGATAAAATCAGGCAGATTACATATTGTGATGCCTTGAGCTTTCTTCTGCCTGATACATTTCCCTTATCCAAGTTCTCCATTTCCCTCATTCCTCCAAAATGCCAGCAGCACTCCACCGGTCAGAATCACTAACATCACTGCGGCCGCAGTCATTTTCTGAATATCCAGATTGATAAACCAGTTATTAAACAAATGCTGCAGCATATAAATGCTTTCATGCGGATATTCCCCTGCCAGGAGATACGCTTCCCTGAAAACCCGGAATGCATTGACAAAGGACAACAATGCTGTCACAAATAACGTTTCTTTAAGCTGCGGCAGCGTAATATACCGAAAACAGGACCAAGCCCCAGCCCCCTGTACTTTTGCGGCTTCATACTGTTCCTCCGGGATTGCGCTGAGCCCTGCCAGCCAGAGAATCATATCATATCCAAGATTTTTCCAGATATAACATGCCACGAGAACCCAAAATGCACATTCCGAAGTCAGCCATCCCTGCCCTAGAGCGCCCAACCTCCGCAGCAGCAGATTCATCCATCCTTTGTCATCGAAAAGCATCCGGAAAAATACCACCATAGACGCCGCCGGGATTGCCATAGGAAGTAGAAAGGCTGTCTTGACCCATTTTTGAAGAAAGACAATCTGCTGCACCAAAACTGCCATACACAAGGACAAGGATAGCAGAATGGGAAGGCAGGCTGCCATAAATTTTGTCGTATTCCCCGCTGCCAGACGGAAAGCCTCATTTTCCAGCACCTGGCGGTAATTCTCCCATCCTACAAATCCATTTCCGACCGCCTGTAGAAAGGACCTGCGCAGCACATCCAAAAAAGGAATTAATACAAAGCCGCCGGTTCCTAAGAGGCTTGGGAGCAGGAACAGGTAAGCCGTTCCTGCTTCCTTCTTTCGCCGCTGCGTCATGATTCTTTTATTCTGCCGCCGCGTCACGGTTTCTTTACTCCGCAAGATAGGTGTCCACCTTCTGCGCTACATTTTGGGCGGCCGTAGCTGCATCCGTATTTCCGGTCAGATATTGTTCCGCTTCCTCTTGATATAAATTCCAGATAACGCGGTTCTGCTCCGCCGGAGCGGTCAGGGAATCGCATTTCTGAACAAAACCCTCCACCTCTTCCATAGTCGGATATCCGGCCTCCAACATAATTGGAGCTTCGTTGTCAAAATTCCAACTGGATGTCATGAAAAAGGACTGTGCGTATTCACTGTTCACTTCTTGTTTCTTCTCTTCCATGGCAGATTTCAGAACCGGAAATCCATCGTCTAGCTGCGCACACTGTACTTCCTGGGAAAAGAGATATTTTACAAAGTTTTTGGCAAGCTCCGGCTGACTTGTATTTTGATTGACTCCTGCAATGCCCATTGGCAGATAAAATCCCCGAATCGTATCTGCTGTCAGATTCTGCTGACGCATCACCGTATACGGTATGATCATATCAGAAACACTGGATATACTGATGGTCGCAGCCCCTTCCGGGTAGTTGAGGATTCCCTCCATTCCATAATTGTTAAATGGATTCTTGGAAGCAGCGCTTCCATCCGTATCCTGCAGCGCCTCATCAAACAGAGAGGATTTTGCATTGACGGCAATCTTTCCTTCCAATTCCAACAGCGCCGTCAGATTTTCCTGATTCACTTTTCCGTCTTCTCCCAAAATCTCATCCTGATACATCTGGAATAAGAAATCACGGATATAGTATCGGTCCGCTATGCCGAATACACTCGCCTGCGGATTCGTTTTCAAATATGCTTTCAGGCTTTCCAATGAGCCCAAAGCATGCTTTGCCTCTTCATTCCCAAACAGAATGGGTACACTGAATTTCGCAGGAAGCCCATAAATTTTTCCGTCCTTCGCTGCGGTATTTTTCATGATTTCTGCGTAATAATCGTCTGACTCCATCAACTCATTTGCCATATCGGACAAATCCACAAGGATTCCTTTCTCAATATATGCATCCACCGGAAGTCCGTCCAACAAAAGCACATCCGCGCCGTTTCCACTGAGCAGTTCCGTATTTAATGTACGGATATCATCAGATGTGACTTCCCCGGTCGCCTTCCCTGATGTGGTAAACTCCACCTTCACATCCGGATTTTCTTTCTGAAAACCAATGGCCGCTTCACGTATCGTATCACTGTCCGAAAGTCCGAATACCCGCAGTGTTTTCTCCGGAACTGCCGAAGCATCCGCGGCAAATACATAGTGCTTCAAACTGTATGAAGATCCTTCTTCCTGCCTGTAGAGCACATAAAAATCATCTTCTTTTCCACACACGGCTCCCTGCGCAGAATTTATGGTCGAACCCATAGCACCCATGCTGCCATCCATGAGCACCTCCTGAATATCATTTCCCACGGTCAAACGTGTGATTCCTTTCTCTGAAATCAGATACCAGTGCCCGCTGTCACCGCACATGCAGTTCTCCCCGGCTCTTTCCACCGAAAGCTCCCCTTTCATTTCCCGGCTTTCATCATAAATAGTATAAACATTATCCTCTGCATTTAACGCCAGAGTACCTTCCCCTGAAAACAGGACCTTCTGACTCATAGAGAAGTTCTGTATGGTATTGATTTCCTCCAACACTTCCAATGTATTCCCATCAATTACAGCCACCTTTGCCCCATAGAAATCCTGCAGCCATAAATTTCCCGTACTATCCACAATAAATCCATTGATGTATGTATAGCCAATCTCACCCTGCTGAATCAGATAAGGAATTGACAGCTCTTCTGCTGCTTCTCCATTCTTGCCTTTGGCAATATGCATGCAGGCATCCTCTTCATCCACCCAGCTCACAAACTGGGTTCCGTCACTGGTTTCCTGGACTTCCTGAGGATAGACGTCCTGTTTCTTAGGTATCTGGTCAAACCACTCCAACGAGGCTTGCGACCATTGAGTCCCATCATATTCGTAACGCTTTACCTGTATGCCTTCGGCGACTGCGAACAGAACCGGATTGTTATCTGTTGATTTGACGAGATTCAACACTCTTTCCCCATCCTGTATAGGAAGCTCCATATCCTCCTCCATGTACCGGCCTTTTGCAGTACTTAAATTTGCGTCACCGTCGCCTCCCGTGCCGCCGCTTTTACAGCCGGATACGGTCAAAACCGTCAGAATTGCGAGCATGAGCAGCGCCAGAAAGCGTTTCCATTTTTTATAAAATATCTTTGTCATTTTGTGTCTCCTTTCGTTTTCATGAATTTAGGATTGTATGAAAGTCAAAAACCCCGCAGCAAGCTGACGGGACATCATATTTCCAACGCAGCAAGCTGCGGGGTATTTGACCCTCGCGGCAGTCGCCAAATGTACATGCCCGCATGTACACTTGGCTCGTTGCTTCGCGGGAATAACTGAAGTCATTTGCCGGCAGTAATTACTTCGGATTGTTTTCTACAGTTTCTTAGTATACAGAGAATTTCTCAAAAAAACTTTGAAAATGGAGATAAGTTTTTTAAGTTTTTTTTGAGATTTACATGTCTCGTAAATTAATGAGAATTATCTGGAAGAAACTCTACTTATATGTTAGAATAGATGCCAGAAAGTGAAAACAAATCAATCAGGATTTATAGGAGGTAGATTGATGAAGAAAACAATGATTGGACTTGCAGTTATTCTATTTGCAATATTGTTGCAATTATGCAGTTCTGGTATAGAACTCCTTACCTTGGGAACCGGAATTATCGGACTTATTTTTACAATTGTATCCGGTTTAAAAGCAGAGTAACAAATTCTGGTTTGTTCAATGTAAATTCATGGAGTAGGAGATTCATGATATGAAAGAATTGATATCAAATTACTTTGATGATATTGAAGCAGTTAGAAAAGAGAGGTTCAGTTTGTACCTCTCTTTATTTTCGAATTATATTTCTCGCATTCTACTTCTAATTTGGAAAAATTCAGACAGCGGTTTCTACCTGTAAATGGCTCATTGGAGATATACTTTTTGTACAAGACATTTGCCTTATTACAAATCACTTCACTGTTGGTCCGACACCATTCTAATTCTTGTACGCACAATCGCTTATAATATTTGATATTTTCCCTGTCTCTCTTAAAAATGGTTGTATCTGAAAGCGGTATGCAGTATTTATGAATACCACAAATAATAACAATTCCAACAAAAACTCTGTTATCTTTTCCTGTCTGCGGCGAAACGGAAAGCACTTTATCATCTACATTATGTAGATTACGAATATATTTCATATCCACCTTGTATAATTTAAAATCCGTCTGCATATCTCTCCTCGTAAAAAATGGCTATGCGTTTCCACATAGCCATTTGT
>CANOBT010000051.1 GCA_947564305.1 uncultured Lachnospiraceae bacterium | reverse complement strand
GAACAATACCATGCTTTTCTTTCACTATCACTTCTTTTGAATCTCATTAAAAATTTTGTTAAATATTTTTCTGGCTTTGACGCAAGATGTTTTGTCAGTAATAGTAATGTGTTTTGCAATTAAAGAGGCGTATATAGGTAAGATTTTAATAGGAACATCTATGACTTATATGAATGCCAGTTCCATGATTCAGTCCAATATGTCCTCATTATCTATGTATGTTTATAATATATATAATAGTAACTTATATATGCGATTATTAGAGGAATTTATGTCTATAGATACTTCATGCACAAAGACAGGAGAAAGTATTGGAAAAATATTTGAAATTACATTTGATAATGTATCATATGATTATGCAAATAAGCAAAATGCTGTAAAAAATATTAATTTTAAATTTAAAGTTGGACAGAGCATTGCTATTATTGGACAAAATGGATCAGGTAAAACAACTTTGTTGAAACTTGTGGGAGGTTTATATGAAGCTAAAAGAGGAACTGTAAAATATAATGGGATTGATGGGAAAAAATTAAATAAAAGTGTTCTTAGGAATCAGATTGCAATCCTTTTTCAGGATTATTTAAAATATGAAGGAACAATTGCAGAAAATATTGTGCTGGGAGATATATCAAAACCAGAAAATAAGGAGCAGATTAATACAGTATTAAAAAGAGTGGGGGTAGATTTTGGGAAAACAAAAAATAAATATAATTTAGATATGAATCTGGGAACTTGGTTTGAAAATGGTTCACAATTATCGGGAGGACAGTGGCAAAAAATTGCGCTAGCACGTTCCTTTTATAAAAATGCATCGGTATATATTTTTGATGAACCCAGTGCAGCATTGGATGCGAAGTCTGAAAATCATATTTTTGAAGAGTTATTAAAGAATAAGAATGATAACATTTTAATTTATATAACTCATAATGTTTTGCTAGCCCGAAAAGCGGATATTATAATGGTCTTAGATGAAGGAAAAATAATAGATGTCGGTAATCATAAAAAACTTAGCGAAACATGCAATCTTTATAGAGAAATGTTAAATGCTCAAAAATGTGCAGAAAAAGTTGATTAGTAATATAAAAGTAAGTATTTTTTAGAGGTGTATTATTGGAAGAAAGTAAAGTGTCTGTGTAGTGTTAGTAAATGGGACATAGGTTATATAGGAGTAATAAATGTAGGTTTGTCAAACATATGTTACACTATACTTCACAAATTTATTCAGGATTGTTTGTGGGGTTTTCCATACAAGAGGTCTCATGGGAAAATGATTATAATCTCTTCGCTTATAGAAGTCCTGGAAGGAATAGAACATATGGGAAGAATAAAACCGTCAACATACGTTATATAGGAGCAATAGAATACTTGACTATAGAGTAAAAAAGAAGTAATATATAAAAAAATTGGAAATTTAATTTTACTTAAATAAGGAGGAAGGAGTAAATCAGACTATGAAAAAATATTGGGATATTGGATTGAAGATTTTGTTTTTTATTTATTTGTCGGCACTTGTTTGGATTATAATTTTTAAACTGCAGTTCTCCATAGATAATATAGATAGAGTACGTAGCATTAACTTAATTCCATTTAAAGGTGCAACTATAGTAAATCATGGAATTGATATATCAGAGATAGTTAATAATGCAATTATATTTGTACCTTTTGGTATATATATGAAAATGTTAAAAATAGATTGGACTTTTTTAAAAAATATTTTGGCTTTTTTTTGTGTAAGCCTCTTGTTTGAAATAGTTCAATATACATTTGCAATTGGTCGTTCTGATATAACTGATATTATAGAAAATATCTTGGGAGGGTGTATAGGTATTTTTATATACAATATTTTTAAATGGATATTTAAAGAAAAGGTAAATAAAATATTTGGTATATTGGCAAGTATTGGGACTATATTTATGCTTTTGCTACTTATTATTACTATTCTGTCAAATTAAGTACAGTAGATGGAAAAAGAAAACTGGAAGAAAATTCATTCAATTTTAAAGATTATTTATGGGGGTGCATTTAATAAAGAGCTTTGATTTTTTACTGTGTTTAAAAGTAAACGCGCCATAGCGCATACTCCCCATTGATTTGCCGTTTTTCAGAGCGACATTATCGTCCAGTGTCACATCACCATCTTCGGGGAAAATGGTGATCCGAAAACGGCGCATAAAGATATAGATTTATATAACAATGAAGTTGGAAGAAATATAGGAGAGATGAATAAAGGCGTGCCAGAGGATGAAATGGCAGGTATTATTTATCAGAAAGTTTATTCACCTACAACACAGATTATATGGTTACATGAGTAAAAAGTGAGCAGTACATTTTGCACTGCTCGCATTTGTGTTTGACATAATTATGTAATTGATTACTTTTATTATTTGTATCTTACTGTAAGAAATAGAGTAGAGTGATATTAAAATAAATTTTAGAGGTAACCAGTTATGGAGAGTCGTAACAAGCAGCTTCGTGAAAAAAGAGGACTAATACAGGAAATTCTGGCAGCAGAATTGGGAATAACACAGCAGATGCTTAGTAAATATGAGAGGGATATTACACTTATCAAAGTAGATATATTGAAAAAGATAGCAATGCGTTTTAATGTAACAACAGATTATTTGATAGGTACTTCAGATATAAAAAGAGATTTGCAGGGGCAGATGAAGATGAATGAAACATTAGATGAATACTATGACCTGGTTGAAGTGTATAAGGAACTGGATCAGTATGACCAGGAAATGATATGGTCAATTATGCAGACTGTGAAGAAAACAGGTGAGAAACGGAAAAAAGAAGATAAAAATACAGAAAAGAGTTGAGAAATGTGCTGAATATAGCAATTTGTGATGATGATATTCCAACTACTGGTAAAATGGAGACGTTGGTACAAAAAATAGCGAAACGTAATTTTATTGATACAGAAATAGAGGTATTTTGGAATGGAGAAAGCCTTGTGGATGCTATTGTGGAAGGTCTTAATTTTGATATTATTTATCTTGATATAGAAATGGAAAAAGAAGATGGAATTTCTGCCGCAAAAAGAATAAGAATGTATGATAAAAATGTTTTGATTGTTTATGTTACAAGCCATGAAAATCATATGAAGGAATCATTCTCAGTCCGTCCTTTTCAATTTCTTTTGAAACCAGTAAATGAAGGAATGATGGAAGAATGTTTTAAAGCTGCATATGCGGATATAAATGGTGGCGATTTTTACTTTCGTTATAGTTACCAACGAATTAATCATAAAATTCCAGTTCGGGATATTTTATATTTTGAGAGTAATAAGCGAAAGATATTTATTATAACGCACAAGGAAAATTTTGAATTATATGGAAAGCTAAATGAGATTGAAAAGAGCTTGAAAAACTGCAAAATGTCATTTCTACGTGTTCATCAGTCTTTTCTCGTAAATTATAAACATATAAACGGGCAGGCATATGACTTTGTTATTATGGATAACGGGAAGAAGATTTCAATCAGTGAGGATAGGAGAAAAATGATTAGCGAGCAGTATTGTTCTATGGAGGATACATTTTATGTGGATAAATAAAGGTCTGATGTTTGGAGTAGATTTAATTCTCACAGATCTTTCACTTTATTTGTTTTGCAAATACTTTGATATATTTTTTTTAAGAAAAAATAGAGTATCGTCAATAAGTGGTTACATGATATTTGCTGTATGGCAATTTGCTATATCAGCTATCAATCTATTTCCAATCTATATAAATATTGGAATAACTACGATAGTGACAATAGCAGCAATAATGGCTGTTTATGAGGGATTGTTTTGGAAGAAAATTGTTTTCGCTGTATCATTTAATGCAATTTGGATGCTGATAGAAACGTTAAGCGGTTATATACTTCTGATTTATTGTAAGCAGTTAACAGAACTTCAGGAGGTAGAAAGACTTGGATCATTTATTTCAAAACTTTTATTTATCTTTATTATCGCATTGCTAAAAAGAGTGTTTATGAAGGATGATATTAAAGATTTACCTGTCAAATACAGTATTATGTTTGTTTTTATCCCGACAGGAAGTATTTTTATTATGAATAATATCTTTACACTTTGTTATAAAGTAAACAGCAACCGTTCGAATCTCAATTCAGCTATTACAGCAATCATGTTATTGTGTATAAATTTTTTGATTTTCTATATTTATATGAAACTGGCTGATGATTTACGATTAAGAAGGATGACATCGGCTTATGAACAGCAATTGGAGCTATGTGAACGTCACCTCGAGGAACGTGAAATTTCTATATTACAGCTACGTGATGCAAAGCATAATATGAAAAATAATCTGATATCCATACTTGCGCATGCAGAAAAAGGGGAATGTAATAAAATCATAAGTTTTGTTTATGAGATAATGGAAGAAGGAGCAATTAATACAGCCGCAATTGCAAATAGTGGAAATATCGTAATTGATTCTTTGATTGGATATTGGTATACGATGGCAAAAAAGGCTGGAATAGAATTTTCTGTAAATCTAAGCATACCCATGAAAATGCCTTTTAAGAGTGCTGATCTGTGTCTGATACTTGGCAATCTGCTTGAAAATGCTGTAGAGGGAGCCAAAAAAGCGGATAATGAGAAGTATATAAAACTTCGGATGAAGTATAATAAGCAGAATTTGTTGTTGTTTATGATAAACAGCTATAAAGGGGAGCTTATAAGAACGAGGGAACATATACTTAAATCTACAAAACCAGATGCGGAAAATCATGGTATTGGTTTGCCATCTGTAATTCGAGCAGCGGCAAAGTATCATGGAACAGTGCTAATCGAAGATTCCATAGAAGACGAGTTTGGAGTCAAAGTAGTATTATACGGTGAACAGGAATAATTACATGAACATTCGATATTATTACATGATATGGGATGAACAGGGAAAAATGGTACAATAGCAATGTAAAGTTGGCAAGAGAAGATAGTGGTGCAGTATGGAAGAGGTATTATTATTTAGTAACAGCCAGGAAGTATTTAAGGTTACAAATTCAGCAACAGAAGGAAAATACAGACTGGTATGGCGCACATATGATTTATTAAAAGAAGAACAGTATCCATATCCGGATATTATTATCATGCATTTTGACAAAGCCATGACAAGTGGTGGCGCATTTGTGCCTATTGTTAAAGTGAAAGGCAAATTTGGACAGAAAATCCCAATTCTCGCTTTAATCGAGGGAGGAACCCCGCAGGATATTTTGTCAATATTAAATGTGGGTGTGTATGATTATTTGGAAAAGACAGATAATCTACAGAAATACAGAAAGAAAATTGATGAACTTTCTTTATGGAACTGGTATTTAAAATATAGTGCGCAGAAAAACAGAAGCAGCGATGAATGATTTCATTGCTGCTTCTGTTTTTGATGCCATAGTATGCAGGAAAACGCACCAGTGATGCGTTTCCTGCATTTAAGAACTGATTTATATAATTCAGAGAAAAAGTTACATGAATACTCGATTTTATTACAAAAAGCAAATTTAGAAGAGTTCTTGTAGTAATATATAATCGTAAACAAAAGAAAGGAGATTCATAATATGAATACCAAAAATTTAAAAAATCAGACAGCAAACATGTTGGCAAATGCGTCACTCAAACTGGGAAAAATGTCTGCAGACAGTAAGTGCTGTTACATCTTCCATCAGCCAAAGATGCCGGAAGCATTAAAGAAAATGAAGAACACGAAATAATGCGGCAGTTATCGGAAAGATTGACAAGATACGTCATTAAAGCCGGTGCAGTTCCGGAAGAATTATATGCGGTATATCAATATGGATTTCAGATTGGGTTGGAAATGCTCTGCTGTTTCGTTACCTGTTTAGCCATAGCGATATATCTGCATATGATTCCTGAGTTTATAGTGTTCACTTCCATTTTTATTTTGCTGCGTACTTATGCAGGTGGAGTGCATCTGAATAGCTTTTTTGCGTGTTTTCTATGTTCAGTTACAGTGCAGACGGCAGTGATGGCTTTTTCCTGCATATATAAGCTGCCTATTGCTGCAGCGTGGAGTGTCATTTTAATATGCGGAGCACTGATAGCAAGACTTTCTCCTGTAGAAAGTCAAAATTGGAAACTGGATGATGATGAAAAACGTCATTGCAGGAAAGTTACCATAAAGATTGTTGCAGGCATCGTTTTATTTGCCATAGGTTGTACGTTGGCCGGAATATATGGGATCGTATCTCTGATTGCAATGACTGTTTTGGTAGTTTTTGTTTCCTTATATATTGGTGCAGTAAAATACAAAATTGAAAAAAGTAAAGATATGCGGAGATGATAGAGATTATCGTTTCCGCTTTTTATTTATAGAAGAAAAGGAGAAAAGCCTGTTAAAAATAGGCAGTTTTCATAGATAAAAACGCTCAATGGGCTTTGGCTCATATGGGCGTTTTTTCTATCTATGAAAAATTTTTAAAAAATTTTCTGCCAGACCCCAACAATTGGCATCTGCCATACGGGATAAGGGTGAAAGGGAATAAAGACCTTCACTCGAATCTGTTGGTCGGGAAGGAGGTGAACTCTATGGAGCAATCTTCTTCCTTTGATGAAGAAACTGTCAGACATCAGTTTGATAGAAAATGCAAGCTGGCATTACAGGGGGAAAAGGTAGATTATTACAGGCATATGGACTATCTCAGACAGCATGAGGTTATGTTATCTGAGTTGGCGGAACAGGAGATGGAAAGTCTGTCTACTGTGGATGAATATGATGAGGATATCTGCCGTTTCCAGGCATTGGGATACGATATCAAGGTTAGGGATCTTCTGCTTGCGGAAGCGTTAGAAGCGCTGACGGAGCGGAAACGTAACGTAATCTTGTTGTCATATTTCCAGGGGATGAGTGATGCGGAAATTGCAAAAAGATTAAATCTGGACAGAAGTACCGTATATGAGCATAGAAAGCGCTCACTTGAATTATTAAAACAGATGATGGAGGAATGTACAGATGAAAACAAAGAGCAAAAAAGCGAACGATGAAAAATTACTGCCTTTTTGCGTGATCAAGGCTGCCACGGAAGGAGATATTCTTGCAATTCATGAAGTATTAAAGCATTACGAGGGATACATAGCGAGTTTATCTGTCAGAAAGATGCATGATCAATATGGAAGGACACACTACTGTATAGATGAAACGCTGGAACGGCGGTTAGAAACAAAATTGCTTTCGACGATTCTAAGTTTTAAGATGATACGCTGAGAAAATGCAGGTATCCCTTTCTGCCTGCAACCGTACAGATGGAAAATATTCAGAAGTCGGTTAGCGAAACTGCACCTTGACAAGTTCATATCAAAGTCCTGCAGGACGTATGGAGCAGCTGAGCCATGTAATGAATACGCCATGACTACCTGTGTTAATAACTTTGCGACATCGTGTCGCAAAGTTATTGATATTGGAGACGAAGAAATATCTATTCGGATATTGAAGTAAAGGTACGAGCGACAGATATTTGATTATAAGCGGAGGTATGGGAACTTTGTGGCGATGATGCTGTTTCTGACAATGATACTTCCGGAAATAGGCTGTTCCGGTCTGAAAAGATTGCAATTTCTACGGAGAGACTACGATTAGTAGCTTTTCCATATGTTATGGCGAATGGAGCTATACCCGATAGCCGCCTGCAGGATGTAATTTAGAGTATACAAGTCATAAAGACAAGTTAATGAAAAGAGAATAGGACATACTTTGTGTAAAATATAATGTAATGTGATGGGAGGGATGGAGATGCATTTGTCAAAGGAAGAATTCCTGAGAATGAAACAAACGGATATAAAAAATGCGATACCGGATACTTTGGTGGATATAAGTGAGATTGAAATTGACATGAAGAAATCTGTTTCTTCCCGAGTGGAAGAATATGTGCAGAAGGTTGGAAATCCCTTTCTTGTAAGGGTAGGGGATTATGTGGTAAAGATTGGATATTCAGATTGTGATGAGACATTGAATGACAGGATGAAGCAGTACATAAGGAAAGTTGCTGAAATAAAGTATTAGCCAAAACCTTTACAGGTGCCGAGAGTTGTGGTAATCTATTATCAGGATTAAACAGCGGAATCCTGACTTTATTAAACAGATACAAACCTCGTAGGACAGGTTTTGCTAACTGAAAGCATGATAGTAATATGCGAATAAGATAATGAAGTTAGGAGCCAGGTAGAATGAAAGAACATACTTATTTTGTTGCCAGTTATCTTCGCCTGTCAAGGGATGATGAGGATATTGACGGCAGCATAAAATCAGAGAGCAACAGCATAAGCTCGCAAAGAGAATTGGTTCGTTCCTATGTAAGAGAGCATGACGATATGGAACTGTTCGATATCTATGTGGATGACGGTTATTCCGGAGCCAATTTTGACAGACCGGAGTTTAAACGGATGATGGCTGACATTGAGGCGGGAAATGTGAATTGTGTGATAGTGAAAGACTTGTCTAGATTGGGACGAGATTATATTGAAGCCGGGCGGTTAATTCAAAAGACCTTCCCGGCTTTTCATGTGCGCTTTATTGCATTGACAGATAATTTTGACAGCCAGACAGCAGATGATAATACAAAATCGCTTGTACTTCCGGTGAAAAATTTTATCAACGATTCTTATTGCCGTGACATTTCACAGAAGGTAAAGAGCCAAAAAAAAATGAAACGGGAACAGGGAAAATATATAGGTGCTTTTGCTGTGTACGGCTACCGAAAATCTACAGAGGATCGAAATAAACTGTGCCCGGATGATTATGCGGCGGATATTGTCCGGAAAATATTTGCGTGGAAACTGGAAGGCATGAGTAACCTTGCGATTGCACAGAGACTGGATGAGTTAGGAATTCTCTCTCCAATGGAATATAAAAAGGCGTGCGGTGACAAATATACTACCAGTTTTCAGACGAAAGTAGTTGCCAAATGGTCGCCGGTGGCAGTGAAAAGAATACTGACCAATGAAATGTATATCGGGGTAATGGTACAGGGAAAGCACGAACAGGTTAATTATAAAGTAAAAAAGACAGTGACGAAGCCGGAAAAAGAATGGGTTCGGGTAGAAGGGACGCATGAAGCTATCGTTTCCCGTGAAGATTTTGAACTGGTGCAGGAACTGTTAAACATTCATACAAGGGCAAGGTCTGGTGAAAAATGTTCTCATCTTTTTTCCGGTCTGCTGTTTTGCGGAGATTGTAAAGAACCAATGAACCGGCGTTTGAACCGTTATAAGGAGACGACAAAAGTTTATTTTATCTGTTCTACCAGAAACAATGGGCAGGGATGTACCAGGCATAGCATCTCGGAAGAAGAACTGAAAGCGGTAGTCTTTCAGACACTGCAGGCACACGTATCCATATTTCTGGATGTATGTAGTCAATTAGAACATATTCAGAAAATGGAAGTTGACTTTGAAGAAGTGGCAAGGTTTGATAAAGAGATAGAGAGGCTGCGCAAGGAGCAGGATAAATACCTGGAACTTCGAGCGGCGTTGTATGAAGATTTAAAGACGGGACTGATCACAGAGTCGGATTTTAAAAATTTCCGGGCAATTTACGAGAAGCAATACGAGGAAGTCAAAGAAGCACTTGTAAAACAGGAGGAAATGATTAAAAAGTTATTCCGAAATGGAGTCGCTTCCGGGGTAAAGCTGGAAAGACTCAAGGAAGTAATGAAGCTGACAGAGCTGAGCCGGGATACTCTTTTGTGCTTTATAAGCCGGATAGAAGTATACGAGGACAAGAGGATATATGTGGAGTTCCGGGGAAAAGAAGAATTCAGCAAAATGCTGATGTTGCAGGAATACATAAAAGCAAAAAAGCAGGACGAGAGCGGTTTCAGAAAGGGGGATATAGAATAAATGACAGAAATATGGAAGAAAGCGGACAGAAGCAATTTCCTGGAACAAACGATAGAAATAGCGGAACTTGTATGGAAAGCAGGCGTTTATGCACGGTTGTCGGTTGACAGCAATGAACGGAAAAATGAATCCATAGATACCCAGATTGAGATTGCAAAGGCATTTATCAGCCGGACGGATGACATAGAGTTGATCGAATGCTATACGGATTTAGGAAAATCGGGAAGGAATTTTAAACGAGATGGTTTTGAACGCATGATGGCGGATATACGTGGGAAGAAAATAAATTGTGTTGTAGTAAAGGATCTTTCGAGATTTGGTCGGAATTTCATAGAGACAGGAAATTATATAGAGAAGATTTTTCCATTCATGAACGTGCGTTTCATTGCAATCACGGATGGCTATGACAGTGAACATATAGAAGGAGATAATATCCGGTTATCCATGCATTTGAAAAATATTGTAAATGAACTTTATGCAAAAGATATTGGGCAGCGGGTTAAGACTGCGAAGAAGCTGAAACAGGAAATGGGGAGTTATACTGGAGGCAGACCGCCGTATGGCTACTGTGTGGAGACGGTTGGCAATAGAAAAGTGCTGATTCCGGATTCTGCTACAAAGGGAATTGTCGTAAGGATTTTTGAGAGGTACGCCAGAGGGGACTATCGAAAGGAGATCATAGAGGAATTATATCAGGAAAGAGTGCGGCGTCCACGGGGATATCAGGCAACAGGAGAAGTTTATTGTCCGGAGGGAGAAAAACTGCAGCAGTGGTCAGATGGTACGCTGAAAGGAATACTGACCAATCCTGTCTATATTGGTACGCTTATGCAGGCTAGAATCTGCGGAAAACAGTATCAGGGACATAAACGTCATGAGGTCAAAAATGAGGACATCACAATCGTGGAACATAACCATGAGCCGATTATTTCTGAAGATCTGTTTTATAAAGTATTGGAACGTTTTGAGAGGCAGAGTAAGTATTCGAATCACGAGGGATTTTCTAAAAAAATCCCTCAAAGCCAAAATATATTGAAAGATAAAGTGTATTGCGGCGGATGTGGCCGTCGTTTGCTTCGATATTCACAGGTAAAAACGCTTACTGGCGGAGACCGTGTACGTAATTATTACTATTTCACCTGTCCTAATAGGGACAAGATTGATGAGCGCACCTGCAAATGTCAGGGAATATCAGTCAGGACGTTGGAGAAAATTCTGAAAGCTGCATTAGAAAAGGAGTTTTCCCTTTCTAATGTACGTTCAAAAGATTATTGTAAAAAGAACAAGGATGAGGCTGAAAAAAGAAAAGATATGATAACGAAAAAGAAAAAAGAATCTATGCGGCAGCATGAAGAACTGGCTCTGGCAGGAAGTAAGCTTTATCTCCGGTATCGTGAAGGCGGACTTTCAAGAGAGGCATTTCTTGAAGAAAAGAAAAAAGCAGGAGAAAAATTAGAATTGCTGAAAAAGCAGGAAGAAATATTTGCGGAGCAGGAGAAAATGATCGATCAGGAAGCGGATAAAATGAATCGCTTTATCCGTGGACTCATGAGATGCAAGGGAGACTTTGAATTTGACAGGGAATTAGTAGAATGCCTTATCAGTAGAATCAATGTATTTCCCGAACATCAGGTAGAAATTATTTGGAATTATAGAGAGAATGATCTGCTTCTTGGGAGAAAAGCTCATGAGTGACCTGTATTGGATAGCGATTTATCTGCGTTTATCGAAGGAGGATGAAGAAATATCGGATGAAAGCAATAGTATCATAAACCAAAGAGCCTTGCTAAAAGAATATGTAAAGAAGCATTTTGCGCATTATAAATTGAAAGAGTTTGTAGATGATGGATTTTCCGGAACAAATTTTTCACGGCCTGGAATTACGGATATGATGAATCAGATACGGGATGGTAAGATTAACTGTGTGATCGTTAAGGACTTTTCGAGATTTTCAAGAGACTATATCGAACTTGGTTCCTGTCTCGATCAGATATTTCCATTTCTTGGGGTAAGATTCATTTCAGTCAATGACAGTTATGACAGTGTGGAGCATTCAGGTAGTACAACGGCTCTGGATACTTCGTTTAAAGGACTAATGTATGACCTGTACTCAAAAGATTTGTCAGTAAAAGTAAAATCTTCGTTACATGTCAGGAAGGGGCAGGGACATTATATCAGTTGCAATGCGCCGTTTGGTTATATGAAAGACCAAAACGACAGGCACAAACTTGTCATTTCCGAAGATGAAGCAGAAATTGTCAGAAGAATATTTGACCTGACACTGGAAGGGAAAACCACGGTAGAAATTGCAAAGCTGTTCAATCGGGAAAAGGTGCCAACACCAATAGAGTATAAAATCAAAAAAAAGCAGATTAACCGGACACCAGTAGGAGATAGTTTTAAATGGGATAATACGGTGATCTGCTCTATCCTTAGAAATCGTGTCTATGTAGGCGATATGGTTTATGACAAGTTTTATAAGGATGTAGTCGGAGGGAAAAACCATTTAAAACCAAGAAGTGAATGGAAAATCTACAAAAAGCATCATGCCGCAATTATTTCCAGTGACATTTTTGATAAAGTACAAGAGAGCCGGAAGCAGGTGGGCTGCAAAAATTACGAAAGTGAAGGAAAGCATCCCCTGCAGGGAAAAGTGATCTGCGGCGGCTGCAGGAGAGCAATGTCGTTGAGGAAGAGTTTGAATCCATATTTCAGTTGTAAGAAGAGATATGAGTATGCGGATGCGGAAAAATGCGTGGGCAATGTCAACCTTATGTTTCTGGAGCAGATTATTTTATACAAGATAGATGAAGAGCTTTGCAGACAAAAGAAGTTGGAACAAATAAAGAGAAACAGAATCAGCGCAGTCCGTGAAAATATAGGGGAATTGACAAAAGATAAAGAACGATTGCTTATGCGAAAGACTGCTCTGCAAAGAAAGCGGATGGAAGATTATGAGAAATCTGTTTTTGATAAGAAATACAAATTTCAGACAGATAATGCGGCTATAGAACAGGTGGAAAAGAGGATTGATGAGGTTGAAGGTGAGATCAGCAGATTAGAGGAAGAACTGCCAAAACAGAAGGAGTGGTTTACGGAAGGGATGGGGGCGGAGCTTACCAGAGAAGTAGTTGAAAAATTGATCGAAAAGGTTGTGGTGTATGACGAACGACATGTTGAGATTGAGTGGAAATTTGACTAAAATATAGTCGTTTGATACTAAAAAAGTTATCTGTGCAAATATAGGCATATACAAATAATTGCAGCTAACCTTTGGATGAAGAGTGTCCTGGACGTCAAAATCTTTATAGAAATAAACCATGGGGTATGATATACTGAATGTAAAAGAAAATATAAGATTTAGGGGAGATGATGCCGTGCGGAAGCTTGAATATACATTTAAGACGGATACATTGTTTAAGATGTTGTTTGTGCAGTATCCAGAACTATTAAAGAAATTGGTGGCAGACCTGCTTGGAATATCATTGGAAAGCATCGGACAGTTTGTGATACGGAATCCGGAGATGCCTCCTGAGAACCTAGGGGACAAATTTTGCAGGTTAGATATCAACATGACCGTGAATGGGCAACGTGTCGATCTGGAAGTCCAGGTCTGCAATGAAGGAGATTACCCGGAGAGGGTCATGTATTATTGGGCAAGGGAGTTTTCATCAGCGTTGCTTACCGGGCAAGGTTACTCTACGTTGCCACGTACAATCGTTATCAGCATTATAGATTTTAGATTGTTTGAATGTGAAGAATATCATTCTTTTTTCCAACCATTAGAAACAACTCGTCATACACTGCTGTCGGATAAAATGGGATTTCATTTCTTTGAGCTTCCTAAACTGCCAGTAGATATAAGTGAAGATAACATGTTGTTATTATGGCTGCTATTGTTCAATGCAGAAACGGAAGAGGAATTAGAGAAGATTAAAGAAATGGAGGTGCCGGTTATGAGTCAAGCGATAAATGCTTATTATACGATTACTGCTTCGTCAGAGTTCCGTGAGAAGGAAAGACTTCGTGCGAAAGCCAGACATGATGAGGCACAGGCGTTATATAATGCAAGATATGAAGAGAAACTAGGATTTGCACGGAGTATGAAAGCGGATGGTGAGCCCATAGAAAAAATTGTAAAATATACGGGTCTTACGAAAGAGTGTATAGAGAATTTGAAAATATGATTGTTGGAAGATAAGTAAAGCAGATACCTCAGATAATGGGGTATCTGTTTTTCCTAAATACGTATTTATTGGCACTTATCATACTAGAAATATGTAAACGGACGATTATTCAGAGAACAAAAAGAGAATATTGCGGAGAAAAATGCATTCCTTTGACACTTAAAAAGCCGGATTTGTGGCAATAAGTGAACAGCACGTGGCAGGAAAGGAGAGAAATGCCGATAAAATTGTGTGTCATGGATGGGAAAAAATAAAAAAGTTGACAGCATATACTTGACAAGGATGGGGATTGATTTCACGTTAGAAGATTTCCGCAACCCGGACGGGACTACCAGAATCCGTGCGCTGTGGGACCAGACAATTTCTGGTAATCCGCCGGAAGGATATGCAATTGGAACGGAGTATACGCGAGCGCAGATCAATGAGGCGCTGCAGGCGGAGAATCTACAGGACAGATATCAGATTGTGCCAAGCCGGGATACATCCGGACATGGAACCGCTGTGGCCGGAATCGCTGCGGGAAGCGGTCATCGGCGGTCACAAACGGAAATTGCAGGACAAAACGCAGGTGTTGCGCCGGAGAGTGAACTGGTGGTTGTAAAGATGGGAAGCCCTCGTGCAGAAGGCTTTCCCAGGACAACAGAATTAATGCAGGGTGTAGATTATGTGATAAAGAAGGCATTGGAGTACCGGATGCCGGTGGCGGTGAATGTGAGTTTTGGGAATACTTATGGGTCTCATGATGGTACATCACTGATCGAACGTTTTCTGGATGATATTTCAAATTACTGGAAGAGCGTTATCTGTGTGGGCAGCGGAAATGAAGGAACCAGCGCAGGACATACAGCCGGAATGCTTGGCGAGAGACAGGAAGAAGAAATTTTGCTTGGAGTACAGACAAATGAGCCGACTGTCAATGTACAGATTTGGAAATCATATGTAGATGAAGTGGATATTTCTCTGATCAGCCCGTCTGGGGTACGGGTTGGTCCCATCCAGGAGATACTTGGAGCACAGAGGTTTGTGTTGGGAAATACGGAAATCTTACTCTACTATGGAGAACCAAGCCCCTATAGTGTCCGCCAGGAAATCTATCTGGATTTCCTGCCGCGTCAGTCCTACATTGACAGCGGGGTATGGCGGATTGTCCTGACTCCACGGAGAATTGTGTCAGGGGAATACCAGATGTGGCTGCCGAGTCAGAGTGCTCTAAACATAGGGACTGCATTTTTATTTCCGGTAAGCAGGACCACGCTGACAATACCTTCTACGGCATCCAGAGTAATCACTGTGGGCGCTTATGACCCTTTGAATTTTGCCTATGCAGATTTTTCGGGAAGAGGGCCGGTCAGTGGATTTGAAAGTACACTTTCATCGAAACCTGATATTGCGGCACCTGGCGTGAATATCACGGCTCCGGCAACAGGGGGCGGGTATACAACTGTGACCGGAACCTCGTTTGCAACGCCGTTTGTGACTGGGGGTGCGGCATTGTTAATGGAATTTGGGATTGTAAAGGGGAATGATCAGTATTTATATGGGGAGAAGGTGAAGGCGTATCTGAGGCGCGGGGCAAAGCCATTGCCGGGGTTCGATGTGTATCCGAATCCGCAGGTGGGGTATGGGGCGCTGTGCGTGAAGGATAGTATTCCAGTTTAAAGATTATTTTACAAAGAGGTAAGAAAAATATCTAAGAAAATGAATAGCATAATCTTCTCAGAACTGAAGAATAATGGTATACTGGATTTAATACGAAGGAAGAGGCGCGGATGGATGTCAGGGTAAGCGATATCAGTTGAATGTTTTATTAGTATGTATAGCATAGCAGCAGGAAGGAGAACGATATGAAACGTGAAGAATATATTTCTGATGAAGCAGTTGTAAGGCGTGCAAATGCGGCGGTAAAAATTGAATTGGAAAAGAAAAAGGCATTAGACATTCCTATTGTTGTTTATGATAGACAAACACAAGCGATATACCATGAAAGTAATGATGGGACGAGAGTAGAGATTGGGAAAAGAATGAGAAAGGGGCGTTACAGTGAACGTATTGCAAAAAAAGCCTGAAGTCGTTGTATTTGCCGGACCTAATGGTTTAGGAAAAAGTACGTTCACAGAGCTGCTAAAACCTCCGATGGATTATATTAACGCTGATGAAATTAAAGAAGAATCTGAAGTGTTCTGATTTGGAAGCCGCGCAATTAGCAGAGAAACAACGTGAAGATCATATTGAGCAGATGAGTGTAGTGAATGGTATCTTGAAGATATTCAGACACTGACGAACATTGCGAATATGGAAGAGCTGAATTTGAATTAAGATTAAAAGATTAAGAAGAAATGAACAGAAGCTGCCAGAAAATGAAAGGTCTGGTAGCTTTTTTATACAGGAGAATGGAATGAACATATTACTGGAAATTGCGTTGGAGAATATTAAAAAAGAATAAAAATTATTTAGTCCTATCTTGACACAATCCTATGGGGCGCTTTGCGTTAGAGATAGCCTGCCAATTTAAAAAAATTTATTGAAAATAAAGAAAATCAAAAACATTATCTTCTCAGTTCAGAAGAATAATGATATACTGGTCTTAATTAGGAAGGAAGCGGCACAGATGGATGTTAGGGCAGACCACATCAGCTGCAAGACTTGCAAATATGGCAGTAAAAATTCTATTAGGAGAAAAAATATGAGCGAGTACACATATATATCTTTAAGGGAAAAGCCGCAATTAAAAGATATTGCAGCCAAATGGTTCCACAGTAAATGGGGAGTACCACAGAGCTCCTATCTTGAGTGTATGGAAGCCTATCTTAATAGTGAAACGGAGTATGGCTGGTATCTTTGCTTAGAGGAGGACAGAATTATAGGAGGGTTGGGAGTCATTGAAAATGACTTCCATGACAGAAAAGACCTTACTCCTAATGTCTGTGCGGTATATACAGAAAAAGAATACCGCTGTAAAGGAATTGCAGGACATCTGCTTAATATGGTTGTAGATGATTTGAAATCCAAAGGCATAACGCCAATCTATTTAATCACTGACCATACGGGATTTTATGAAAGATATGGATGGGAATTTTTGTGTATGGTTCAAGGTGATGATGAGCCTGATATGTCTAGAATGTATATTCACAGATAATCCTTTGTACTTGTAATAAAGACAATAAATACTTTTGGATGAAAGAATGATTAAGGAGACTTATGATGTATACAGCTAAAGAATCACGTTATGATGAAATGCAATACAATCGCTGCGGGGCAAGCGGCCTGCTTCTGCCGGCAGTATCGTTGGGACTATGGCACAATTTTGGATCAAACGGCAGTTTTGATAATATGACAGAGATGTGTCATACTGCGTTTGACCATGGGATCACGCATTTTGATCTGGCAAATAATTATGGCCCGCTTCCAGGAGCAGCGGAGGAGAACTTCGGGCGTATCTTGAAGAAAAGTCTTGGGGGTTACCGGGATGAATTGATTATTTCTACGAAAGCCGGATATGATATGTGGCCTGGTCCATATGGAAATTGGGGCAGCAAAAAGTATCTGGTGGCCAGCCTGGATCAAAGTCTCAGAAGGATGGGACTCGACTATGTGGATATATTTTATCATCACAGACCGGACCCCAATACACCATTAGAAGAGACTGCCAGAGCGTTAGATGGTATTGTCAGGAGTGGAAAAGCCCTGTATATCGGTATTTCCAACTATAATAAGGAGCAGACCATTGCGATTGCAGCGCTCTTTCGGGAGTTGGGGACGCCTTTTATTATCAACCAGAGAAAATATTCCATGTTTGTCCGTGATATTGAAAAGGATGGTTTGAAGGATTATGCTATAAAGAATGGGATTGGTATCATTACCTTTTGCCCGTTGGCCCAGGGGCTTTTGACAGACCGCTATTTGAACGGGATTCCGGAAGACAGCCGTATCCGGACAGATGGACGTTTTTTGAAAGAGGATGCTGTTAACGAAGAAACGTTAAATAAAGTACGTCTGTTGAATCAAATTGCCGGGGAGCGTGGACAGAGTCTGGCTCAGATGGCGCTGGCATGGATTCTTCGGGATAGGGACATCACTAGTGTATTGATCGGCGCGTCCAGAGCATCCCAGATTCTTGACAATATCGGGATGCTCAACAATATGCAGTTTAGTGAGGAAGAGCGGGAGCGGATTGAAAAGATATTATTGGGGTGACGCAAGTATATATTGTCTGGGATGAAATAAGTCTATCAGTCAATTATACAGATGGTTTTTGCCTGGAAAATAAAATATTGTTTAGTCCGTATGCTCTTCGAGCCAGCGCATGGCTGTGTAAGCATAGACTGCGCTTCCGTTTACAAGAGCGTCCTCATCAAATTTGACCATCGGATGATGCTGAGGGTAAATATAACCTTTTTCCGGCTGTCCGGCCGCCAATGCTAACATAATAGACGGTACTTTCTGGCTGACATATGCAAAGTCTTCCGAGCCTGCCGCTTTGGAGGACTTTTGACAGCCGTTCATCGCATTCAGTTCCGCAAGAGAAAATGCTTTGCTCTCGCCTAATAGTTCTTTTGTATATCTTTCTGCGCAGATGGACAACTCCTGATCATTTATCAAAGTTGGACATCCACTTCCCCAGATTATGTCTGCCTCTGCGCGGAAGGATTTTGCAATTCCTACTGCAAGCTGTGCGATTCTTTCTTTTATAAACGAACGTACCTCTTCATCATAAGTCCGGATACTTCCCCCCATGACAGCCAAATCTGGAATTGCATTGGCAGCAGTTCCGGCATGCATCGTTCCCACCGTCAAAACCGCCCGCTCATCTAAAGCTAATTCTCTGGAATTAATTTCCTGAAGTGCAATTAAAATATGGGCAGCGGCGTTCAATGGGTCAACTCCCATATTTGGCATGGAGCCATGACAGCCTTTTCCCTGTACTCTGATTTCAAAATAATCTGCTGCGGGGGCACTGATGCCAGGTGCCGAAACTACTACTGTGCCGGCTTCAAAGGGCATACCGGCCATAACATGGATCATTAATGCGCTGTCTACATTCGGATTTGTTAACAGGCCGGATTCAATCATATCATGCGAACCTTCAAATATTTCTTCAGCAGGCTGAAACATGAGTTTTATGGTTCCTCTGATTTCTTCTTCGTGCATTTTTAATAGCTTTGCCGCACCTAACAGCATGGCAGTGTGCAGATCGTGTCCGCAGGCATGCATACATCCATTCACAGAAGAAAAGTTCAATCCTGATTCTTCTTTGATTGGCAATGCATCCATATCGGCCCGGACCAGAAAAACATTTCCTTCCTTCCTTTTACCTGCTAAGGCGACAATGCCTGCTTTCCCGCACTCAACAGGTTCATATCCCATATCGGTTAGTTCTTTTTTTACAAATGCAAGTGTATCTTTCAGATTAAATCCTGTTCCGGCATGTGAATGCAAGTACCTTCTGTCAGAAATCAGTGTTTCTTTAAGCTGTACCGCTTCTTCTAATAATTGTTTCGATTTCATTTTGAATCCTCCTTGTATATTCAGTATAATATAAATAGATGATTTTTCAAGGACAGAGTTGGGGGGGAAGTGAATTGTTAATAAAAACTGTGATGTTCATGGCACTGTCCAGTTGCGACCTCAAAACGTCCTGTTGCGCTAAACAGGTTTATTCAAGAGCCTGTTTGAACGAATGAATATATAGACATAGAGGAATATTGACATGATAAGAACAGCAATTTGTGATGATGAACCAAACACACGTGCCTATCTTGCATCATTGGTTCAGGCACAGCCCTATCCATGCGAGGTGGTGGAGTATGCTTCTGCTGATGACTGTCTTGCAGACAGGCGGGAGGGGGACCTGCTTTTTTTAGATATCGAGCTGAACCTTTCGGGAACCGGTCTGGACGGGATGGCATTGGCAAAGAAGATCAGAGAGGGGGACTTGCTAAAACAGCCTGTTATTATTTTTGTGACAGGATATGAAAGGTATGTGTTCGACGCTTTTGACGTGGGAGCATTCCAATATTTGTTGAAGCCGGTGGAGGAGGGGAAGTTTGCCCAGGTTTTTGCCCGTGCGGCAGAGCAGATTATGTATGGAAGGAAAAAGACGCAGAAAGCTCGTTCGCTTGTGCTCCAATCTGCCAATGTAAAGAAAATTGTTCCGTGGGACAACATTTATTACATTGAGAGCAGCAATCATAAGGTGGTGCTGCATTTGAAAGAAGGGGAGTCTGCCTATTACGCTAAAATCCGGGATTTAGAGTTAGAACTGCAAGAACAGTTTTTCCGTATCCATAAGGGATATCTGGTCAACCTTTTCTATGTGGATGGGTATAGCAAAACGGAAGTAACATTGACAAACGGGGAAAAACTTTTGATTTCAAAATATAAATACCAGGATTTTGTAAAAGCATACTTTCGTTTCCTGAAAAAAGGAGCCGGCCTATGAGTGGAGCGGGGTTTCATATTTTCAATGAGGTTTTTTCCGACGGGGCGGAATTGTTGTACGCTATCTGTCTGACATTGTTTTTGCGTCCTTTTATGATGGAACAAGGTCATTGGCTGCGAAAATGTGTGATTGTCTTTTCTGTTTACATTTTCGGCTCCCGGCTTTACGAATGGACTGCGGCTCCACAGGGGACATTCAGCCTGCTTATCATTGTACTGATAGTGGCAGTCTCCAAAGCGCTGGGATTGGAAAAAAAGCTGGCCTCTCTCCTTGGCCTTCTATACTGGGAGGCGAAAATATGCAGTGCCCTGATAGTAGAAAGCCTGTTTTTTATCGGAGACCATTCACTGTCATATCGGATAGACCCGCCGGAGGCACTCTACTTTCGCACTGTGGTGTTGCTTTCACTTCTCCTTTTATCTCATGTTGTCTTATTTGCTGTCATGCTCTATGCCTTTTGGAACCGAATGAAAAAACAGTGTCTGCCGCTTGGCCGGACGGAGATGTGCTATATGAGTTTAGTACCAGTGGCCGGGATTATGTTTGGGCAGATCATATCCAGCCTGTTGTATGAGGTTCAGGATGGAGAGCTTTTGCAGCTTTACGAGCGGCATCCGGTTTTTCTGGCAGGTGTGCCGGTATTGGCTTTGCTGTTTTATGCGGGCGCTTATCTGACGATTGTATTCCAACAGAAAATGGCTGTGCTGCAGGAAGAACAGACTGCTTACTTTGTGGAACGGCAGCAGACCCAGGCGATGAAAGCGCGAATCCATGAAGCAGAACAGTTTTACGGCAGTATCCGTCAATTGAAACATGAAATGCGGGGGCATTTGACGAATATCAAAGGGTTGGCCGGGGGCGGAGAGTATGACAGTTTGGAAGACTATATTTCTCGGTTAGGCGAAAGTATAGGTGATTTTGAACGGAAGATTTTGACAGGAAACCCGGTTACGGATGTGATCATCAATGATAAATGGCAGCAGTGCCAGGACTGCGGCATTCGTTTTGAGGTGGATTTCCACTACCCGGAGACAGGTCATTATGATGTGTTTGATGTGGGAATCGTACTTCAAAATCTCCTTCAGAATGCTCTGGAGGCTTGTGAAAAAGTGGAAGAGAGGGAGCGCTTTGTCTCATTGACCGGAAAACGAAAAGGACATTTTTTCTTGATTGAGGTCAAAAATTCTTTTGCAGGAAAGGTGATATTGGGACAGGATGGTTTGCCTGTTACAACCAAGAAGGCAGAGGTTCTTATGCATGGAATCGGTTTGTCTAACGTGCGCCGGATTGTCGGGAAATATATGGGGGAGATGGAGATTCGTCTGGAAAATCAGGTTTTTCAGATTACAGTAATGGTGCAGGAAAAGCAAGGATAGGCCCAACTGTATCTTGGGTTGGAAACAGGATGATAGGAGGATTGCAGGATGTATACGGTGGGAATGAATCAAATCTATGGAAATCAAGTGAATGGAAAGGTATTTGACGTAAAAAACTGGAAAAAATCAGAGAAAGAGGGCGGAGTATCATCTATAGAGAAGATGAAGAAATCAGAGCAGGAGGAAGAGATACAGCTCTCTGAAAAGGCAGCCGGGAATAGTCAGGCTCTTAAGGAAGACAGTATAGAAATTTCAACGGAAGGGCGGTTGGCGGCTGAGATGGTGAAGGAACAGCTTGATTTGGATGTCAAGGAGAAAGAGAAGGAACTGGCTGGCGCGGATACAGAAGAGAAAGCAGGGGAGAATGTCTCTGAGGAACAGGGCGGCAAGGTTGGCGTTAATGAGGGCAAACGGCTCCGGCAGATTGCGGCGGCACAAAACCAGGCACAGGTTCAGCAGGTGCTGGCGCTGCTGCAAAAGGATCTTTCTGACTGTAAAGCCGGATTGTCGAAGGGATGGTGTGATGAATCAGAAATCGCCAAAGTGGAGGCGCTGATAAGCAAAGCAAAAGCCCGTATGAGTCAGGTCCCGCGAGAATCCGATGAGGAACAGGGCGGTTTGGATGCATTTGCTATGGCTTCACTTCCGATGTAAAGGGAAAGAGAAGTTTGTATTCTCGGTCAATGCATTTTCAAAATCATAATATGAATATGGTAAAATGGTTTCATCCCAGGCAATCAAAGTATATTGTCTGGGATGAAATGCGTTATAAAATTATTTTTGGTATTTTTCTATTATACAGGAATGGCGCTTATTTTTTGCTTCATAATTAATTCCAACCATAAGTATATCTCCACCAAAATCTTCTATGGCCTGTATATACTGTCTATCTTTAATTTGTGCAATCGCTCCGTTAGAAGACTTATCCCACTTTAATTCAATAAGAAGCAAAGGTTTTCCAGAACCACGTTTGGGCAGATATATGATATCTGCGTAGCCTTTTCCGCTTGGAAGCTCTTGAAATTCCAGATAATCCTTTACCCGGCTGATGTAGGCCAATTGAATGACTGAACGAAGTGAGTGCTCGTTGTTATAAAATAGAGGAGATGAACTTGTGGTATGGATTTCATCCAGCATTCGGGCAACGGTGTCACCATCCATATGCAATGTGGCTTCTAATATCTGCTCGGATTGTTGTATCACCTTTATAAGTTCCGGACTGTCCGTGTTTTTTATAGCACGTAAAAATTCCTCTTTTACTTCCTGATTCGGAATAAATACGCGATTAGTGGATGCCTCATAAGCCAGATATCCCAGATGTATCAACAGAGTGAGAACATCGTCTTTACTGTGAAAGGTGGTCATATCATTTTGAAAGGTGTTGGTATCTAGTTCACATTTTGCGCCGCCAAGCATAGAAAGGATTATATCTTTCAATCCATCAAAATTCATAGTGATATAAGTCTTTAATGATTCATATGTTTCTGTCTGAGTCCAATAACTTCCGATACGCCGTCTGTTTATGGCATCTAATACCGACTTTGGACTGTATATATGGAGATTGCTTCCCAAAATATATCCGTCATACCAGTGCTGAACTTCGTGGAAATCCAAATTTGAACGTTGGCACAGGCTGTGGACTTCATCTTCTGTAAACCCAACATATTTTTCCAAGGGTGAAGGGTCAACCATTGTAAATTCATAAAAATCACTCAACGCAGATTGATTTCCGTATTTTTTTATGGGAAGAATCCCTGTCATATAGGCAGCTTCAATCATTTTATCGGTCATGCTGCTTCGGAACAGTCCGCGCAGAAGTTGTACATATTCTTCCTGTAAGGGCTTATTCTCTCTTGCTTCTCTAAACAATGCATCCCATTCGTCAATGATAACAATGAATTTTATATCCGATTTTGCATTGACATCAGCGAGGGCAACAGGAAGGGCCTGCTCATCTTCCTCAAATGTATCAGGATAAAATGTTTTTAATTCTTTGAGTACTGCTTTTTGTAAATTTTTTACCGTATCCGTGATGTCAGTTGAGGTTGAAATAAACCATGTAATATCCAGATATAAAATATGATATTGATTCAAGTGTGTGTAATAAGAAGACTTTGAAGCAATATTCATATTGCAAAAGAGGCTTTCGGAATTACAGCTTATATCATAATATGCGCATAACATCTGAGCTGCAAAGGATTTCCCAAATCTTCTAGGACGACTGACACAAGTTAGCTTTCGTTTAGTTCCTAATGTATGGTTGATATAATCAATCAGTTCAGTTTTATCAATATACTCTTCCTTTACGATAGATTGAAAACCGGCATTACCAGGATTTAGATACTTTCCCATGATACAGCCCTCCTTTCTGCTTGACGGATGTATTTATAGTATAAGTCGGTTGAAAGAAAGATACAAGTATTTTTAATGCTTACGTTCAAGAGACTTATTAAATTTACGATGAATAATGTCTTGATTTAGCGGGAGAATAATGATACTTTGAAATATAGTGCAGTTCTTCGAGTACTGAAAAAGTTGGTTCATGATAAAAGGAAAGGGAAAACAGGATGTTTACAATCGCTATCTGTGAGGATGAGAAATATATATTAGAAAAATTGCATAAAAAGGTAGAGGAATATATAGAGCAGAAACAATTGGTGGCTAATATAAAGATGTATGTATCCGGTGAAGATTTGTTAAAAGAAAAAACAGAGTTTGATATCGTCCTTCTAGATATGGTGCTCCCAGGCATAAATGGGATTGAAGCGGCAAAGCATCTTTCTCCTAAAAGCAGTATTATTTTTATCACTTCTTATGGGGAATATGCTTTGGAGGCATTTGATGTCGATGCCGTCCATTATCTGCTTAAACCGGTTACAGAGGAACGTCTTAATTTGGCGTTGGACAGGGCGGTCGGCCGCTCAAAACAGTCAGACAGCAAGGTATTAGCACTGGCAAGAGCAGGAAAAACACAGATTATCCGTATACAGGATATTTTATACTGTGAGGTATTTAATCATCAGGTTTGGATTCATACACAACGGGATACTTATGATTATCCAGGAACTCTGGATATGCTAGAGAAAGAATTAGACGAGCGTTTCTTTCGGTGCCATAGAAGCTATGTTATCAATATAAGCTCTGTTGTGGGGCGGGAGAACGGGACGGCAGTCCTTTCGAATGGGGACCGAATCTTAATATCAAGGCGGAAACAATCGGAGTTCATGCAGAAACTATTATCATTCTTCAAAAGAGAGGTACTATGATGAAGTACGAACAGGTTTTTTCCATTGGTTTTTACATCTGGTGGTTAGTAGTCAATGGTGGGCTTTATATCGCAGAATTTTACTTTATCCAGAGTTTTACAGGGATTCGGGAAAAGAAATATATCGTACCATATGTTTTGATAAGTGACTTGATTACATTTGGAGTGATGTATTGCGAGAGTTCGGGAATTGTCAGATTCTTTTTACATATGGGGATTATCATTATCTTTTCCAGACTTCTATTACGGATGGAGTGGGAGAATACGATAGCACCGGCAATGATTATTTTAACACTTTTCACCTTTATGGAAGGATTTCAGGTAATCCTTATGCGTTGGCTTGTAAAGCAGACGATTGGGACGTGTACAGGCATGATGATTCAGATTATCATATCTGGAATTTTAGCATTTGCATTGATTGTGACATTACAATTCGTTTCTAAAAGGTATGCTTATACAGGACAGCAGAACATTTCTTCTTACCTCTATACACTGCTTTTACCATGTATCTTTATCGTATGGGTCATTCGCAGTGGATTGGGACTTGACATGTGGATGAATTCAGGCATGTCAGGGAATCAACCTTTTGGGGAGCAATCGGACATTTGGGCGTTGGTTTGGGTTTTGTGGGCCTGTGCGATTTTCTTTATTATTTTAAGACTGGTCAGTAAGATTATTACATTATCCATACAGGAAACGGAACAGAAGGGATTAGAGGAGCAGATAAAAAAGCAATATACCTATTTGGAAGAGGCGAAAAATAGAAATGAACAGTATCGTATGTTTCAGCATGATATCAATAATCATTTTCTGGTCTTATCAGGATTGCTCCGTGAAAAACAATATGATGAGGCTGAAAAATATTTTAATAGACTGCATACGGCCTCAGACAAATTACTGATTGGCATTGAAACAGGCAATCCGGTTATAGATGTGCTTCTCAATGAAAAGATAAACTTTGCAAGGTCCAATCATATTGAGGTGAACCTGGATGTGCAGATTCCATCAGGCTGTTCTGTGGAAGATATGGAGCTGTGCATTATTTTAGCAAATGCAATTGATAATGCGATACAGGCATGTGTGAAAGAAAAGGGTGGGAAACCTGAAATATCAATTACAGTTCGGAAGAGATATCATTTCTTGATTATTGAAGTTGTAAACACATTATTTGAGGAAAACGAGACCTTGTCAGATGAAGTCTGCAGTCCGAAGGACACCAGATACGGGATGCCTTCCAAGTATACATTTGAATATGGAACGGGTTTGAAAAATATTAGACGTATCGCTGAAAAGTATGAGGGGACGATGGAAATAGAAACAAGCAACAATCAGTTTCGATTGACAATCTTGCTCTGCTTGATACCGCTTACGAAGAACCGATGACCGTTTACGAGAACCTGCTTCTCTGAATGGAAATGCATCCGATATCTTTAATGAAAGTTACTCATGAAAATGGAATAAGGGATTCTTTGAGAGTGCTTAAAATTTGAACGGAGGCAGAAGATTATGGTAAACAGAGTGAGACCCGGATATGTCAATCCACTGACGATGATGAAGAACAACAAGCAGACAAAACACATGAATTTGGGAATTATGAAAACAGAGGAGAAGAAGCAAAAGGAATTAGAGAGCAAAAAGCAGTCTATGCAAAATTCCTTGCTCCTTATGAAGGGGGCTTCTGGTAATGGAGAAACTTCAGAGGAAAGTATCCGTATATTGGAAAAGAAACTGGAGGAAATTACAAATGAGATTAAGACGGGCGTGCCGGAGAGGGTAGAGGGAGCGCCGGATGAGGAGAAGCAAGCCGTCAGTTACCAAAAGGCAGAACGGGAGGAGGAAGCAGGTTTGTACAGAGTTATGAAGGATGATGCCGGCGGTTATAAAATAGAATATGAGGGGAAGGATTGAACATTATGACTTTCAATCCCCAGTAGTGAAGCCGGGTAAACTATGTATTTGCCTTCATAGTTTATCCGGCTGGTTTTAAAACGGATATATTTTATACACGCAAATCTTGATTAAAATATCTGAAATTCATTCATCTAGCTTCATCTTAGCAAAAGCCTCAGCAAATGCATTATTGATGGGCGCATTCGCTTCTTTTGCCTGCTTTTTCAGATAATTGTTGACTTCCCGTTTATTGATTCCTTTTCCTTCTTTTTTCCTGCGTTCCTCAAAGGCACTGAGTTTTTCACGGTATCCGCAGGTGCATACGAACCGCTGTCCGTCGCCTTTCCCCACAAGCTCCATCTTTTTGTGGCACACAGGGCAGCGAGCATTGGTATGTCTGGAAATGGTTTCGCGGCAGCCGCATTCTCTGTCCTGACAGACCAGCATTTTTCCGTGTTTTCCGTTCACTTCCAACATGTACTTTCCGCACTGCGGGCATTTTGTGCGGCTTAAGTTGTCGTGGCGGAATGTACCGTTTCCGGCTTTGATTTCCTGAATCAGGGAGACGGTGTAATCCTGGATTTCGGCCATAAATTTTTTATCAGATTCCCTGCCGGCGGCAATGGCCTGAAGGCGCTGCTCCCAGGAGGCGGTCAGCTCCGGACTCTTTAAGTCCTGCGGAACTAATTCTAAAAGCTGTTTTCCCTTTGAAGTAATGTGGATTTCATTGCCGCGTTTTTCCATCAAAAAGCTGTTGAATAACTTTTCGATAATATCTGCACGGGTGGCAACCGTACCAAGTCCTCCCGTTTCTCCGAGGGTTCGGATGATACTTTTATCTTTATGCTGCAGGTATTTTACCGGATTTTCCATGGCGGCAATTAAAGTGCCTTCTGTAAAATAGGATGGCGGCTTGGTTTTTCCTTCTGTCACTGCCAGTTTGGAAACCGGGAGAGATGCACCCTTTTGCAGTGATTTGACAGTCTCTTCCTTCAAGCATTCATTAGAAGACGCGGATGAGTCTGAATGGACAGAAAAGACTGTATCCATATCAGGGGACTCATTATCATCTTCGTCTAATTCTTCGTAATCCTGGTCATAGGCTTCTCTCCAGCCAGGAGATTTCAGGAGTCGGCCATGTGCCTGAAATGTCTCGTTTCCGAGTTTTGCCTGGATAGAGGTTTCTTCATACTCACATGCAGGACACAGGACTGCCAGGAAACGACGAACCACAAGATCAAAGATTTTACGTTCTTCATTGCTCATATGGGTCAGGTCTGCAAACTGTTCTGTGGGAATGATGGCGTGGTGGTCACTGACCTTGCTGTTGTTCACAAAGGCAGGTTTTCCTTGAATTTTCTGCCGGGAAAGTCTCAAGGCCGGCTTTTTATAGGGACCGGTAGCACAGGCTTTTAAGCGTTCTTCCATAGTTCCCAGCATATCTGAGGTCAGATACCGGGAATCTGTCCGCGGATAGGTCAGAACCTTGTGGTTTTCATACAGACGCTGCATGATATTCAATGTTTCTTTGGCGGAGAAGCCATATTTCTGGTTCGCTTCCCTCTGCAGAGTAGTCAGGTCATAGAGGGCAGGAGCAGCAGAATGCTTTGTTTTTCGTTGGATGTCAGTAATTCTGAGCTTTTCGGAAGCAGACTGTTCCAGGATTTTTTCGATTCTGTTTTTGTCAAAGCTGCGTGCAGAGCCCGATTTACTGTCTGTCCAAGTATAGGTAATGCCGCCGGAAATCGCTTTCAGGCCGTAATAAGGCTTGGGTTGGAATTTTTTGATTTCCTCCTCGCGTGCGGCAATCATAGCAAGGGTGGGAGTCTGGACCCGTCCACAGGAGAGCTGCGCATTGTACTTGCAGGTGAGGGCACGGGTAGCGTTGATTCCTACCACCCAGTCAGACTGTGCCCTTGCAACTGCTGCATGATATAAATTTTCATACGCTTTTCCCGGCTTTAAATGGGAGAACCCCTCCCGGATAGCCTTGTCTGTGACAGAGGAAATCCAGAGACGGCGGAGAGGCTTTTTATTTCCCGCCTTATCCAATATCCAGCGGGCAACCAGTTCACCTTCCCTTCCGGCATCAGTTGCAATGATGACCTGTGTGACATCTTTGCGGTGCAGGAGTTCTTTTATAGCGGCATACTGCCGGGAGGTCTGTTTGATGACGACCAGCTTCCATTCTTTAGGGAGCATGGGCAGGGTGTCCATACTCCAGGACTGATATTGTTTTCCATATTCTTCCGGGTCGGCAAGCGTGACCAGATGTCCCAGTGCCCATGTGATGATATACTGGTTCCCTTCCAAATACGAATTTGTTTTTTTACTACAATGCATGACACGGGCGATATCCCGTGCTACGGATGGTTTTTCTGCGATTACTAAAGTTTTTTCGGACATATTTGCTTAAACCAGTTCTCCTTTACGTTCTAACACTTCTCCGACTGTGGCTTTCAACTGTTCCACGACCACAGGCTTGGCAATGTGGGCATCCATTCCAGATTCCAAAGCTTCTTTTACATCATCAATAAAAGCATTTGCAGTCATGGCAATAATCGCGACCTGCTTTGCCGAAGGATGTCCGCTCGCGCGGATTGCCCTGGTTGCATCGTAACCATTCATCACAGGCATCTGTATATCCATGAAAATGATATCATATTCGTCAGGCTGTGAAATTTTGAATTTTTCGACAGCATCCTGCCCGTTTTCAGCGATATCGCAGGAGGCACCCAGTTTGTCCAGTATCTTCACCAGAATCATACGATTGATTGGGATATCATCCACCACAAGGATATTCTTGCCCCTGATTACACTGTCGCCATTCAGTTTGGAGTGTGGCATTTGTCTGTTACCCATGATGCGCGTTACAGCATCTTTAAAATTACTCATAAAAAATGGTTTGAGCAGGAAATGATTGATGCCGATTCCCAGAGCTTCTTCCTCAATCTCATCCCAGTCATGAGCAGTGAAAAGCAGGATTGGAATCTTATCTTTATATTCATCTCGAATCTTGCGGGCTGTCTCCAGGCCGCTCATTCCAGGCATTTTCCAGTCCAGCATGATCAGGTCGAAAGGTTTTCCATCCTCACGGGCACGGTGAATCATATCAACAGCCGTCTGTCCGTCGGTAGCGAACTCTGTAATGACGCCGGTTCCTGACATTGCCCGAATAATATCGCTGCAGATGAACTCGTCATCATCTGCAACAAGCATGCGGGAAAGTCCGTTCTTTCTCCAAAAACTCCAGTCTTCCCCAGTCAGATTATCCTGGATGCGGAACTCCAGTTTTACGGTAAAAGTACTGCCTTCACCACGTTTGCTCTCTACCTTAATACTGCCGTTCATAAGGTCTACCAGGCTCTTTGTGATTGCCATTCCAAGTCCGGTCCCCTGAATTTCATTGATGGTAGAAGCTTTTTCTCGTGTAAATGGATTGAAGATAACTTTCAAGTATTCTTCCGACATTCCCTGACCGTTATCGCTTATGGTAAATTGTACCTGACTGTATTTTTCAGTAATCTGAGGAAGTTCCTTTACTTCCATAATGATTCTGCCGCCCTCTTGGGTATATTTAACGGCATTGGATAAAATATTGATTAGGATCTGATTAATCCGTAGTTTATCACCAAGCAGATGTTCGCAAGTCAAAGAGGAGGTGGAGATTTCAAAAAGCTGTTTCTTCGCCTTTGTCTGAGGCCGAATGATTGTATTCAGATCATCAATGACCTCCGCCAGATTGAACTCGGAGATGTTCAGGGTAGTATTGCCGCTCTCGATTTTATTCATGTCCAATACATCATTGATCAATCCCAACAGATGTTGGCTTGCCGCATGAATCTTCTGAGTATATTCCTCCACATGTTCCGGATTGCCGGCTTCGTCTTTCAGCAGTTCGGTCAGTCCCATGATGGCATTCATTGGTGTGCGGATATCATGGCTGACACTGCTTAGGAAAGCACTCTTGGCTTTGTTTGCCACTTTTGCCATCTCCAGAGCCTCTGCCAGGGCATCCTGTGTCTGACGTTCTTTGGTTCGGTCTGAAATATAGACGACTACTTTTTTCGCACTTTGTATGGTCACACAATAGGTGCTCTCACGGAAATATTTCCGCTCACCGGTTTTGGGATTGATTCGCTCGGTTTCCAGTGTTATGGGCTCAGAATCTGGTTCCAGATTTCTCAGGTCTTCGTAATCAATTGTCTGGTCGTCCAGATATCTGGCACGGCCAAAATTCTTCAGGTCTTTTTGTATATTTTCTATGGAAACACCGAGCACGCGTTCTACATTAGGACTGACATATTCTACAATATTTCCGTCTTCATTCAGCATCATATATACATCATCTGTATTGCTTGCCAGATAAGTAGAAAAAATATCAAATAGTTTTTCCTGATATTCAATCTCAAGATTCTTTTTTTCCCATTCTTCCTGTTCGCGCATCTTTTGGGCGGTACAGTCCAGAATGAAACGTTGGTAATATAACTCCCCGTTTTTTTCCAGAAGCTTGATATTGCCCATGGCGTGCAGGATTTTGCCGTTCTTATGCTGTACACGGTATTCCACGCTTGAATTATCGCCAATCTTTTTTAATGAAGTGATCGTACTTAGGAGTTTTGGCTTGTCTTCATCTACGACAGACATGGCAATCATGTCAAAACCATCGGCTACCATCTCGTCCTGGGATTTATAACCCAGAATTCTAAGGGCAGCCCGGTTGATACTGAGAATCTGAGAGCCATCCAGAGTATGGCACATGACACCGCATTCCGTAGTTGTAAAAAGGGTTTCTAGCATCTGATTCTTTTTCAGCAGCTCCTGTTCAAAGGCCCGCTCCTGTGTTACGTCAATCCCCAGACCTACGGTTCCCATTACACTTCCGTCCAGGTCGTATAAGGGCGATTTATATGTGGTTAGCTGCTTTACACCGTCACGTGTCCGGATAAATTCTTCCGATACGCAGGTTTTTCTTTTCAGCATGACTTCGCATTCGGATTCAATGCAGGCAGGATCATCCTGCTCTACGTCCCAGATATATGCATGGCGCTGGCCTTCAATCTGTGCTCTGGTCTTATTTACGGTCCTGCAGAAACTGTCATTTATCTTCTCATGAGTGCCGTCTTTATCCTTATACCAAACGAGGTTCGGACTGCTGTTGAGAGCAGAATTCAAAAAATGTTCGGCCTGCCAGAAATCTTTGGTCAGTTTATAAGTTTCCTGCCATTTCAGAAAGCGGAAATTCACTTCTTCATCGGACATCGGCATGCTCCAAATGTCCCTGACTTCAGATAAATTATTTTCACAAAAATGGATTTGCCCGCTGTCTGCGAGCAGGATAAGTTCGGAGTCTTTTTTTCTGTATGCGGCAAGTGATGACAATGTGCTCTCAACGTCAAGTCCCTGCAGGTTGACGAGGATGACATCGGCCGCCGCAGCCAACTGCTTTTCAGGAGTGCCGCTTTGCGAGAATTCGTAGGAAAAATGTTCGGGTGGAAACCTCTTTTTTATGATTTCAAATGCGCGGCATTGACAGCCGGTGAAATAGAATTGAATATGGCAATGATACATCTGTATTCCCCCTGTCCCCTATAAACGTTTCTATTTATAGAAAGCGCGATAGATGCGCCTGCTGTTAATGAATAAATTTACACTAAACTGCATTTTATTTTATCATTTTTTTTTGCAAAATACAATTGTCATATTGAAAATAAGCTGTAAAATCAGATGCGAAAAAGATTTTGGGAGTGTATTTTATTTACAGGGGAATGAAATTTCCGAATATCGCTCTATAACTTGCTCTTTGTTCTTGATTTTTCCTGTTGCCCCCATCTGTTCGATACAGATAGATGCGCCTGCATTTGCAAATTTTCCACATTCAGGCAGTGGCATTCCCTGGTTTAAAGAATACAAAAAGCATGCGGTAAAGGTATCCCCTGCGCCGGTAGTATCCAGGCAGTGTGCGTGGGGGTATGCAGGAATCCAGTATCGTTCGGTTTTCGTTTTGATAAAGCATCCTCTGGCACCTGATTTTAGAATAATACATCCTGTTCCACACTCAAGAAATGCGTCTGCAATTTCGTCCCAGTCTGTGAGACCGGTAAGAAGGCTTGCCTCTTCATAATTTGGAAAAATATAATCCAGCAGTGACAGGCAGTTTTTCATATCATTCAGGTTTTCGCCGTGCTTGCGTTTGGTCATATCCGCGCAAAGAATCAGCCCATTTGCTTTTGCCTTGGAAAATAACCTGGCCAGTGCGGCATCATCAAAAGCCGGAAACACAAAAATACTAGCAAAGCAGAGATATTTTCCGCCTGAGAACGCGGTATCCGGAATGTCGGCGGGGGTTAGCTTTCTCAGGCTTCCGTTCTGTGATGTGACAAAATGCCGTTCGCCGGAAGCGTCAACCAGTACGAGATTAACCCCTGTTTCCAGGGATTCCTGACTTTGCAGGAAAGTGGTGTCTATCCTGGCCTGCTGACAATGCTTTTGGATGTAGTTTCCCGCATAATCGGCGCCTGTTTTGCTGATTAAACGAACAGAGGAGCCGAGTGCGGCAAGTATGGTGGCTTCATTCAGTGCATCGCCTCCGGTATGCATGACCACATGTTTTGCAGAAACGGAACCTGTTTCAAAGACATCCGTTGTAACGGGCTGTGCCAGGACATCCAGGATTGAGGCTCCAATAATGATGAAATCTATGTTGTTTTTCATGAAATTGTTCTCGCTTTTTTGTTTTATATTTTATCCGGAGTGATGCTTGCCATAAACAACTCGTAAAAGTCGTCTTCTCCTGAGAGCATCGGCGAATTTTCACCGCCGCCGTTGGTGCTTCGCTTCATTGTAGCATGAAATTCTTCACCTGCACAGATTAAATCCATCTCATAAAGTTCATATCCCAGTTCGCGGCATACCTTACAAAATGCCATAACCGGTTCCTTCGATTTTTTGGTGTCCAAAAAACGATTTCGGATTTTTGTATCATGCAGTGCCTTTTTCTGCAATTCATCTAGTATTGTGACAACATCCATAAATATCAACTTCCTTATATCTGGGGCATTTTTTATGTCATAGCTTACTCTGCTATGGCTTTAGTTTAGTACAAATGTCTGCTAACGTCAATGGGAAGAAAATGATGCGAGATTATAAAAAGATTCAGAATTTATATTTATTAAACTACT